>NZ_JAHEHZ010000109.1 GCF_024639605.1 Roseobacter sp. | reverse complement strand
TGCAGGTCAGGTGGTAGATCGCGGGAACCGCAAATACTGTCGGATCAACTTTCCGGCCGGGCAGAAGCGTGACCGGAAGGACCAGCGGGGGATAGGTCAGCGTGGCCATCCTCGCCTCGGCTGTGAGATTATTGTCAACATCAAGAACATCGTTGGATTTCAGATCAGCAAGGCGTTGTGGCAGACGTCTGAGAAGTTTCTGGCGGTACTTGCCGGCGCGCAGTGCCGCGTCAAGACCCTCATTGGAGTCCATACCCGATTGAGGGATATCCAGCTTTTCCAGATCGGGCATTGAGACAACGGTGCCCGGCTCAAAGAAGTTGTTTGAGTTCAGGCTCACATAGGTATTCGAGTGAATGCAGAAGCCGTCAAGGTATGAGTTACCGCTCTGGATATCGACAACATCCTCCGCAACGAAGCCTTCGCGGAAGCAGGCCGGGAAGTAGCTGGCATAGATTGCGCTTGTCCCGACGTTCATTGTGTCCATCCCGATCATACTCAGCAGAATGGTACGCGATGCGTTCTGACGCTCAGGCGTCATTTCAGCAAAGACCCGCGCGGCGGAGCGCGAGCTGGCGTCCACTGAAAACTGACGCGTGTCTGCATCCCAGACGCCGAATTCTACGTCCGACGACAGGATGCCGTTTCCAAAGGCCATATCGGGAAGCATGCCATTGATGGTTGAAAGCGCCGCCTGGACGGAATCATCCACACTTTCAAGCTCGCGCGTGTATAGAGCTGCGTGTGCAGCCGAGTCTGCGGCGATCTGAAGACGTGAGCGTTCGGACACTGCTTTGTTGTAATCAACCGCGAGTCCGCCCATCACAATAAAGATCAGACAAAAGAATATTGCCAGCGGTGTAACAGCACCACTTTCCTCGGTGGCAAATTTTACGACTTTCTTTTCATGGCTGAGAGTTTTCATATCAGTACTCAATTATGTGTTGCGCGCGCGCCCCGACGTTGATGCCGTTGAAAGCGCTCGTCATGAAATTAAAGGGCATGAGTTCCGTTGCTGGCGTGGTCAGAACCGTTGTCACAAGGGTGGAGGTGATCGTCGTCTCGACAGTGAAAGGGGCGTCGAGATATGCCAGCTGTTCCTGTATGAACGTCTCCGCATCATCCTCGTTTTCAATCAGGTTCAGCGATACCGCCCTGTTCGCATCCTGAACCACCCGCATAATCTGCGACTCGGTGTAGAAAACCATCGTAATGTTCATGATTATCGCAAGCAGAATGAAGAATATCGGAAACCAGATAACAGCTTCCACGGTGAAAGTTCCGTCCTCTGATCGCCTGAACCGACGAAGCTTCGCGGTAGCGGGTTTGCCGTCGTGCTTATCTTTCATGTTTGTGACGCCTTGTTCCACGACGCACCTCTGCGTCTTTGATAGACCAACCTACCCCGCGATTGCGGCATTAGATGGGGCGGATTGTGAAAATTGTCCTCGTTTTTCGAAGGTTGTTCCGGAACGAAGGAAAGCTGTCCTTTGTCCTGCCATGCAGGGTGATGATTCACAAATTAAGGCTTTATTTCAGCGTGCTGGCGGAGCGGCTGGTCATTTTTCCTCCGCACCTGACAGGTCGGGGTTGAGCATATAACGGCAGATTTATGGCACAAAAGGGACAGTTTTCAGCGCGGGTTGTCCGGGGCGGACAACCGCAGATTGCGCATCACGAAGCCCGGTGCACGGGGGCGCTTGCAGCACCTTCCGGCAGGGTGCGCGGCGAAAGGTCCCACATCCGGGCAGATTGAAAAAACGACGCTTCCGGGTCGGTTTCTGTCATTGCAGTCCGCGCAGCGATTGATACCGTCGCCGGCAGAGACAGTGACGCCGCGGGCGGTGTCAGGGGAGATCAGGATGCGGTTTTCGGGGTTGCGCGTGTTGCGCGAAGGGCTGACAGGCAACAAAGGCTGGGCACCGCACTGGCGGGATCCTGAGCCTAAATCCGAATATGACGTGGTGATCATCGGTGGCGGCGGGCACGGGCTTTCCACCGCCTATTACCTGGCGAAAAACCACGGGATCACGAATGTCGCCGTTCTTGAAAAGGGCTATATCGGCGGCGGCAACGTGGGGCGGAACACCACGATCGTGCGTGCGAACTACTTCCTGCCAGGCAACTCAGAATTTTACAGCCATTCACTGAAACTCTGGGAAGGCATGGAGGAAGACCTGAATTACAACGTGATGCATTCGCAGCGCGGGCTGATCAATCTTTTCCACTCCGACGGGCAGCGTGATGCCTTTGTGCGGCGCGGCAATTCAATGATCGCCCAGGGGGATGACGCGGTGTTGCTCGACCGGGAGGGCGTGCGCAAACATCTGCCTTATCTGGATTTCGACAATGTGCGTTTCCCGATCTACGGCGGATTGCTGCATCCGCGCGGCGGCTCTGCGCGACATGACGCGGTGGCCTGGGGTTACGGGCGGGGCGCGGACCAGCGCGGCGTTGATCTGTTACAAAATTGCGAAGTTACGGGCATCGATATCGAAAACGGCAAAGTGCGGGGGGTGCAGACCTCTCGCGGACCGATCCGTGCGAAAAAGGTGGCGATTGTGGTCGCCGGGCGGTCAGGGCAGGTGGCCGCGATGGCCGGTATGCGTCTGCCCATCGAGAGCCACGTGCTGCAGGCCTTTGTCACCGAGGGGCTTAAACCGGTCATCGATCACGTGGTGAGCTTCGGCATGGGGCACTTTTACATCAGCCAGTCTGACAAGGGCGGGCTGGTCTTTGGCGGCGACATTGATTTCTACGCGTCCTATGCGCAACGCGGCAATCTGCCGATGAAAGAGCATGTGATGGAGGCCGGCATGACGCTGATGCCGATGATCGGCAAGGCAAAGGTACTGCGTTCCTGGGGCGGGATCATGGATATGACACCCGACGGCTCCCCGATCATCGACAAAACCGATACCGAAGGGCTCTTTATCGACTGTGGCTGGTGCTACGGGGGCTTTAAGGCGGTGCCGGGCTCAGGCTGGGCGCTGGCGCATCTGATGGCGACGGGCGAGCCACATGAAACAGCGCGCGGCTTCAGGCTCGACCGGTACCGGACCGGCCGGGGCATCATCGACGAAGAGGGCACCGGCTCTCAGCACAACCTGCACTGAGGAGACAGTCATGACCAAAGGCAGGCTGAATATAGTTGTTCATTCGGAGGGCAGGATATGCGACTGACCTGTCCGGTCTGCGGCGAACGCGATCGCCGCGAATTTTATTACCAGGGGGCGGCCGTGGCCATGAGACGTCCTGCACCTGATGCGGGTGCAGAAGCCTGGGACAATTACGTGCATCTGCGAGAAAACCCTGCGGGTGAGACGCGCGACATGTGGCAGCACGACGGCGGCTGCGGTGCCTGGCTTGTCGTGACGCGCAACACAGTCACTCATGAGATCAGCGACGTGGAACTCGCCAGCGATCTTGCCGGAGAACGCGCATGAGGATCGAGGGGAAAGGGCTCATTGACCGCAGGCGCACCGTCCGGTTTCAGTTCGACGAGATCGGGCACACGGCTTTCGAGGGCGACACGGTCGCCTCGGCGTTGCTGGCTGCCGGGCGCAAACTCGTGGCGCGTTCGTTTAAATATCACCGCCCGCGCGGCGTGCTGACCGCCGGGAGCGAGGAGCCCAATGCGCTGATCACGACCGGGCGGGGGGCGGCGTCAGAACCCAACGTGCGGGCTACTGTACAGGAAGTCTTTGACGGTCTGGAGACGCGCAGTCAGAACGCATGGCCGTCGCTGAAACTTGACGTAATGCAACTGAATGATCTGGTTCATCCCTTCCTTGGCGCGGGTTTCTATTACAAAACGTTCATGTGGCCGCATGGCTTCTGGGAAAAGCTTTACGAGCCGGTAATCCGGCGTGCGGCAGGTCTGGGTGGCCTGAGCGGCGCACACAATGAAGATAAATACGAGCGCGCATGGGCGTTCTGCGACCTGCTGATCATCGGTGCGGGGCCTGCGGGGCTTATGGCGGCTCTCGTTGCGGGACGCGCCGGCGCAGATATCATTCTGGCGGATGAAGACAGTCTGCCGGGCGGGCGGCTCAATGCCGAAACCCTGGCAGTCGACGGCATGGCGGGCAGCGACTGGGCCGCCGGTGTTGTGGCTGAACTGCATGGCATGTCGAACGTGCGGATCATGACACGAACGACAGTGACCGGCGCCTATGACCAGGGCACCTACGGTGCGCTTGAACGGGTCAGTTCTCATCTTGCGACCCCGGCAGAGGGCGCGCCGCGCGAAACTTTCTGGCGCATCGTAGCGAAACGGTCGGTGCTGGCCGCCGGCGCGCTCGAGCGCCCGGTGGCTTTCCCGAACAATGACCGGCCCGGCATCATGACGGCCTCTGCCGTGCGGGCGTATCTCAACCGCTGGGGCGTTGCGGCCGGCAAGAAGGTTGCGATCTTTGGCAACAACGATGATGCGCACCGCACCGCGCGTGACCTTGCAGAAGCCGGCGTGGAAATCGCCGCCGTCATCGACAGCCGGCCCGACGTCGCACTGCCGTCAGCCTCGTGGCCCGTGTACAAAGGCAGCCATGTGGTCGATACCGCTGGCCGGCTTGCGCTGCGTTCGGTGACTGTCAAAGGACCGGCGGGCGAAAAGGTTATCGCGGCGGACTGTCTTGCGATGTCGGGTGGCTGGAACCCGACCGTGCATATGACCTGTCACATGAACGGGCGTCCGGTCTGGCGAGAGGACATCGCAGCCTTCGTGCCGCAGGAGGGTGCCGTTCCCGGCATGCTCACGGCCGGTGCCTGCAATGGAGATTTCAGCACGGCGGCTTGTCTGTCGGCCGGGGCCGATGCGGCGAAACGGTTGCTCGGAGATCTGGGCATGAGCGTGCCGCGCCTCAGAGCGCCCGATGCGGATGACAGCGCGTATTCAATTACGCCGCTCTGGACGGTTCCGGGCAAGGATCGCGCCTGGCTGGATTTCCAGAATGATGTGACCGTCAAGGATGTGAAGCAGGCCGCGCGCGAGAATTTCCGCTCGGTTGAGCATATGAAGCGCTACACCACACAAGGCATGGCGCCGGATCAGGGCAAGAACTCCAATGTCGCAGCACTGGCTGTCCTGGCAGATGCCACCGGGCGCGCCATTCCCGAGACCGGAACAACCACGTTCCGCCCCCCTTATGTACCTGTTTCCATTGCGGCAATGGGAGCCGGTGCACAGGGCGCGGGCTTTGCGCCGCAGCGTTTTACCACCTCGCACACCGCCAGCGTTGAGATGGGCGCACCGATGATCGAGGCCGGTCTGTGGTACCGCCCGGGCTATTTTCCGCGCGGCGGTGAGACGACGTGGCGGCAGTCCTGCGACCGGGAGGTGGGGTTCGTGCGCGAGGCGGTGGGCGTCTGTGATGTCTCGACGCTCGGTAAGATCGACCTGCAGGGGCCGGGGGCTGCGGAGTTCCTCGATTTCGTCTATACCAACACGTTTTCGACACTGAAAGAAGGCCGTGTGCGCTACGGGCTGATGCTGCGCGAGGATGGCCATGTGATGGACGACGGCACCACCGCACGCCTCGGACCGGAGCATTTCGTGATGACGACCACCACGGCAGCGGCGGGCAACGTTATGCGCCACCTTGAGTTTGTGCATCAGGTGCTGCGCCCCGATCTCGATGTGCGGTTCACGTCGGTCACTGAGCAGTGGGCGCAGTTTGCCGTGGCGGGGCCGCGCTCGCGCGAGTTGCTTAACGGTGTGCTGAAATCACCGGTCGACAATGACACCTGGCCGTTCATAGCCTGCGGGACGGTGACGGTTTGCGGCGTCGCGGGGCGGCTCTTCCGGATCTCTTTCTCGGGCGAGCATGCCTATGAGGTCGCCGTGCCGTCGCGTTATGGCGAGAGCCTGTTCAGGGAACTCGTCAGCCGCGCGGAGAGCCTGGAGGGTGGTGCCTACGGCATGGAAGCGCTTAACGTGCTGCGCATCGAAAAGGGCCATATCACCCACGCTGAAATACACGGGCGCACCACCGCTTTTGATATAGGATTTGCGCGGATGGTGAGTGCGAAAAAGGACTGCATAGGCAAGACGATGGCGGCGCGCGAGGGGCTTACCGATCCTGGACGTCAGCAACTGGTCGGGCTAAGGCCGGTCGCCCCGGGCGGGCAGATGACCGCCGGCGCGCATCTTTTCGAGACGGCCAAGGAGGCCACCCGTGTCAACGATCAGGGCTATGTCACTTCGGTGGCGTTCTCACCGACGCTGGGTCATATGATCGGTCTGGGCTTCATTGCACGCGGACCGGAGCGCATGGGCGAAACTGTGCGTCTGGTGGATGCTGTGCGCGGCGTTGAGACTGACGTGGAGATCTGTGCGCCGGTCTTTGTGGATCCTGAAGGAGGGCGCGTACGTGGCTGATCTCGTTGCAAAGTCCGCCTGTGCCGGGCTCCTGCCTGTGACCGTCGGCACGTTGACTCTGGAAGAGACAGACATCGGGGTTCTGACCTCGGTGGCGCCCTATAACGGGCGCGGTGACGATCTTTCAACGGCGTTGCAAAAGGCGCACGGGGTGAAGCTGCCCGCACCAAACAGGACCACCGGCCAGGACGCTGTGCGGGCCATCTGGTTCGGGCGCGACGTTGCGCTGCTGGCGGGGCCGGCGCCGGATCGGGCCCTGGCGACGCACGCGGCCCTGACCGATCAGTCGGATGCCTGGGCTGTTGTCACGCTGAGCGGTGACGGGTCGGATGACGCCCTCGCAAGGCTTGTTCCGCTCGATCTGCGCGCCGCACAGTTTAAGACCGGTCACACGGCCCGCACTCAGATCATGCACATGAATGCATCTGTCACCCGCACAGGGCCGGACTGTTTTCTGATCCTCGTGTTCCGCGCCATGGCGCAGACCCTCGTGCACGAGCTGAAAACAGCTATGGAAGGTGTCGCGGCACGTCGTTAAACTGGTCCGGACTCTAGTAGCGGAGACTTTATGATGTTGCGTTTTTCCCTCGTTGCCGTGCTGGCTCTGACTGCAGTACCAGCCGTTGCACAAACCGAAAAAGAAGTGAGCTGCGGTCATCAGGCGGACCTGACGGCAGCGGTCGTTCAAGCAAGGCTTGACGGTGTCGCGGAGCGTGATGTTCCTGAAGAGCTGGCCAAAATCGCCACATGGCCGGAGAATTACACGGCCGTAATGGTTCCGGTCATAGCACCCTACATCTATGAGCAGAAACGCCGGGACCTGCGTAAAAGCGACCTGCGCAGCACGACATACGCGCAATGCATGTCGCTTAACTGACCCTCAGACCAGACGCAGAAGGACGCGACCCGGCAGACTGGTCTGCCGGTCGTCCGCTCGCGGTTTCGTGCGGGCAAACTCTGGACTCTGACCGGGCGCTTGCAGATAAACGGGGTATGAGCCTGCCCCCCGGATTCCTTGACGAACTGCGCACAAGGTCGAGCCTCTCACAGGTTGTCGGCCGCAAGGTCATGTGGGACGCGCGCAAGTCCAATCAGGGCAAAGGCGATATGTGGGCGCCGTGCCCTTTTCATCAGGAAAAATCAGCCTCCTTTCACGTCGATGACCGGAAGGGGTTTTACTATTGCTTTGGCTGCCACGCAAAAGGTGACGCGATCTCATTCGTGCGCGAAACCGAGAACGTGGGCTTTATGGAAGCCGTCGAGATCCTCGCGCGTGAGGCGGGTATGCCGATGCCCGAGCGAGATCCGCAGGCGCAACATAAGGCCGACCGCCGCACACAGCTTGCAGAGGTGATGGAACAGGCAGTCCGGTATTACCGACTGCAACTCAATACAGGTGCAGCTACGGAGGCGCGCTCCTATCTGGAGCGTCGCGGGCTCCGCGCAGATGCGCTCGACCGCTGGGAGATCGGCTTTGCGCCGGATCAGTGGCAGGGTCTCTGGGATCATCTGAAAGAAAAGAATGTCGAAGATGATCTGATCCTCGGGGCAGGGCTGGCCAAACCCTCGTCCAAAGGCGGGAAGCCCTATGACACCTTTCGCGGGCGGATTATTTTCCCGATCCGGGACGCGCGGGGCAGGGCCATTGCTTTTGGCGGCCGGGCGATGGACCCGAACGACAACGCCAAATACCTCAATTCGCCGGAAACCGATCTTTTCGACAAGGGGCGTAGTCTCTTTAACCACGGTCCGGCGCGGACGGCTGCGGGCAAGGGCCAGCAACTGATTGTTGCCGAGGGATACATGGATGTGATCGCGCTTGCCTCGGCAGGGTTTGAAGCCGCGGTGGCGCCACTCGGGACGGCCGTTACCGAGAGCCAGTTACAGATGCTCTGGCGAATCTCGCCCGAGCCGGTGATTGCTCTCGACGGTGATCAGGCAGGTCTGCGCGCTGCTATGCGACTGATTGATCTGGCTTTACCACTGCTCGAGGCAGGACAGTCGCTGCGTTTTGCACTGATGCCTGACGGTCAGGATCCGGACGATCTGTTGCGCGCGCAGGGAGCGCCGGCGCTGCAGAAAATCCTCGATGCGGCGATGCCGATGGTCCGCCTGCTCTGGCAGCGTGAAACGGAAGGCCGGGTTTTCGACAGCCCGGAGCGCAAAGCCGCGCTTGATAAGGCGTTGCGCGAAAAGATCATGCTGATCAGAGATCCGTCCATCCGCAGCCATTACGGTCAGGAAATCAAGGATCTGCGCTGGCAGCTTTTCCGGCTGAAAAGGTCTGAGCAAAAGCCGCGCACCGGCGGGCATGGCCGCTGGAACGCGCCCGAAAAAGGGGCGATTTCCTCTTCGCGCGCGTCTTTTCTGGTGTCGGCCCAGGGCCCGCGGGCCACTGAACGGCTGCGCGAAGCGGTGATACTGGCTACGCTGGCGACCTGCCCGGAGGTGATTGAGGATTTCGAAGGCGGGATCGAGCAGATGCGCTGTGGCGATCCGGATCATGCGGCCCTGCGCGAGGTGCTGTTGTCGGGCCTCGGTCTTAATGCCGCACGGATGCGTGATAAAATAGAAGGGGCCCTTGGCCCTGATGCACTTGAAAATCTGCTGTCGCAGCGCCACGTATCGGTCGTGCCCTGTATCCGGTCCCCCGGCGACGTTGAAAAAGCGCGGATGACCGTGGCCGAGGAACTGGCAAAGTTGCAAAGCGCCCGCGGGCTGGATGTGGAAATCAGCGAGGCTGCCGAAGACATGAGCGGCGAAGCGGACGAAGGACTGACCTGGAGACTATCGGAGGCGGCCCGGGCTGCGGAACGCGCGCAGCGCAGTGTGCAGGAAGACAGAGCGGAATACGAAACCGGCGAAAACGGCGTGCGAATCAGTCGGGAAGAACGGAGTACTTTCAACGCCCTGTTGCAGGCAATACGGCAACACAAACCGCATGATTAACCATATCTGAACCCGTAAAGGTCAGAAAACTGAGTGTATCGGGTGGAAGAATCACCCAAAACACGAGATGATTCTCTAGTGATTCGGATAAGCGAATCGATTCGGATGCAGGAGCTTTGAATGGCCGCCAAAGATACCAGTGAAGACGCAAAACCCGATGACCAGGATGCAGGCCACTCGCTCGATATGAGCCAGGCCGCCGTCAAAAAGATGATCGGCGAGGCCCGTGAAAAAGGCTACATTACATACGACCAGCTCAACAAAGTGCTCCCGCCTGACCAGGTGAGTTCGGAGCAGATTGAGGATGTGATGTCGATGCTCTCTGAAATGGGCATCAATATTATCGAGGATGAGGAAGCCGAGGACGAGGAAGCCAAAGGCTCCACCGAACTGACAACCACCGACGGCGCGCGCGAAGTTGCTGTCTCCAGCGGCGCATCCGAGAAGCTGGACCGTACCGATGACCCGGTGCGGATGTATCTGCGTGAGATGGGTTCGGTTGAACTGCTCAGCCGCGAGGGCGAAATCGCGATCGCCAAACGGATCGAAGCCGGCCGCAACACGATGATCGCCGGGCTTTGCGAAAGCCCTCTGACCTTTCAGGCGATCACGATCTGGCGCGATGAACTCCTGTCTGAGGATATTCTGCTGCGCGATGTCATCGATCTGGAGGCCACGTTTGGCAATCAGATGGACGAAGACGGCGCCGTTGACGAGCCTGTGGTTTCGGCCGACGGGACTTCTCCGAAAAAGGAAGCGGACAGCCCCGAACTGGATGCTGACGGCAATCCGATTGTCACCGATGACGATGATGATGAGGATGATCAGGCCAACATGAGCCTTGCGGCCATGGAAGCGGCGCTGAAACCTCAGGTGCTTGAGGCGCTCGACATCATCGCGGATGACTACGTCAAACTGAGCGAAATGCAGGACAGCCGGATTTCGGCGACCCTGAACGAAGACGGCAGTTTCGGCGAAGGCGACGAGCAGCTTTATCAGAAGCTGCGTGCGGAAATTGTGTTGCTGGTCAATGATCTGCACCTTCATAACAATCGTATTGAGGCGCTGATCGACCAGCTTTACGGAATTAACCGCCGCATCATGCAGATTGATTCCGCGATGGTGAAACTCGCAGACCAGGCGCGGATCAACCGGCGTGAGTTTGTTGACGAGTACCGCGGATACGAGCTCGACCCGAACTGGCTTGAGCGTATGGCGGAAAAGTCCGGCCGGGGCTGGCAGATGTTCATTGAACGCTCCACCGAAAAAGTCGAAGAACTGCGCGCCGATATGGCGCAGGTCGGTCAGTACGTCGGTCTGGATATTTCAGAATTCCGCCGCATAGTGCAGCAGGTGCAGAAGGGCGAGAAAGAAGCCCGTCAGGCCAAGAAAGAGATGGTGGAAGCCAACCTGCGTCTGGTGATCTCGATTGCCAAGAAGTACACCAACCGCGGTCTGCAGTTCCTCGATCTTATTCAGGAAGGTAACATCGGCCTGATGAAGGCGGTGGATAAATTCGAATACCGGCGCGGTTATAAGTTCTCGACCTACGCGACCTGGTGGATCCGTCAGGCAATCACCCGCTCAATCGCGGATCAGGCGCGCACGATCCGTATTCCGGTGCATATGATCGAGACGATCAACAAGCTGGTGCGGACGGGGCGGCAGATGCTGCACGAAATCGGTCGCGAACCGACACCCGAAGAACTGGCCGAAAAGCTGCAGATGCCGCTGGAGAAGGTCCGTAAGGTAATGAAAATTGCCAAGGAACCGATTTCTCTGGAGACGCCCATCGGCGACGAGGAAGACAGCCAGCTGGGTGATTTCATTGAGGACAAGAATGCGGTGCTGCCCCTCGACAGCGCGATTCAGGAAAACCTCAAAGAGACAACGACGCGGGTTCTGGCGTCGCTTACACCACGGGAAGAACGGGTCCTGCGCATGCGGTTTGGTATCGGTATGAATACCGACCACACGCTTGAGGAAGTGGGTCAGCAGTTCAGTGTGACGCGTGAACGGATCCGCCAGATCGAAGCGAAAGCGCTGCGCAAGCTCAAGCATCCTTCGCGGTCGCGCAAACTGCGGTCATTCCTGGACCAGTAAGCGCGGAATTGCAGAGCAGGGCAGCAACACGACCGGTCTTTTTTGGCCAGTGCTGTCCTGCAGGCATATGTGATTTCCCCAAAACCGGTCCGTATCGTATATTTCTCCGGATAAAGCGGTTTCAACGGAGACAAAAGATGCGGGTAATTGTTCTGACAGCGGCAGCGCTTGCCTTTGCGGTTCCGGTTGCGGCGAAGACATACCGGGCGATCAACTGGCTGCCGGTCATACCGCTTACAAATGACACCTTTG
>NZ_JAHEHZ010000235.1 GCF_024639605.1 Roseobacter sp. | reverse complement strand
GCAACGCGGCCGTATTTGACGCGGTGATCGGCGGGGATTTTTTCACCGACTGGCCGGGTGCTGAGGCGCTCGCAGGCAGTCTGAGCGGGAGCCTCGATACTGAAACCGACTACGAAGCCCGCCTGGACGCCATGCGGCGGTGGACCAACGAATGGCATTTCCGTGTCGGTGTGCATCTGCTGCGGGGGCTGATCTCACCGGATGAGGCCGGGCGGCAGTATGCCGATATCGCCCGTTCAGTGCTTTACGTGCTCTGGCCACTGGTCTGCGATCAGTTTGCGCAACGGCACGGGGTTGCACCAGGACGCGGGGCGGTGGTGCTGGGCATGGGGTCGCTGGGGGCAGGGCGTCTGACCCCGGGCTCGGATCTCGATCTGATCGTAATTTACGACCCGCAGAATGTCGAAAGCTCCGACGGTGAAAAACCACTCGCCACACGGCCCTATTATGCGCGGCTGACCCAGGCGCTGATCACCGCGCTGACCGCACCTATGTCTCAGGGACGGCTCTATGAGGTCGATATGCGTCTGCGACCGTCGGGCAATCAGGGGCCTGTTGCGACAAGCTGGCCCGCCTTTCAGAGCTATCAGCGCGAGCAGGCCTGGATCTGGGAACATCTGGCGCTGACCCGGGCAGGCGTGGTGGCGGGCCCTGACGACCTGACGCGTGATGTCGAAGCCTTCCGCGAGGATCTTCTTGGCCGCCCGCGACCGATCGCTGAAGTCGCGCGCGAGGTCGCGCAGATGCGTGACCGGATCCGCGCATCCAAAGCCGCGACCAGCCTGTGGGATACCAAGACAGGGCCCGGACGGCTCCAGGAAATTGAACTCATCGCACAGTCCGGTGCCCTGATCGCCGGGCACGCCGACAGCGGCAACGGTCTGCAGGACGCGGTAACCTGCGGCCTGATCGACCACAAAGGCCGGGAAATTCTGCGCAGTGCGGCAGCGCTTTTTTCAAACATGAACATCGCGACAAGGCTTTTGTCGGAAACGGTACCGGATCCTGCCTCGCTGGGTATGCCTGCGCACCGCTTTGTGCTGCGCGCGACAGGTCAGACGTCGCTGGAGGCGTTGCAGGACGCCCTTGAGCAAAGCTATGACGCCAGTGCCGGCGTTATCGACCAGGCGCTTGCAGATTATGCCGGAGAGGGAACGCGTGAAAAAGAGTGATGACAACGACCCCAAGGGCCTGATTTTCGAGGCCTACCGGATTGAGGGCATCACCCTGGCCGAATGCCGGTCAATCTTTCTCGACTGGGCGCTCAGCCTGCCGGTTGAACAGGATACAGGTGTCGTTTTACGTGCGCTGATCGCCCGGTATCAGCCGGGATTTCCCGACCATCCGATGACCTCTGTGATGTCTGAAGGGCTGAACGGCATGGCCGCGCCGCGCCGGCGGGGCGGGTGGCGCTCGCGCCCCCGCAACTGAGCCATATCCCCGCGGCTCCACGCGAAATACCTAAAATTTGTCATAATTAGGCCTGTTTCCACCCCTATCCGGAAGGGTGAAAAACCGGGGTGCGTGCGCGTAACCCCAACAGGAGAGCAGATATGAAACCCGTCAGACTGATCCTCGCCATTGGTATCGCCGCACTGTTGTCGGCCTGTGGCGCCGCTGATTACACCAGCCGTAATGCACCTTTCGAGACCACAGAACCGGTACTCGAATTTGCGGCAACCGGACCTTCAGGTTTTGACTTTGAAGAGGCCGTTTCGAGCTACAACGTCACCAGAGTGAACGTGACCGTGCCCCGCAGCCTGATCGTCTCTGAAGCCAACCGGTATTACCCCAAGGGCGATATTGTCTGGCGTGAAGACCCGGTGGGCGACCGTCATGCCCAGGTTGCTGCCATCTTTGAAGACGCCATGGCGCGCGGCACATCAGACGTTAAGGGTGCCGTACCCGTCGTGGTCGATGTGCAGGTCCTGCGCTTTCACGCGCTGACGGAAAAAACCCGCTATACTGTCGGCGGCATCCACTCGATCAAATTCGGCCTGTCGATCCGCAGCGCCGAAACCGGGCTGTTGCTGGAAAAACCGCGCGTTGTTCAGGCGGACCTTGTAGGTTTTGGCGGGCAGAAAGCGATCAATGCCATGGCGCAGGGCCAGACCCAGAAAGTGCGCATCACTGATCACCTGGCGAATGTGATCCGCAAAGAACTGACAGAGCCTGAGGGATACGAAAACCCGAAACTCGGCCTCATTCAGACCCTCAATAACCGTATCTGACCTTTCATCACCGGACGTGTCAGGATAGAGGGGCGCTATGACAGCGCCCCTTTCTCATACCCGCTCCGATCCCGCCGGTTATCCGGTCGTCCGCCTGCGTCCCAAAGCCAATGCGCGCGCCGTGCGCCACGGGTTTCCCTGGGTCTATGCCAATGAGCTGGTCACGGATCGTCGTACCAAAGCCATCGCCCCCGGTGCCGTAGCAGTTCTGGAGGACGACGCGCGCCGGACCATGGGGCTCGTCGCGGTCAATAACGGCTCAAAAATTATCTGCCGGATGCTGGACGCTGACCCCGGCGCGGTCATTGACGCCGCCTGGTTCACCGTGCGATTGCGCAAGGCACTGGCGTTGCGCACGCGGCTTTATTCCGATCCGTTCTACCGGCTTGTGCATGCCGAGGCAGACGGCTTGCCGGGCATCGTGATCGACCGGTTCGGGGATACCTGTGTCGTGCAGCCCAACGCCGCCTGGGCCGAAGCGCATATTGATGCGCTGGTCGATGCCCTGACAGGGGTCACCGGATGCACCTGCGTGATTAAAAACGCCTCCGGACGCACCAGATCGCTGGAAGGTCTTGATGATATCACGGTTGTGCTGCGCGGTGCAGCACCCGACGGCCCGGTGCCCGTGCCGATGAACGGTGCCACCTATATGGCTGATCTGACCGGTGGCCAGAAAACCGGCCTTTATTACGATCAGCGGCCCAATCACGCCTTTGCCGCCGGGCTCGCAAAAGGCGCGCGCGTTCTGGATGTATTCAGCCATGTCGGCGGGTTTTCCCTGTCCGCACTGGCGGCGGGCGCTGTCTCCGCGCTGGCGACAGATGGTGCGGCACCGGCCCTTGATCTGGCACAGGCGGGTGCAGAGGCTACCGGCGTTGCCGACCGGTTCGCGACAAGGCAGGGAGACGCGTTTGACGTGCTCACGGCTCTTGGCGAGGAAGGTGCGCAGTTTGATCTGGTGATCTGCGACCCGCCCGCCTTTGCCCCGGCCAGACCGGCGCTTGATGCCGGATTGCGCGCCTATGAACGCATCGCGCGTCTGGCGGCACCGCTGGTTGCGGAGAACGGCATTCTGGGGCTTTGTTCGTGCTCGCACGCTGCCGATCTGCAGGCGTTCCGGGCCGCATCAGCGCGCGGCATCGGCCGGGCAGGGCGGCGCGGGTCGCTGATCTATACGGGCTTTGCCGGGCCGGACCATCCGCAGCTGCCACAGCTGGCAGAGAGCGGGTATCTGAAGTCTGTCTTCTTTGCGCTCTGAGACATGAAAATTCTGATCGACGCCTGTGTGCTCTATCCCACAGTAATGCGCGAAATGGTGATGGGGGCAGCCCGCAAGGGTCTTTTCGAGCCATGCTGGTCTGAGCGGATCCTCGAGGAATGGGCCCGTGCGGCCCGGAAA
>NZ_JAHEHZ010000108.1 GCF_024639605.1 Roseobacter sp. | reverse complement strand
AGAACCTTCACCGAGGTCTTCGAGGCAATCGGAGCCATCTGCGATCTCTACGATCCAGGCGAGTGCTGGAACTACTTCAAGGCTGCAGGATATGCCTCAGGTTAATATCGAAACGCTTTAATCCGTATTTCAGATACTCTTCATGACAAAAGGCCCGGCGCCTTGCGGGACCGGACCTTTTAATCGTCATGTGAACGCTGTGCGGTTTACAGCGTGATGCGCGTGGCCTTGCCCTGTTTTTCTGCCTGCTCTGCGGCAACTGACGCCACCGCAAGGTCCTGCAGGCCCACGCCTGTCCCGTCAAAAAGCGTGATCTGCTCTTCGCTGCTGCGACCAGGATGATCGCCGTTGATCACCGCACCGATCGGCGTGATGTCGTCCTCAGATATCAGGCCGGATCCCACTGCATGCTGCGCCTCGCCGATGCTGACCGATTGCGCGACCTCATCGGTAAACACGGTTGCTGCGGCAAGCAGCTCGGGATCGACTTCCTGCTTGCCCTTGGTATCCGTCCCCATGCAGGCGATATGGGTGCCGGGTTTGATCCAGCTTTTCATCAGCAGCGGCTCGAAGGCTGACGTGATGGTGATGATCACATCGGCCTGCGCGCCGAGCTCTTCCTGGCTCACCGCCTCGAACTCAAGGCCCAGTTCTCTGGCAACCTCACCGAGGCGCGGCAGCATCTCAGGATGCGGGTTCCAGGCGACAACTTTTTCGAAATCGCGCTGCTCTGCAGCGGCGCGCAGCTGAAACGCGGACTGATGCCCCGCGCCCACCATGCCAAGCACCTTCGCATCCTTGCGCGCCAGATGGGCGATCGATACCGACGAAGACGCTGCCGTCCGCACCGCCGTAAGGTAATTACCCCCCACAAGCGCCTGCAACATGCCGTTGTCGGGATCAAAGAGGAATATGGTGGACTGGTGATTGGTCAGCCCCTTGTCCATATTGCCCGGCCAGTAGCCACCGGATTTCAGACCCAGCGTCTTGCCGGCCCTGTCAAAGCCCGATTTGAACCCGTAGAGCGCATCTGCGTAACCGATGGCCTCGCGGATGACCGGAAAGTTGTAAGCATCGCCTTTTGCCATCGCACCAAACACGGCTTCCACGGCTTTGAAAGCATCCGCACTGTTTACAACCTCAGCGCACACGTCTTCTCCCACGATCAGTAATCCATCGGTCATAGGGTCTTCCTGTCTATGTATTATTAATGGCTGCGCCCGGATGCTTGCCGGGCGCAGTGTCATCTCAGCGCGCGCGTGGCGGGCTCAGTAGGCCTTGCCGCGTGCGGAGACCGGCCAGAGCGTTTCCACCTTGCCGCCGCGCACACCGACATACCAGTCATGTACGTTACAGGTCGGATCGCAATGTCCCGGCACCAGCTTGAGCTTGTCGTTCACCTTCAGCACCGCGTCAGGATCGGCGACCACACCATGCTCGTCCGAGCATTTCACGTATTTCACATCGTCACGGCCAAAGATCGTCGGCAAACCGCTGTCCACGGACTGTGCCTTGAGACCGGCATCCACAATGGCCTTGTCGGCTTTGGCATGGCTCATGACCGAAGTCAGAATGAAAAGTGCATTTTCCCACTCGCCTTCGTCGATCCGGTTGCCGTCTTTGTCGAGGATCCGGCCGTAATCGGCATCCATAAAGGCATAGGAACCACACTGCAGCTCATTATAGACGTTGGAATTGCTCTCGAAATAGTACGAACCGGTGCCGCCGCCGCCGACTATGTCGCACTCCAGCCCTTCGGCCTTAAGCGTGTCAACTGCGTCCTGCACCATATCGATGGCGATCTGGGTCTTGCCTTTGCGCTCCTCGTAGGAGTCCAGATGCTGCATCGCGCCCTGATAGGCCTGAATACCGGCAAACTTCAGACCGGGGGCCGCATCGATAGCTTTGGCAAGCTCCACGACTTGCGGTGTGCTGGTCACACCGCAGCGCCCGGCGCCGCAGTCGATTTCCACGAGGCACTCGATTTCCGTACCATGACGCTGGGCTGCCTCGGAAAGGTCCGCCACGTTGTCCAGCATATCGACACAGCAGATCGTGCGGGCACCCAGCTTGGGCATCCGCGCGAGACGGTCAATTTTTTCGGGCTGTGTCACCTGGTTGGATACCAGTACGTCTTTGATGCCGCCTCGGGCGAAAACCTCGGCTTCCGATACCTTCTGGCAGCAGACACCGACAGAGCCACCCAGTTTTTCCTGCAGCAGGGCCACATCGACGGATTTGTGCATTTTACCGTGCACCCGGTGACGCATGCCGTGGCTTTTCGCATAGTCGCCCATCTTTTTGATGTTGCGCTCCAGTGCGTCGAGGTCGAGGACCAGACAAGGTGTCTGAATCTCACTTTCATCCATGCCGATCGCTGCCGGAATGTCGTAGCCGACTTCATAGTCTTCAAAGTTTACTTGCTTGTTCATGTCTCTCTCCTCAGCCCTTCATCCAGGGCAGTTTATTCAGATCAACGTTTCCGCCGGTGATGACGACACCCACGCGCTTACCCCGGAAAACCTCCGGATTGCGCAGGATGGTTGCCATCGGTACGGCACAACTCGGCTCCATAACGATTTTCATCCGCTCCCAGGTCAGTTTCATCGCGTCGATGATTTCCTGCTCGGAGGCGGTGAGCACGTCCGTGACGAAATGCGATACAAAGTGCCACGTGTTCTCTTTGAGCGGCACTTTCAACCCGTCAGCGATCGTATCTGGCGCGTCATCGGCAATAATGTGGCCTGCCCGGAAAGAACGCGCCGCGTCATCTGCCTGATCAGGCTCGGCCGCGTAAATCTCCACCTTCGGGGCCAGACCGGACAGCGTGAGGCAGGTGCCTGAAATCATGCCGCCCCCCCCGATAGGCGCGATCACAGCGTCCATATCGTCGATCTGGCTCAGCATCTCCAGAGAGCAAGTCGCCTGACCGCAGATCACGCGCGGGTCATTATAAGGGTGCACGAATTCCGCGCCGGTGACTTCCTGCACTTCTGCGAAAACGGCCTCACGGCTGGTGGTCGAGGGATCGCATTCGGTGATAATACCACCATATCCGCGCACGGCAGCCTTTTTCGCCTCAGGCGCTGTGCGCGGCATGACCACATGACAGGGAATGCCCCGGCGCCCTGCGGCATAGCTCAGGGACAGCGCGTGGTTGCCGGATGAGTGCGTCGCAACACCCTTCCGGGCCATTTCATCGCTCAGCCCGAAAACTGCATTCGATGCGCCGCGCACTTTGAACGCGCCGGCCTTCTGAAAGTTCTCGCACTTAAAGAAGAGTTCCGCCCCGGTGAGCTCGTTAAAGTATGAAGACGTCAGAATGGGCGTCTCATGGATGTAAGGTTTGATGCGCGCGTGGGCCTCGCGCACATCATCGATGTTCAGATCGGCTATGTTTCTCTGATCCAGCATGTTCCCCCCTCAGGCCGCAGATTTCACAGATGCGCTGTTTCCGGCGCGCAGATATTCCTGTGCAGCGGCAACACCGCTGCCCAGTTCAACCCCGTAATCAAGATCGGCCATCGCCATCTCGATCGTGGCCAGTCCCGAAAGCACCATGACGTCTGTCAGGCTGCCGAGATGGCCGATGCGGAAGGCTTTGCCGTTCATTTCACCCAGACCGATGCCAAAAGAGACACCGTACTGATTAAACGCCTGATCCGTAAGTGCGTTGCTGTCAAAACCTTCGGGCACGTAGATGGCGCTGACCGTATCAGAATAGAGATCAGGTGATTTCGCGACAAGTTCAAGCCCCCAGGCTCCGACAGCACGGCGCACACCTTCGGCCAGCCTGTGATGGCGGGCATAAACGTTATCGAGCCCCTCTTCAAAGAGCATCTTGAGGCTTTCGCGCATGCCATAGATCAGCTGCAGCGGCGGCGTGTACGGGAACCCGCCCGACGCATTCGCTCCCATCATATCACGGAAATCAAAGAAGGTGCGCGGCAGCTTGGCAGTCTTCATCGCATCAAGCGCCTTAGGACTTACGCCCAGGATCGCCATGCCCGTGGCGAGCATGAAACCCTTCTGCGAGCCGGAAACCGCAATGTCGACGCCCCAGGCATCCATCTCAAAGGGCATGGATGCCAGCGAACTCACACAATCAACGAAGAGCATGGCCGGATGGCTTGCCGCATCCATTGCCGCCCGCACAGCAGCGATATCAGACTTCACGCCGGTTGCGGTTTCGTTATGTGTTACCAGAACGGCTTTAATCTCATGGCCACTGTCGGCACTCAGCGCGGCTTCGAACCGGTCTGCCGGCGCGCCGGAGCCCCAGGGACATTCGATGATCTGGACTTCAAGGCCGTGGCGCTCACACAGATCAATCCAGCGGTGGCTGAACATGCCATAACGCGCGACCAGAACCTTGTCGCCGGGGCTGAGCGTGTTGCAGACGGCGGCCTCCCACCCTCCCGTGCCGCTGGCCGGGAATGTAATGACCGTGCCCTCGGTTGTGCCAAACACCTTTTTCGTGTCTTCAAGCACCGGCGCGAAGGTTTCGACGAAATCGGGGGCCCGATGATCGCGCGTCTGAATATGCATCGCATTGCGCAGGCGGTCGGGAATGTTCGTGGGGCCGGGAATAAAAAGCGGGTTTTGGTCTGACATATTCGACTCCTCCAGAGTTTCGACGCTGACATTAAATGATAGTCCGACAATTGCAATTTTCTCGAAAACGTTTTTCAATATTCCAATTTCCAATTCAAACGGATGATTTTTATTACTTTTTTGTTTTTCGAAAAATATTTTCAAAAATATATTGGAATTATTTTTCAATAATGGTAGAACGCTCTAACCTGTCAGGAGGGCATGATGTCGACTCAGAAACGCCAGCGCGGAAGACCAAGGTCACAGTTCCGCGAAAGCTCTGCGGGTACGCTGCAATCGCTCGACCGCGCACTCGGCCTGCTGGGTGCTGTCGCACGGTCTGAACGCGCAACCCTGACAGATCTGTCCCTGTCGATGGGCGTGCCCACGGCCACAACCCATCGCATTCTGACGACACTGCAAAAACACGGGTTCGTCACCTTTGACGAGGACCGGCAGGACTGGATCATCGGGATCGAAGCCTACCGCATCGGCATATCCTTTATGAACCGCACCAATCTGACCGAGGTCAGCCGCCCCGTGATGCGCAGCCTGATGGAGAAGACCGGAGAGACCGCGAATCTCGCAATTCCGGACGGAGGTGAGGTGGTGTTCGTGGGTCAGGTCGAGACGCTCAATCCGATACGCGCCTTCTTTGCGCGCGGGACCCGCACATCCATGCATGCCTCCGGCACCGGAAAAGCGATCCTGGCCGCCCTGCCCGACGACAGAACGCGTAAAATACTGATGGCCTCCGGCCTCACGCCATTTACCGACAACACACTTGTCACCCCGGCGGATTTTTTTGCCGATCTGGAAAAGACCCGGGAGCGCGGATGGTCCTATGACCGTGAGGAGCGGTATCTGGGCATGTCCTGCATCGGAAGCGTGATTTATGACGAACACCACGAGCCCTGTGGCGGTGTCTCTATCTCCGGACCGAGCACGAGGTTTGACGATCTCAGGGTGCCGGAACTTGGTGCCACCGTCGCAGAAGCGGCAGCGGAGATCACCGTTCTCATAGGGGGCCGTGCGCCCTCCGGGCACCTTACACGGGAGGCGGGAGAATAGCCCCGTCCCGATCTCATTCAGCGGCCTTGCGAGGCCGGACCACACGGAGGAACCAAAAAAATTCCGGTAAGATTGTCGCGGAGGTGACTGATTTTCATGAAAAAACGCATATTTTCTACTGTGCGTTGAAATGAACCGGGTATTTTGCAAAATGACGTCTTGTCGCAAGCAGCAGGTCCGCTAGATTGCAAGTCTGGAAGCTGGAGGAAAGTTTTCTGCACTACCCGCATCACGGGCTCAGTTGCGTGCCAACCGGCGAGACATCCTGACTCTTTCTTTAACGGGTCGAGAGACCACAACGACCGGGCTCAGGCCCATTTCCTTGGGAGGAAACATGACAAATAAAGTAAACCGCAGAAAATTCCTGCGCGGCTCTGCCGTCGCGGGTGCCGCAGCTCTTGCCACTCCGGCAATTGCAGACGGTCACGGTACGACACTCAAGATGCAGGCAGCCTGGGGCGGCGGTATCTTCCTTGAGAACGCGCAGTCCTTTGCCGCACGCGTCAACGAGATGTCCGGCGGCTCGCTGACCATCGAAGTTCTCTCGGTGGACGCGGTTGTTAAAACCAGCCAGATGCAGGATGCGGTACACCGCGGCGTTCTCGACGCGGCACACTACGTGCCTGCCTACTGGTACGGTAAATCCAAAGCGGCTTCGCTCTTCGGCACAGGCCCCTGCTTTGGCTGGTCGAGCCAGGAAGTGCTGGGCTGGGTCAACGCCGGCGGTGGTCAGGAACTCTTTGACGAGCTGATGGAGAGCCTGCGTCTGAACGTTGTCTCGTTCTTCAACTCACCGATGCCCGCTCAGCCTCTGGGCTGGTTCCAGGAGCAGATCACAGACGCCTCTCAGATGAGCGGTCTGAAGTATCGCACCGTTGGTCTGGCCGCAGACGTTCTGCTCGAAATGGGCATGTCAGTGGTTCAGCTGCCCGGCGGTGAAATCCAGCCGGCGATGAAATCCGGCCTGATCGATGCGGCGGAGTTCAACAACCCCACGTCCGACCGTGACTTTGGTATGCAGGACGTGTCCAAGCACTACCACCTCGCCTCCTACCACCAGTCTCAGGAGTTCTTTGAGGTCACGATCAACAAAGACAAGTTCAACGCACTGGCCGATGAGCACAAGGCGATCATCAAGAACGCATCGATGGCGGAAAACTCCGGTTTCTACTGGGGCAACACCAAGCGCTATTCCGACGACCTGATCAAACTGCAGGAAGCGGACGGCGTGAACGTGTACCGGACACCGGACAGCGTTCTGGCCGCACAGCTGGAAGCATGGGACGTGGTCACAGCACGTATCGCAGAGGACGACCCGTTCTTTGCCAAGGTGATGGAGTCACAGAAGGCCTATGCCAAAGACGTGATGAACTACCTGAACCTGAACCAGCCCGACTACAAGCTGGCCTATAACCACTACTTCGGCTGATCGGTTCAGCTTTAAGGTGAATGTCCGGGCGCCCCAGCGGCGCCCGGATCAACAAAGCGGTCCGCAATACACCGCAGGATCTGTGACAGGGGGAAGCAGACCACATGAAACTTGTACACTCCATTGAGGGCCTGAGCCTCTGGGTCGGACGCGCCTTTGGCTGGTGCATCCTGATTCTGACCCTGTCGGTCTCTTACGAGGTTTTTGTGCGCTACGTGCTGAACGCACCGACCGTCTGGGCCTTTGACATGATGATCCAGATGTATGGCGCGCTTTTCCTGATGTGCGGCGCCTACGCGCTTGCCCAGGACACCCACGTTCGGGCTGACGTCATCTACCGGCTGCTGCCGGTAAAAGTGCAGGCGGGTCTCGATTTCCTGCTGTATTTCCTCTTCTTTTTCCCTGGCGTCATCGCGCTCGCCTATTACGGCTACGAGATCGCGTCGGACAGCTGGCGCTATAAAGAAGTCAGCTTTAACAGCCCGGCCAGTATTCAGATCTACTTCTTCAAATCGCTCATTCCGGTGTCGGGCGTGCTGCTTGTGATCCAGGGGTTTGCAGAGCTGATCCGCTGCGTGATCGCGTTTCGCACCGGCGCATGGCCTGAACGTCTGGCCGACGTCAAAGAGACCGAAGACCTTCTTGCCGATGCGGCCATGGGGGATGCACCTGTGCCGATCCCCGGACAGGGCCACATCAACCGCAAGACCAACTCCTGATCCCAGCTGACAGCCGAAAGATAATAAAATGACAAATCCCGAAGTTGCCCTGTTAATGCTGGGCCTGTTCATCGTGCTGGTGCTGCTGGGTTTCCCGATCGCCTTCACGCTGCTCGCGATGGGTGTGGCCTTTGGTTACTACGCCTATCACCAGGCCGGATCGGTCGAGACCTTCACCGATATTTTCAACAACAACATCTTCTATCTGCTGAACCAGAACACCTATTCGGTGATGGAGAACCCGACGCTCGTCGCCATCCCGCTGTTTTTGTTCATGGGATACGTGGTCGAACGCGCCAATATCGTCGATAAGCTCTTCTTTTCGCTCTATATGGCCGCTCGCAACCTGCCAGGCTCACTGGCCATTGCCGCTCTGCTGACCTGTGCGGTTTTCTCTACCGCCTCGGGCATCGTGGGCGCGGTTGTGACGCTGATGGGCCTTCTGGCCTTCCCAGCCATGGCCAATGCCAATTACAACAAAAGCTTCGCTTCCGGCGTCATCTGTGCGGGCGGTACGCTCGGCATTCTGATCCCGCCATCGATCATGCTGATTGTTTATTCGGCCATTGCGGATCTCTCGCCCCTGAGGCTTTACGCGGCGGCTGTGTTCCCCGGACTACTGCTGGCCGGTCTTTATATCGTCTACGTGATCGTGCGCGTCTGGATCACCCCGTCGCTCGCGCCCAAACCACAGCTGGACGATGTACCGCCCCCGCGCGAAATCTACTGGAACCTGCTGGTGAGCTTCGTGCCGTTGACCGTGCTGATCGCGCTGGTGCTTGGCTCTATTCTCGGCGGTCTGGCAACCCCCGCCGAAGCCGCTGCCATGGGTGCTCTTGGTGGTATGGTGCTGGCCGTGCTTTACCGGTCGATGACCTGGACCAAGCTCAAGGAAAGCGTTTTCCTGACGGCCAAGGCGACAGCGATGGTGTGCTGGCTCTTTGTCGGCTCCTGGACCTTTGCCTCGGTCTTCTCCTATCTCGGCGGCCACGACATCATCGCCGACTGGGTTGGCGGGATGGATCTCGAGCCCTGGGAGTTCCTGGTGCTCGCGCAGATCATTATCTTCCTGCTCGGCTGGCCTTTGGAATGGTCGGAGATCCTGATCATCTTCGTGCCCATCTTCCTGCCGCTGCTCGAAGTTTTCGGCGTAAACCCCTATTTCTTCGCGATGCTCGTCGCACTGAACCTGCAGACCTCGTTCCTGACGCCCCCTATGGCCATGTCGGCCTATTACCTGAAGGGCGTTCTCAAGAAACAGATCGAGCTCATGGAGATTTTCAAAGGCATCATGCCCTACCTGGGGATCGTGATCCTGACCATGGTGCTGATGTATCGGTTCCCGGGCATCGCGCTGTGGTTCCCTGACTTCCTCTTCGGGCCCTATATCCCGTGAAGATAAAACCACACTCTCTGAGTGCGCAGGAGGCGGCAGCTTTTATCGCCTCCGGCAAGCTGAAGTCCGTCCAGCTGGTACAGTCGTGCCTTGACCGCATTGCCGAGACGGATGGCGCGATCCATGCCTGGGCGCATCTGGATGCAGATGCAGCACTGGCACAGGCTGCCGAATGCGACCGGATCCGCCAGAAAGGTCTCGCGACCGGTCCGCTGCACGGTGTGCCTGTGGGTCTGAAAGACATCATCGACACGCGCGATATGCCCACTCAGCGGGGCACAAAGATCTTTGAAGGCCGCCAGCCCGACGAAGATGCCCGCGTGGTTGAGATGCTGCGCGAAGCAGGTGCTGTGATCATGGGCAAGACCGTGACCACTGAGCTGGCTTTCGTGCACGCCAATGAGACGCGCAATCCGCACAATCCTGAGCATTCGCCCGGCGGTTCGTCGAGCGGATCGGCTGCGGCTGTTGCTGCAGGACAAATCCCGCTCGCGATCGGGACCCAGACCAACGGATCGGTGATCCGGCCTGCGTCTTTCTGCGGAACATTCGGGTTCAAGCCTACCCGCGGGATGATACCGCGCACCGGCGTGCTGCAGACCTCTGTATCGCTCGACCAGCTGGGCACTTTCGGCCGTACGCTGGGCGATGTGGCGCTGCTGGCAGATGTGATATCGGGCTATGATCAGCGTGATCCCGAAAGCTTTGCCCGCGCCCGGCCTGATATGGCCGCAGGTGCAGCAGCCGAGGCCCCGGTAGAGCCGGCTTTTGCCTGGTTCAACCTGCCCTTCTGTGACCGCCTGTCAGAGGCCACCCGCGAGGGGCTCGAAGGGGTGATGGACATCCTTGGCCACGACCGTGTGGAACGCCTGGACCCGGCAGATCAGCTGGGCGAGCTTGTGGCCGTGCAGGCCCGCATCCATGAATACGAAATCTGCCAGCACCTTTCTGAAACATTCGACACGCATTGGGACGATCTGAGCGAGACGCTGAAACCGGTCCTGACCCGCGGCCGGCAGATCTCGGTGGATGAGTACGAGGACGCCCTCGCTGTGAAAAAATCAGCAGAGAGCTTTTTCGCGGACTTCTTCACGGACTATGATGCTATCATCGCCCCCGCCGCCGCAGGTGAGGCCCCGAAATTCGGGGATGGCACCGGAGACCCGATCTTCTGCACGCTCTGGACGCTGGCAGGTCTGCCGTCGGTAACGATGCCGATGCTGGTGGGCGACACCGGTCTGCCCGTCGGCGTTCAGCTGATCGGCGCTGTTGAAAAAGATGACCGCCTGCTGCGGACCGCGCACTGGCTGCAGAAACACATCGCGGCCGAAGCCGCCTGAGGAAAGGAAATACCGATGTCTTATGGTGTTAAACTGGTGATGGGGTTTATCGGAACTGCCCTTTTGTGCCTCTTTGTCGGGGGCCTCTCGGAAAGTATCTCATCCGGATTTGCGGGCTTCTCCGGTGGCCTGCCCTTTATGGTTATCGCGGTCATCGTCTGCGGTATGGCGGTCTATGACTTCTGGGACGAATGCGTGCGCAAGAAGAAGTAAAAATGGCCGACAAACCACGCCTCTGGATTACCCGCCGCCTGTCCGATGCCACCCTGGAGCGCGCGTCGCGCGACTATGACACGGTCATCAACCATGAAGACACGCCCGGCACAGCGCAGGATCTGATTGCCGCAAGTGCCGAATTCGATGCGATCATCCCCTGTCATTCCGAGCACTTCAGCGCAGAGGTTGCCGCACAGCTTGATCCGCGCCTGAAGATCATCGCCAACCACTCCGTCGGCGTCGATCACTGTGACCTGCCGGCACTCGGGGCGCGCGGCATCACGGTGACCAATACGCCTGATGTGCTCTCAGATGCCACAGCTGAGCTTGCAATGCTGCTGATGCTGGGGGCTGCGCGCAACGCGGTCGCCGGCGACCGGATCGTGCGCACCGGCGCCTGGGATTTCTGGTCGCCCTCTTTCATGGTGGGCAAGCAGGTAACAGGCGCGCGTCTGGGGATCATCGGCATGGGCCGCGTAGGTCGCGCATTCGCGACCAAGGCACGCGGGTTCGACATGAAGATCCATTACTACAACCGTTCAGAGCTTTCGCCGGAAGCGGCCCAGGGAGCCACCTATCACAGCACGCTCGGGAGCCTGCTGGGCGTTGCCGACTTTCTGTCGCTGCACTGCCCGGCGACGCCTGAGACCACCGGCCTGATGAATGCAGAGCGCTTTGCCATGCTGCCGGACGGGGCGGTGATGGTGAATTCCGCGCGCGGCGCGCTGGTGGATGAGGCTGCCCTCACAGCGGCCCTCGATAGCGGCAAGCTGATGGCTGCGGGACTTGATTGTTTTCAGACAGAGCCCGGAGGCAACCCTGCCTTCGCGGCGTATGACAACATCTTTATGCTGCCCCACATCGGCAGCGCCACGACCCGCACGCGCGATGCAATGGGCTTCCGGGCGCTCGACAATCTGGATGCATTTTTTGCCGGTAAGACGCCGGGTGACCAACTGGTCTGACGGCCCCTTACCCGGAACGGAAAACGGCGCCCGGATGAGGCGCCGTTTTTTATCAGACAGGTCGTGCAGATCAGCCGTCGTCGAGACGAACAGCCCCGCCGGTGCTCCGCTCCTGCGCGGAGA
>NZ_JAHEHZ010000234.1 GCF_024639605.1 Roseobacter sp. | reverse complement strand
CGCGCGAGATGAAGTGCACCTTCCGCGCGACCGGGCAGACGGGCATTCTGATCACCGGTTCCGGCGTGCCGCTCGATGCGGTGATTGCCGATTTCATGGCCGGCTCCATCGAGCATCTGACGCCGGACAATGATCCTGACCACTGGGACATCATCGAAGGGCAGGGCAGCCTGTTTCATGTCTCGTATTCCGGTGTGTCGCTGGCGTTGATCCACGGCGGGCAGCCCGATGCGCTGATCATCTGCCATGAGCCTACGCGACAGCATATGCGCGGGCTGCCCGGGTATCAGCTCCCCTCAATGGAACTGGTGCGGGACACGGCGCTTCAGATGGCGCATGTGTCCAATCCGGACTGCAGGGTGGTGGGCGCCTCAATCAATACCCAGCATCTGAGCGCGGAGGAGGCCATAGCATACTGCGCGGAAACCGAAGCGCGTCTTGGGCTGCCCGCGGTTGACCCGTTCCGCCATGGTGCGGATCGTCTGGCGGAGGCGCTGGTGGCGCTCTGACCTTTAAGGTGTGCGCCGGCGGCACCTGAGGGATTGGATATTTTTAAGCCAGAGAAAGGTAAAGGGTGATGCGTATTGAAGTAACCCGAGACGTTTTCCCTCTTGCGCGGGTGTTCACGATCAGCCGCGGATCGCGGTCAGAGGCTCAGGTGCTGACCGTGCGGGTGCATGAGGGTGGCGTCACCGGGGCGGGCGAATGCGTGCCCTACGCCCGCTATGGCGAGACGTTGGAGAGTGTCACCGGTCAGATCGCGGGGCTGCCGGACAATTTTTCGCGCGCGGGGTTGCAGGATCTGCTGCCGGCAGGGGCTGCGCGCAATGCAGTGGACTGTGCGCTCTGGGATCTGGAGGCAAAACGCAGCGGTTGCCGGGTGTGGGATCTGGCGGGTCTGCCGGCGCCGGGGCCCGAGATCACCGCCTATACGCTGTCGCTCGATACGCCTGAAGAGATGCGCCGGCAGGCGGCGGAGAATGCCTTTCGCCCGCTGCTCAAGATCAAACTGGGCACGCCGGATGATATGCCGCGGCTGGAAGCTGTCCGTGCAGGCGCGCCGGATTCGCGGATCATCATCGACGCCAATGAAGGCTGGAGTGCCGGGATCTATGCGGACCTGGCACCGCATCTGATGCGGCTGGGGGTGAGCCTTGTAGAGCAGCCGCTGCCGGCAGGCGATGATGAGGCACTGCGTGGGATGGACCGCCCGGTTCCGGTCTGTGCCGATGAAAGCTGTCATGACCGCGCGGACCTGTCGGATCTGGCGGGTAAATACGATGTGGTTAACATCAAACTGGACAAAACAGGCGGACTGACCGAAGCGCTTGCTTTGCGCGACGCAGCACGGCGCGGGGGATATGACGTGATGGTCGGCTGCATGGTCGGCTCCAGTCTTGCCATGGCCCCGGCGACACTGCTAGCACAGGGCGTGCTGGTCACCGATCTGGATGGCCCGCTTCTGCTGGCCGAAGACCGCGACAGGCCGCTGAAATTTGATGAAAAGGGCGTCCATCCGCCTGAACCGGAACTCTGGGGGTAAGCTGATGCGCACTGTATATCTGAATGGCGAATACATTCCGGAAACCGAGGCGCGCGTCTCTGTTTTCGACCGCGGATTTCTGATGGCAGACGGCGTTTACGAAGTGACTTCGGTGCTGGGCGGGAAGCTGATTGATTTTGACGGACATGCGGTGCGCCTCGAACGCTCGCTCGACGCGTTGGAAATGCGCAGCCCGATCAGCAAAGAAGACCTGCTCGGGGTGCACCGCGAACTGGTGCGCCTGAACGACATCGACGAGGGCATGATTTATCTGCAGATCACCCGCGGTGCGCCGGGCGACCGGGATTTTGTCTTTCCTGACCCTGAGACCACCATGCCCACGATCGTGCTGTTTACTCAGAACAAACCGGGGCTGGCCGACAACCCGGCGGCGAAAAAGGGAATCCGCGTAATCAGTATCGACGACATCCGCTGGGGGCGACGCGACATCAAGACGGTGCAGCTGCTTTATCCGTCGATGGGCAAGATGATGGCAAAAAAGGCCGGCGCCGATGATGCCTGGATGATTGAGGACGGTTTTGTGACCGAAGGCACATCAAACAACGCCTATATCGTGAAGGGCAATAAAATTATCACCCGTGCGCTGAGCAACGATATTCTGCACGGCATCACCCGGGCCGCGGTGCTGCGTTTTGCGCGGGAGGCGCAGATGGAAGTTGAGGAGCGCAACTTCACGCTGGAAGAAGCGCGCAACGCGGACGAGGCCTTTGTAACTTCTGCTTCGACCTTCGTGATGCCGGTGGTGCAGATCGACGATGCGGTGCTGGGGGACGGCACGCCGGGCCGGGTAGCGCCGCGGCTGCGCGAGATCTATCTTGAGGAAAGCATGCGGGCGGCGGTCTGAGGCCGGTGTGTCCGCGGCGCGGGGCCGGTTTCGCGGGGGATGCCTGCCTGTGCCATCGGGCAGGGCGGTGTCTCAGATGACGGACGGAACGCTGTCACGGGAGGCGCTCGCAGGTCTTGAGGGAAAGCAGATCGGTCTCTCAGACTGGATGCAGATGACGCCGGAGCGGGTTGCGGCCTTTGCACGGGCTACCGAGGATCACCAGGCCATTCACCTCGATCCGGATGCCGGCCGGGCGGCGGGGTTTGCAGGCGCGGTCGTGCATGGATTTCTCACGCTGTCGATGCTCTCTGCCATGTCATACATCGCCCTGCCACCTGTCAAAGGGCAGAGCGCATCGGTTAATTACGGCTTTGACAGGGTGCGTTTTGTGGCGCCTGTGCCGGTCGGAGCGGGTATCAGAGGGCGGTTTGTGCTGAGCTCGGCAGAGCCGCGCTCCGATGGCGGCCTCATGCTCAGTCTGCGCGTCACGGTCGAGATCCGCGAAGAAGAACGTCCGGCGCTGAGTGCGGACTGGCGGGTGATGCTGCTTTTCTGAAACGGCGGGGACCGACGCCGGCCCGTCCCCGCCCGGGGCTCAGGTGCAGGTGTTGGACATGCCTTCTGCCACGATCTGCTGCCACTCCGGTCCGAGCATCTGACGTGCGGACAGGGCATCGTGATAGCGCGGGTCTCCCTGGGGGACCAGTTGCACCACCAGACCCTGCTGGAAACTGGTATAGCTACCATAAATTCCGCCGTAATAGGCTCCGCCGGAATTAAATGAGTCCTGTGCGGAATTCGCGTATATAAAGCGGTCATGGCCCCGTTTGATAACTTCGATTGAGGCCGCTTTGTTGGCGACTTTGCGCGCGCCGGAGGGGCCGCAGGCCGGCGCGGCAGTTGTCGCAATCTTAAATGAGGATTGCGTGAGAGGCTGAACATCGGTCGTGGCGCAGCCGGCAACAAGTACGCAGAGCGCAGTGATTGCAATGGGTTTCATGTCGAGTGACTCCTTAAAATTTATCGTCAGGATATTTTTTGTTCATCAAGCAGGCGGAAGAGCGGCCCGATTGCGGCGCGCGCTTGTTCTTTCCGCGACAGGGCTGGCGGCTGGTGCTGTCAAACGGGCGGCGCGGTTAAATCGCCTGGAAAGCCTGCAAGGGATGCTGAACAGCGCTGTCCCCCGGGGCCAGTCCCGGAGGCTCACCCTTGATCAGGCTTATCCCGACCGCCCTCGTGATCGGGGTTGCAAAGCCCGGTGGTGCAAAATTAACGATGCGGTGCCGGGGAGCGGTGCGCCGGGCC
>NZ_JAHEHZ010000233.1 GCF_024639605.1 Roseobacter sp. | reverse complement strand
AGCCAGGACACCTGGATCTTCTTTCCCTGGGACATGGCACTGCAATACGTCGAACCCTACCGGGGTACAGACTGACACAAGCCGCCGTTCTCTGGCTTAAAAATATCCCCGCCGGAGGCTTCCACCCCTGCCCCCGCGCTGAAAGGAAATATCTCACCATGCCCCTGACCCGCACCGCCAGCACCTTCCCCCCGCCCGTGATGGAGGCCCGGCGCTGGCTTGACGGCGTCACCTTCCCGCCCGACCGTGCGCTTATCAACGTGAGCCAGGCCGCACCGGTGGACCCGCCACCCCCGGCCCTGCGCGAGGCCATGGCCGAGGCCGCGCTGACCCGCGATGACGCGCATCTCTACGGCCCCGTGCTGGGCATGCCGGAGCTGCGCGAGACGCTGGCGGGCCGCACCTCACAGATATACGGCGGCACAGTGCGCACGGACCAGGTGGCCATCACATCGGGCTGCAACCAGGCCTTTGCCGCCGCCATTGCCACACTCTGCAGCGAGGGCGACGAAGTCATCGTCCCGGTGCCCTGGTACTTCAATCACAAAATGTGGCTCGATATGGCGGGCGTAAACACTGTACCGCTTCAGACCGGCGCCGATCTGCGCCCGGTGGCCGGTCAGGCCGCCGCTCTGATCACCGACCGCACCCGGGCCATCGCCCTTGTCTCGCCCAACAATCCCGCCGGCGTCGAATACCCTGACGATCTGTTGCGCGCCTTTTTCGATCTCGCCCGCGCCCGTGGCATCGCGCTTATTCTGGATGAAACCTATCGCGATTTCCACGCCTCTCCCGGTGCACCGCACAGCCTTTTTGAAGATCCTGACTGGGACGACACGCTCATCCACCTCTATTCTTTCTCGAAAGCCTACCGTCTGACCGGTCACCGGGTGGGCGCGCTCGTTACCAGCCCCGCGCGCCTCTCCGAGGTCGAAAAATTCCTCGATACCGTCGCCATCTGCCCCGGGCAGATCGGACAGTACGCGGCACTCTGGGGCATGCAGAATCTCGACCAGTGGCTGGCCGGTGAGCGCGAAGAAATCCTGACCCGCCGCGCCGCGATTGAAACCGGCTTTCCTGTGCTGGAAAAAGCCGGCTGGAGCCTGCTCGGGCTCGGTGCTTATTTCGCCTATGTCGCCCATCCCTTTTCGGTCAGCTCGGCGGATCTGGCACCCCGGCTGGTGCGTGATCAGGGCATCCTGTGCCTGCCCGGCACGATGTTCTGCCCCGCAGATGACCCCGCCGGCGCATCTCAGTTGCGCATCGCTTTCGCCAATCTCGATGCAGACGGCATCGCGGAGCTCTTTGACCGTCTGCACGCCTTCACCGCCTGAGGCGTGCTGCCCCTTGCTCCCCGGTCCGCCTGCGCATAGACAGTGCGGCATGCGTGAAACTCTGTGACGGGGACGACAATGGCAGCCGGCAAAAGCATCTCGAAAACGGCAATGTGGATCCTGATGGGTCTGCTGATCCTGGGCCTTGCCGGGTTTGGTGCCACCAATCTGTCCGGCAACATCCGCACGATCGGCACAGTCGGTGATAAACCGGTGCCGGTGGACAGCTATTTCCGGGCCCTGCAGCAGGAAATCCGTTCTTTTGAGCAACAGACCGGCCAGACCCTTTCTTTCGCGCGCGCTCGCGAAATCGGCCTCGACCGGGCGGTGCTGCAGCGAATTGTTGAAGACCGCGCGCTGGATCACGAAGCCACCGAAATGGGCCTCTCGATCGGCGACGAGAACCTGCGTGACCGGATCCTCGACATCCCGGCCTTCCGGGGTCTCGACGGCACCTTCGACCGCGAAGGTTACCGGTTTGCGCTGGAACAGAGCGGCCTCTCAGAGGCTGAATTCGAAGAACAGCTGCGCGAAGAGGTCGCGCGTACGCTGCTGCAGGGCGCTGTTCTGAGCGGCGTTGCTATGCCCGATACCTATGTTGATACGCTGATCAACTATGTCGGCGCCCGTGCAAGCTTTACCTGGACACTCCTCGGAGAGGGCGATCTTTCCGAGCCCGTGCCCACCCCCGACGAGGCGACACTGCGCGCGCATTACAACGAAAACACCGGCGCATTTACGCTGCCTGAGACGCGGCGCATCACTTATGCTGTGCTGACACCCGATATGCTGATCGACGATGTGGAGATCGAAGAAAGCGCACTGCGTGAGCTTTATGACGCGCGCATTGACGAGTTTAACCAGCCCGAGCGCCGTCTGGTGGAACGCCTAGCGTTTCTCGACGAAGAGGCCGCCGCCGCGGCACTGGCAAGCCTTGAGACAGGGGCCACCTTCGAAGATCTGGTCGAAGAGCGCGGCCTGACCCTTCAGGACGTCGATCTCGGAGATGTGGCGCAGGACGAACTCGGTGACGCGGGCGAGGCAGTCTTTGAGGCCGAAGTCGGCGAGGTCGCCGGACCGCTGCCAAGCCCGCTCGGCTCAGCGCTCTTCCGGGTGAACGGTGTGCTGCCCCCTCTCGAAACCTCCTTTGAGCAAGCGCAGGAGATGCTGCGCCCGATGCTCGTGAATGACCGCGCCCAGCGGCTGGTGGATGCGCAGGCCCAGAGCTTTGACGATATGCTCGCTGGCGGAGCAACGCTTGAAGAACTTGCTGCAGATACCGATATGGTGCTGAACGAGATCGCCTGGACCGAAGAAAGCGACGAGGATATCGCAGGCTACGAGGCCTTCCGCGACGCCGCCCGTGCGGTCACTCCGGAAGATTTCCCGGAAATCGGACAGCTTGACGACGGCGGTCTTTTTGCGCTGCGCCTCAATGAGGTTCTCCCGGAGCGTCCTGCCCCGTTTGCAGACGCGCGCGAAGCTGTCACCGCACACTGGCGCGCCGCCGAAACTGCGCGTCTGCTGAATATCGAGGTCGAAGCCGCCCTGCCACAGCTTGAAGAGGGCACCGACTTTGCAGAGCTTGGCTTTGATGCGGTGCGCGAGGAAAATCTGCTGCGCAGCGACTATGTCGGCGGCACGCCTGCAGGGTTTATGAACACCGTTTTTGAGATGCAGGAAGGCGAAGTGCGCATCATCGACGCTGATGGCGGCGTGATCATTGTCCGGCTGGACGGTACCGCAGGCCCAGAAGACGGCCCGGAAACCGACGAGCTGCGTGAACAGATCCGTGCGCAGGCCGGTCAGGCGCTGGCCGAGGACATATTCGACATCTACCGCGGCGATGTAACCCGCCGCGCCGACCCGCAGATAAACCAGCAGGCGCTGCAGGCCGTGCACGTCAACTTCCCCTGATACCGCAATGGCGCTGACCCCTGATTTCGCAGCCTTCGAGGCGGAATACGCCGCCGGGCGGAACCAGATCGTCTGGACCCGGCTGGCCGCTGATCTGGACACGCCCGTTTCGCTGATGCTGCGCCTTACCGGCGCGCAAAAGGACGCCTTTGTGCTGGAATCAGTCACGGGTGGAGAAGTGCGCGGTCGCTATTCGATCATCGGCATGAAGCCCGATCTGATCTGGCGCTGCCGGGCTGACCAGAGTGAGGTCAACCGCGCCGCGCGGTACGACAGCGATGCCTTTACCCCGATGGAGGGCAATCCGCTGGACGCGCTGCGCTCTCTGATCGCTGAAAGCCGGATCGAACTGCCCGAGGATCTGCCGCAGGCCGCTGCCGGGCTTTTCGGGTATCTCGGCTATGACATGGTGCGGCTGATCGAGCATCTGCCGGATGTGAACCCCGACCCGC
>NZ_JAHEHZ010000107.1 GCF_024639605.1 Roseobacter sp. | reverse complement strand
AAGAGCCGCGTGACGGGCAAAGGTCCGCTCCATATCGGCCCTGCGGCTGGTCACAAAGGCGGACCCGGTCATCTGTGCCAACGCATCGGCACGGCTAAGCCCCAGCGCCGCGGCAGAGGTATCAAAGTCGCGCACCACTTCGCCAAGCGCATCCACGGCGCCGCCGAGGCGTTGCAGATATTGCTGAGAATAGGCGGGAAACTGTGCCGCGCCAAATGCACCGGCAAGCCCCAGGGACAGCGTCACTGCGCGAAGGATCATATCCTGCTCCTGCTCTCCCCCGGGAGGCATGTCACAGCATAGCAGAGCCGTCAGGCCGCGAAAAGCCTCAGATATACGTGTGGAAAGCGCGCTGTTTCATCATCTCAACATGCTTCGTACCACCGTGGCCGCCGTAAATCCCGGCGACCTTTTTCACGGCCTCGTCAGGTGTCAGCTCTTCGCTTTCACCGGTGCGGCGGCTGGTCAGTTCAACCACGCCGTTCTTCAGCCCGCGCGGGCCCACGGTGATCCGCCAGGGCAGGCCGATGAGATCCATGGTCGCGAACTTGCCGCCCGCCCGCTCGTCACGATCGTCATAAAGCGGGTCGAGCCCTTCGGCCGTCAGCGCCGCATAAAGCGCCTCACAGGCCGCATCAGCGTCGTTGTCACCCTGTTTCAGGTTCACGATGCCGCAATGAAACGGCGTCACCCCTTCGGGCCAGATAATACCCTTGTCGTCATGGCTCGCTTCAATGATCGCACCCAGCAGGCGGCTGACGCCGATGCCGTGGCTGCCCATATGGACCGGCACGGACTTGCCGTCCGGCCCCTGAACCGTGGCGCCCATCGGCTCGGAATACTTTGTTCCGAAATAGAAAATCTGGCCAACCTCAATGCCGCGCGCACTACGCCGGCGTTCTTCGGGCACCCCCTCAAAGACCGCCACATCATGGGTTTCGTCTGTGCGGGCATAAAGATTGGTAAACTCTTCCAGGATCGACCGGCACTGGGCCACATCGTCATAATCAATGTCCCGGTCGCCAAAGGTCAGATCGGTCACCATGCTGTCATAGAAAACCTCCGATTCGCCGGTCTCTGCAAGCACGAGGAACTCATGGGTATAATCGCCCCCGATCGGTCCGCCGTCCGCACGCATCGGAATAGCCTGCAGCCCCATGCGCTCATAGGTGCGCAGATAGCTCACCAGATGGCGGTTATAGGCGTGCAGCGCGTCCTCTTTGGTCAGATCGAAGTTATAGCCGTCTTTCATGTAAAACTCGCGGCCGCGCATTACGCCAAAGCGCGGGCGCATCTCGTCGCGGAACTTCCACTGGATGTGGTAGAGCGTCAGCGGCAGATCTTTGTAACTGCCTACGTGGCTCCGGAAGATATCGCTGATCATCTCCTCGTTTGTGGGGCCATAGAGCATGTCACGGCCCTGACGGTCGGTGATGCGCAGCATCTCTTCGCCATAGTCGTCATAGCGCCCGCTCTCACGCCACAGATCCGCAGGCTGTACTGTGGGCATCAGCATCGGGATATGGCCCGCGCGTTGCTGCTCTTCATGCACAATCGCTTCAATGCGGCGCAGCACCCTGAATCCCAACGGCAGCCAGGAATAAATCCCTGCTGCGTTTTGCTTGATCATACCGGCACGCAGCATCAGCCGGTGGCTGACAATCTGGGCCTCGGCGGGGTTTTCGCGCAGTACGGGCATAAAATAGCGTGTGAGGCGCATCGCGGCTGGTCCTTCGGGTAAGATACTCCGCCCACTGACTATGCCAAAGCGCGGGTCCCCGCAATCACGCACTGACCTGCCCGCCGGGCTGCACGCGCGCTTTTTCCGGCCGCCCCCTTGCAACCGTCCGGCGCATAGGCAATGTGGGATGCATTCCGCAACCGGAGACCCCGATGGCACTGCCCGTCCGCGATCAGATGATATACTGGAGCTGTGCCGCAGCCGTCTTTCTGGTGCTGCTGTGGTCTTTGGGGCATGTGCTGCTGCCATTTATCCTGGGCGGTGCAATCGCTTATTTTCTCGATCCTCTCGCCGACCGGCTGGAACGTTTCGGGCTGAGTCGGGCCGCGGCAACCGCCGTCATCACGATCGGTGGCCTGCTGGTCTTTGTCATTATGGCGCTGCTTGTCATCCCGACACTGGTCAACCAGTCAATCCAGCTCGTACGCGCCGCCCCGCAATACGCAGAATCGCTCTCGACATTCGTCACAGAACGCTTTCCCTCGGTGCTCGAAGAGAGCTCGACCATGCGCCAGACACTCAACAACATCGGTGCCGCGATCGAGGAACGCGGGGCCGCCCTGCTGGAAACGGCACTCAGCTCTGCGGCGTCGCTGCTGAATGTGATTGTGCTGCTTGTGGTCGTGCCCGTGGTGTCGGTTTATCTGCTGCTCGACTGGGACCGGATGGTGCACCGCATCGACGAGCTGCTGCCGCGTGATCACGCCCCTGTCATCCGGCGGCTCGCCCGCGAAATCGATAACACGCTTGCGTCGTTCATCCGCGGGATGGGCACCGTCTGCTTTATTCTGGGCACCTATTACGCGCTGGCCCTGATGGTGGTCGGATTGCAGTTCGGACTGGTCGTAGGCTTCATCGCCGGGCTCGTGACCTTCATCCCCTATCTCGGCGCGCTGATCGGCGGCGCACTTGCCATCGGGCTTGCGCTCTTTCAGTTCTGGGGAGACTGGGTCAGCATCGGTCTGGTGGCCGGCATCTTTGTTCTGGGCCAGATCGTCGAGGGCAATATCCTGACCCCGAAGCTTGTAGGAGATTCGGTCGGGCTGCACCCGGTCTGGCTTATCCTCGCACTCTCAGTTTTTGGGGCGCTCTTTGGATTTGTGGGCATGCTGGTCGCCGTGCCCGTAGCGGCAGCTCTGGGCGTCATCGCCCGTTTTGCGGTCGAAAAGTATCAGCACTCGCTGCTCTATCAGGGCAGATCGGGCCATGGCGACACCTGATATGGCCGAACAGCTCGGATTTGACCTGCCCGGCGTTGCGGCGCTGGGGCGCGATGATTTTCTCGTCGCCCCCTCCAATGAAATCGCTTTTGCGATGATCGACGGCTGGCAGACCTGGCCGGGCCGGAAACTTCTGCTCACCGGGCCGGAGGGGTCAGGCAAAACGCATCTTTCGCATGTCTGGGCCGCCCTCTCGGGCGCAGATGTCATCACTGCCTGCGATCTGACCGCCGATATGGTGCCCGCACTTGCCGCAGGCTCAGTTGCCGTCGAAGACGTAGACCGCATCGCAGGCAACGCGCAGGCCCAGCGGGTTCTTTTTCACCTGCACAACCTGGTGCTGGCGGAATCCAACAGCCTTCTGCTGACCGGCACGGGCCCGCCACAGGCATGGGACATCGGGCTTGCCGATCTGGCAAGCCGCCTGGGCGGCACACCGATGGTGGCACTGGAGCCGCCCGACGATGCACTGTTATCGGCCGTTCTGGCCAAACTTTTCGCTGACCGCCAGCTGATGCCGAAACCGGACGTCATTGCATATCTGATCCGGCGTATTGACCGTTCCTTTGCGGCCGCACGTGATGTGGTATCTGCACTGGATGCCGCATCGCTGGCCCGGAAAAAGCCGGTTTCCCGCAGTCTTGCCGCTGACCTGCTGGACAAAGAGGACGCGGCGCGCTGATATATGTCACCGCTCCGTTACATTTTACCAGCACAAGGCCAGTATGACCTACGCCGACTTTCTGACAGCTGATTTTCCGCCTGCAACCGCGATGCCGGACCTTGATACCTCAGGTCCCGCCCGGTTCTTTAACCGGGAACTGAGCTGGCTCGGGTTCAACTGGCGCGTTGTGGAGGAAGCTGAAAACTCCCGCGTGCCATTGCTCGAAAGACTGCGTTTTCTCTCGATCTCGGCCAACAATCTCGACGAGTTTTATACCGTGCGGGTGGCTGGTCTGCGCGAACTTGCCCATGCGGGCAATACCACGCCCGGCGCTGACGGGCTCAGTCCTGCTGAACAGCTTGTGCTTATCGACCAGAACGCCCGCAGCCTGATGGAAACCCAGCAGAAAGTTCTGGTGACGCTGCTGGCAGAGATGGAAGAACAGAAGATTTCCGTCCTGCGCAACAAGGACCTCACTGACGAAGACCTGACTTATCTGGAGGACGTTTTTCTCACCCAGGTTTTTGCGGTTCTGTCGCCTCTGGCGATCGATCCGGCTCATCCTTTCCCGTTCATTCCCAACACCGGTTACGCGCTGGCCCTTCAGCTGGAACGCCGCAGCGACAAGCGGCCTTTACAAGCCCTGCTGCCGATCCCTGCACAGATCGAACGTTTTATCGCCCTGCCGGCAGCTGACGGCGAACACCGGTTTCTGCCGCTTGAAGAGCTGCTGGTGCTGAACGTTGGCGGGCTGTTCCCGGGGTATAAACTCAAGGCGCATTTCGAGTTTCGCGTGCTGCGCGACAGCGATCTCGAAGTCGAGGAGGAAGCAGAAGACCTCGTGCGCGAGTTCGAGGTGGCCCTTAAACGCCGCCGGCGCGGCGAAGTTGTACGGCTCACACATTCGGCCGGCGCGCCCGAAAAGCTCAAATCGGTGATCATGGAAGAGCTTGGCGTCGGTGCCGAAGAAGTCATCGAGATCGACGGCATGATCGGCTCGGCCGATCTCAGCGAACTGGTTCTCGACAGCCGGCCTGATCTGCTCTGGCCAAGCTTCACACCCCGCATTCCCGAGCGGGTGACCGATTTTGAAGGCGATATGCTGGCCGCTGTGCGCAACAAGGACATGCTGCTGCACCACCCTTACGAGACCTTCGATATGGTTGTGCGCTTCCTGCAGCAGGCCGCACGCGACCCGCAGGTGGTGGCGATCAAACAGACACTCTATCGCACCTCACGCGACAGCCCGATTGTCGAAGCGCTCTGCGAAGCGGCCGAGGAGGGCAAATCGGTGACCGCTCTGGTGGAGCTCAAAGCGCGCTTCGACGAGGCCGCCAACATCCGCCAGTCGCGCCGCCTGGAGCGGGCGGGAGCCCATGTGGTTTACGGTTTTCTTGATCTGAAAACCCACGCGAAAATCTCCACCGTGGTGCGGCGCGAAGGCAATCAGCTGGTCACTTATACCCACTACGGCACCGGCAATTACCATCCCATTACGGCCCGGATTTACACCGATCTTTCGCTCTTTACCTGCGACCCCCGCCTCGGCCGCGATGCGACCAAAGTTTTCAACTATCTTTCAGGTTACGCCCAGCCTGAAAAGCTCGACAACCTGGCGATTTCGCCCACCACACTCAAACCCCGTCTGCTGGAGCTGATCGCGGCGGAAGCCGAGTACGCGCGCGCCGGCAAACCTGCGGTCATCTGGGCAAAGATGAATTCGATCATCGACAGTGAAGTGATCGACGCACTTTATGCCGCCAGCCAGGCCGGTGTGAAAATCAGCCTTGTTGTGCGCGGCATCTGCGGGTTGCGCCCCGGCATCATGGGGCTCAGCGAAAACGTCCGCGTCAAATCAATCGTCGGGCGCTTTCTTGAGCATTCACGCATTGTCTGTTTCGGCAACGGCGCCGGATTGCCACACAAAAAGGGCCGGGTTTTCATCTCATCCGCCGACTGGATGGGCCGCAACCTCAACAGGCGGGTGGAAACCCTGGTTGAAATCGAGAACGCCACCGTCAAAGCCCAGATCGTGAGCCAGATCATGGCCGCCAATCTCGCGGATGTCGCACAAAGCTGGGTCATGGGGCCCGACGGCTCCTTTAAACGTCCGCCCCTGCCGGAAGGCGCCTTTGCCTTCAGCTGCCACCGTTTCTTCATGGAAAACCCGTCACTTTCCGGGCGCGGCTCGGCCGGTGCCTCGGATGTGCCCAAGCTGACCCATACCGAAGACTGATACCCCCATACCGGTAATTCCGACCGGGTGCATTGACCATCAGCCAAATCTTGCACAGGGTGTGGCGAAGCTGCGGAACTGCCAATGACTGACCAGACCAATATCACCGGAGCGCCTGAGGCAGCATCCGCGCAACCGGATGCAGGCCTTTTCGGCCGGCCGTTGTTTGAAGACCCTGGCGCGCGCGCTCTGGCCCGTGTGGGCGTGGTCGATGTGGGCTCGAACTCCGTAAGGCTGGTGGTCTTTGATGGCGCGGCCCGGTCACCGGCTTATTTTTACAACGAAAAAATCATGTGTGCGCTTGGAGCAGGCCTGTCGGACTCCGGGCGGCTCAACCCCGAAGGACGGGTGCGGGCACTCGCCGCCCTGCGCCGGTTCCAGCATCTGGCCCAGGGCATGGGGCTCCCGGCACTGACCGTTGTTGCGACGGCTGCTGTGCGCGACGCCAGTGACGGGCCCGAATTCTGCGAGGACGTGCGCCGCGAAACCGGATTGCGCATCTGGGTCATCGACGGCGAGGAGGAAGCGCGGCTTTCCGCCCAGGGGGTGCTGCTGGGATGGCCGGGGTCCTACGGGCTCGTGTGCGATATCGGGGGCTCCTCAATGGAGCTTGCGGAAATCTCCGGCGGGCGTGTCGGGCGCCGCATGACCTCGTCGCTCGGCCCGCTGAAACTGCGCGAGATCAAAGGTGGCAAAAAAGCCCGCGACGCGCATATCCGCGAGACCATGGAGCATATGAAATCCGTGATGGGCGACCAGAGGGACCGTCTTTTCCTCGTCGGTGGCTCCTGGCGGGCGATCGCGCGCATCGATATGTACCGCCGCGGCTATCCGCTGCACGTGCTGCATGAATACCGCATGACCGCGCGCAGTATCTCGGCCACGGCAAAGTTCATCCGCAAGGCGGACCTGGAAGAACTGCGCGGCGCCTGCAACATCTCTTCGGCACGCATGAGTCTCGTGCCTCTGGCCGCTGAAGTGCTGAGCCGTCTGGTGCAGTCGTTCCGCCCCAAAGACATCGCCATATCAAGCTACGGCATCCGCGAAGGAATGCTCTATGAGCAGATGCCGCAGCGTCTGCGCGACCGCGACCCGCTGATCGAAGCCTGCCGGTTCGCCGAAGCCAAAGACGCGCGCATGCCGGGCTTTGGCAAATCGCTCTACGCCTTCATCCATCCGCTCTTCAAAAACGTTCCCGATCAGCGCCGCCGGCTGGTCAAAGCGGCCTGCCTTTTGCACGACGTGAGCTGGCGGGCGCATCCCGACTATCGCGCCGAGACCTGTTTTGACAACGCAACTCGGGCCAACCTTGGTGGGCTGAAACACTCCGAACGGGTTTTTCTGGGTCTTGCGCTTCTGCACCGGTATTCCAATAAACGCGAAGGCACGCGTTTTGATTATCTCTATGATCTGATTGATGAAAAGTCACAGCTGGAGGCAGAAATTCTGGGCAAGGCCATGCGTTTCGGTGCCATGATGTGGATGGCACAGGACGCAGAACGCGGGACGCTGCGATGGTTTCCCAAGAAACGACGGCTGCAGCTGCTTCTGACCAACGATATGGTGCCGCTTTTCGGTGAAGTATCAGAGGCCCGGCTGGTCTCTCTGGCCTCATCGCTCAATGCCGAGGTTGAGGTCAGAAAAGTGCGTCAGAGATCCACCTGAGGCGGCATTTCAGGTGTGGTTTCAGGCGAAGGCGCCGGGTCGGTTCCGGGGTCTTTCTCCTGTTTGCGGCGGATGATGATATCGCCGTTTTCCAATATTTCAGGTGCCTCATACACCGACCAGTCTTCGATCTGAGAAAGCACCTTTGCCATGGCGGGGCCCATCTCTTCGATGAATTCGCTCATGCCTTCAAGCGCCGGCTCCATCTGGCGCAGCAAGCCTTCAAGGAACTGTCTTGTCCCTTCTTCCATCAGCGATGATCCGTCGTCCTGCTGTGCGGAGACAGGCAAAGCTGTGATGAGGGTCACAACGGCGGCAGAAAAAATCTGTTTCATTTGAAAAGTATAGCGCATCCGGCGCGATTCTCCGAGATCAGATATCGAGATCGATGCTGACAGGAAAGTGATCAGACGCGGCCACCAGTGCATCCCGCAGATCAGCATCGGCCCAGCATTCCGGGTCGTCCAGCGGATGCCAGATGCGCCAGTCAGCCCCGCGGGCGCGCAGATCATGCGAAATCATGATGTAATCAAGCAGCGCTTGTAAAAAGCGTTTCTCCGGCGCAATCCAGAAACGTGAAGTAGTTGGCAAAGGCCCGAGCCGCTGGCTTAGCGCCCGCCCGGCATGCGGGTCGAAGAGAGGGTTCTCCCCGTCTGAGCCAAGAATGATTTCAACCGACGACCGACCGAAAAGCCCTTCGAATTCATCAAGACCGGGGCCGTCGTTGAGATCGCCCATAACGATAACCGGCGTGCCCTCGGCGCTGACCTGATCGATCCGCGCACGCAGCCAGATGGCCTGGGCCAGTTGCTTGCGACGGTTGGAAATCGCAATGCGCATAATGTCGGCGTCATTGCGCGCACCAAGCGGCGCCTTGGACTTCAGATGCGCGCCGATCAGGTGCAGAGCCGTGCCGCTGCGCGTGACGATATCCAGCTCAAGGGGTGGCTTGGAAAACCGCACCTCGTCGCGGGTCGCATCCACATCCAGATCAATCCCGAACACGCCGTCAAAGCGCGGCACTTCCGGCGTTCCTGCCCGGGGGGCATGCACCACATCCAGCGCACCCGGATCATACATCAGCGCGATTTCCTGGCGCGTTTCATTGGCGAACCCCATGACGGCCGACCGCTGGCGCAACCCGTAATACGCAGCAAAGCTCTCGAGGGCGGCAACGGTGCTGCGGCGTCCGCTGGCATCGGGCGCTTCGACGATCAGAACTGCATCCGCATCCACTGCGCTCAGCACAGCAGCGATCGCATCCGCCTGGCCTTTGCGCGTAATATCGTGGCGGGCCGACCACGCAGTGTCCCGGATCAGCCGGTCTTTCGCGTCAAATAGCTCGTCAAACCACTCGACATTATAGGTCGCAAACCGCATCAGGCCCCACCCTGGATTTCTTCCCATGCGCGGTTGATGTCTGCCATCCGTTTCTGCGCCATCTGCAAGGCCTCTTCCGGCACGCCGCGCGCAATCATCGCATCAGGATGGTTTTCGCGCACCAGCCTTCGCCAGACCCTGCGGATCTCACGTTCAGACATTTCAGGCGTCACGCCGAGCACGGTGTAAGGGTCCCGTAACGCCTCCGGAGCAAAGCGCATCCGCAGCGCCCTGAATTCGTTCTCCGGCACCCCGAAAATGGCCGTGACCCGCTCCAGAAAGGCATCCTCATTGGGATGATAGAATCCGTCGGCCATCGCAATGTGAAATAGGCCTTCAAGAAGATCACGCAGCGTGTCCGGCTGGCCGCTGAACATCGCCCGGATACGCGCGGCATATTCTTCAAAGCCCGCAACATCGCGGCGTGCGAGGTTAAAGACCCGCGCCGCACCCTGCTCATCAGCGCTGGCAATATGGAACACCTCGCGGAAGGCCGTGACCTCGTCGCGCGTGACCTGCCCGTCTGCCTTGGCCATCTTGGCGCCAAGCGCAATTACCGCGATGGTAAAGGCGACGGAACGCTCAGGCGGGCTGCGCAACCGATCGAAAACCGCCGACAGCTCTTCGCCTGCGGTCAGTGCGGACAGCGCGTCGGAGATGCGGGACCAGATCGACATGACGCGGAGCATACCCGCTGGCGCCTGGCATGTCAGTCCGTCAACGCCCGCCCGCGAGTATTTTCTGCATCAGCACCAGATCCAGCCAGGCGCCGTTTTTGAGACCGACTTCCTCCAGCCGTCCTGCTTCGACATAACCCTCGCGCGTATGAAACCGGATGGCGCGCGGATTTACGGCACTTATCCCTGCAATCATGACGTGAATGCCTGCGGTGCGTGCAGCATCTTCGCCAGCCTGCAGCAGCGCGCCGGCCAGTCCGGTGCCCGCAGCCTGCGGCGTGACCAGAATGCTGTGCTCTGCCGTCGCGCGATATCCCGGCCCCGACCGGAAGGCACCGAAGGTCATAAAACCGCTGAAGCGGCCACGCGTCTCAGCGATCAGAAAAGCGTTCTGCCGCCGCGTGATCAGCTCGGTCACCGCTGAAACGGTCAGTTCAGCGTCCGTGAACGTGAAGGCCGTCTCGCGGATCATACCATTCCAGAGCGCGGCGACATCGCCGGCGTCAGACGTTGCAGCCTGCCGGATCACCCGCAGATCATCCTGTCACCTCCGGGTGTCGCGAAAACCGCCGCCATATCGACCGGACCAACCTCAAAATTGACCCGCGCATCATCGAGCCGCCCGGAAAGCAGCCTTGAGAGCTCGCGGGCTTCGGGATGAGAAATAATAAGCCGCTTCAGGCGGATACCTGATGCTTTCAGACGATCAGCCGGATGCAGATCGGTCTGCCATCGGATCAGCGCGGGCGCAAGGTTGTCAAAGGGCAGGACACCATTTTCCGGCACCGCCATTTGCCAGCGCAGATCACCGCGCTGCAGATCAACGGGTGTGCCCATGCCGTCCGGCATACCGTTCAGGTCAGCGGCCAGATCATCACTCCGGCAGATCCAGTTGGTCAGCCGCGCGGGGCCTTCAAAGCGGTCAAGATCGAACCAGCGCGCACGCCCGGGTTGAGGCGCCGCCGGGTTGATTGCAATCGCTTCAAGATAAATACCATCGTCGAGCCCCAGCAGCATATTGTGGGTAAAGAACACGTCATGTTCCCCGCCGGGCTGCATCGGTATGCCAAGCGCCTCCTCGACGACTGATCGGGCGTCATCCAGGGTTTCACCCGCCACTGCGAGGTGATCCAGTAACATCATCTTTCTCCCTGTCATCATCACGCAGTCGTTGCGCCAGCAGGTTCTTTGATCAACCGCAGGTAATGCAACTCCCGGCAACTTGAAAGAGGTTCAGTCAAATATTTTAAAGCTGCTGTTCAGGTTCTCGCCTCTGAAATCAATGTGAGAATATGCTGTGCCGCCTGAGGAATATTTGTGCCCGGGCCAAAAATCGCTTTCACCCCGGCATCATAGAGAAACTGGTAATCCTGCTGCGGGATGACGCCACCACAGATCACCAGAATATCTTCGGCACCCGCTTCTTTGAGGGCTTTGACGAGTTGTGGAGCGAGGGTTTTATGACCGGCCGCCTGACTGCTGATACCGATGACGTGGACATCATTGTCCACAGCATCCTGCGCCGCTTCAGCCGGTGTCTGGAAAAGGGGCCCCACATCCACGTCAAAACCGATGTCGGCAAAGGCCGTCGCGATTACCTTGGCGCCCCGGTCGTGTCCGTCCTGGCCCATCTTGACCACCAGCATGCGCGGGCGACGGCCTTCAGCACTGGCGAAATCCTCAACCGATTTCTGGATGGCCGCGAAGCCTTCATCCCCTTCATATGCAGCGCCATAAACACCTGCGAGTGTCTTCACCTCGGCGCGGTGCCGGCCAAATACTTTTTCCATCGCCATGCTGATTTCTCCTACTGTCGCGCGGGCGCGTGCCGCTTCAACCGCGGCTTCAAGCAGATTGCCTCCCTCCCCGGCACGGCGCGAAAGCTCCGCTAGAGCAGCCTCACAGGCCTCCGCATCCCGGCTGCTCCGAACCATTTCCAGACGCGCGATCTGGCTTTTGCGCACCGCCGCATTGTCAATGTCGAGGATGTCGATCGGATCTTCTTTGTCGCGCCGGTATTTGTTCACGCCAACGATCACTTCAGTGCCGCGGTCGATGCCGGCCTGGCGGCGTGCTGCCGCTTCCTCAATCCTGAGTTTGGGCATGCCGGAGGCGACCGCTTTGGTCATGCCGCCCATTTCCTCGACCTCTTCCATGATCTTCCAGGCGGCATCGGCCAGATCAGCTGTAAGTTTTTCCACATAATACGATCCCGCCAGCGGATCGACGACATTGGTCACGCCGGTCTCTTCCTGCAGAATAAGCTGGGTGTTGCGCGCAATCCGGCTGGAGAAATCCGTCGGCAACGCGATGGCTTCGTCAAGCGCGTTGGTGTGCAGCGACTGCGTCCCGCCGAGCACAGCACTCATCGCCTCATAGGCCGTGCGCACAACGTTATTATAGGGGTCCTGTTCCTGCAAACTGACA
>NZ_JAHEHZ010000232.1 GCF_024639605.1 Roseobacter sp. | reverse complement strand
CACCGTACAGGAGCGGGGCGACATTGACTGTTCCTTCTCCGGGAACGTCTCAAACACAGACTATGCGCGAGTGCTAAGCGAATATGCTGAAGCCGGAAATGCGCTGGTCATCGGCAAGGTATTCGGCGCCGAACAGGAAGCGCGCGAATTGACCGCAGAAAACCGGGAAGTCGCCTTTCTGATGTGGCCGGGCTTTAAAAAAGACCCGGCCCCGCCGGACTTTGCCATATTTAATAACTACAATCAGGATGCCTCCTGACACTTCGGTATTATTTCCAGATTCATGACGGAAAGTGGTCATATCGGCATAGTCGGCGGTTTCCCTGTCCCGTAAGCGAACCGTCTGATGCATGCCTTTATGGCGGACGCGCGTGAGATGAAGCCCGACATAACTTTCCAGGTCAGCTTCATCGGCAGCTGCTTTGATCCGCCCAAAGCCAAAGAAACCGCCTTTGCGATGATCGGGAACGGCGCGGACATTCTGTACGATGAGCGCTTCGGTGTGTCTGATGCCGCACAGGACAAGGGCATTCTGGCCATCGGAAACGTGATCGACACTCGGGCGGATTATCCGGAAACCGTTGTGGCCTCTGCTATCCGGCACTTCGAGCCGACGCTCGATAAGGCCATTGCCGAAGTACAGGCGGGCACACTCACGGCCGCAGATTACGGCGACTGTGCCCTTATGTAGGACGCGGTACAACGCTCGCACCGCCGGGTACGTTCGAGGGCAGTGTCCCGCAGGAAGCGCTTGATCTGGTCAGCCCGGCTTTTTGCCGATCCGCATTTTCACATGGATGCGACGCTCTCCTGTGGCACGCCGCGCTTCAATGCCCCGGGCACGCTGCTGGAAGGCATCGGTTTATGGGGAGAACTCAAAGAGGTAATGACCCAGGACGAGGTCGTCGGGCGCGCGCTTGAGTATTGCCACCGGGCGGCTTCAATGGGGCTGCTGGCGATCCGCAGCCATGTGGACACCTGCGACGACCGGTTGCCGGGGGTGTCAGCACTTCTCGAAGTCCGCGAGAAGGTGCGTGAATGCATCGATCTGCACCTTGTGGTCTTCCCCCAGGGCGGCTTGTCCGGTGACCCGACGGCCCGTGCGAATACGATCCGCGCGCTGGATATGAGCGTTGATATCGTCGGCGGCATTCCGCATTTTGAACGCACTAAGGCGGACGGGGCGGCGTCGGTCTCAAAGCTTTGAGCGATTGCGGCGGCACGCGGTCTGCAGGTCGGGACGCACTGCGATGAAACAGATGATCCGAACTCGCGCCACATTGAAACGCTGGCCTTTGAGACGCAGCGCCCGGGGCTGCAGGGCCTGCTCGCCGGCTCGCACCTGATCCCGACGCATTCGATGGACAACTGCTGTGTATCAAAGCTGTTGCCGCTGATTGCTGAAGCTGAGATCAACGTCATCCCGAACCCGCTGATCAATATCGTGCTTCAGGGCCGGCATGACACATTCCCCAAAGGGCGCGACCTGACGCGGGTGCGCGAAATGCTGGCAATGGGCATCAACGTGGGCTGGGGGCAGGACTGTGTGCCGGACCCCTGGTACCCGCTCGGCACTGCTGACATGCTGGATGTGGCGTTCACGGGGTGTGATGTGGCGCAGATGACCAGCCCTGCGGATATGCGCAGCTTTCCCTGCCGGGGCGGTCGGAGCGCGTCACCCGCCGGCATACGCTCTGGAAATTTGCGGGCAGGCACCGGCGGCGCGCCCGGGACACTGAAAGAGCCGGTCATGAACCGCCTCACCGACACAGAGAGCTTGATTCTTTGCCGAGTAGTTCAGACAGTAACCACCGGTGCAGCGGCGGGTTTTGTGTGATCTGACGCGTGTACTGCGCTGTCGCAAACCAGACAGGAGTGGCCTGATGAAAGATGCCGTTGATGAACTGCGCGAGAACGTCTCCCGGCCCTTTGATGCCGCGCGGGCGATGCCGCCCTCGGTCTACACCAGCGAGGCCTTTCTGCAGCGCGAAATCGAGGACATATTTGCGCAGGACTGGTTCTGTGCCGGACGCGCCTCATCGCTGCCCGGCGCTGGGGATTATCTGACGCTGGATCTGGCAAATCAGCCGGTCATCGTGCTGCGTGATGGCGAGGGGGCTTTGCGCGCGATGGCCAATGTCTGCCGCCACAGGATGTCCACGCTGCTCGAAGGGCGCGGCACAGTGCGTCGCATCGTCTGCCCCTATCATGCCTGGACCTATAACCTCGACGGCAGCCTGCGCGGCGCCCCGGCAATGGAGCAGAACACCGGTTTTTGTAAATCTGAAAATACCCTGCCGGAGATCCGCTGCGAAGAATGGCAGGGCTGGATTTTCGTCACGCTTAATTGTGACGCACCGCCTGTCGCGGGACAACTTGCGACGCTCAACGGGATGATCGGCGATTTCGGAATGGCCGAATATACCGAGACTTTTACAGAAACCCATCTGTGGGACACCAACTGGAAGGTGCTGGCTGAGAACTTCATGGAAAGCTATCACCTGCCGGTCTGTCACGCGGGTACCATCGGCGGGCTTTCGAAGCTGGAGGAGATGGTCTGCCCGCCCGGAGAGGCCGCGTTCAACTACCACACGATCCTCAAAGACGACACGCTGAAGATCGCGCTGGCGCATCCTGAGAACACCCGGCTGACCGGCGAACGGCGGCGCATGACCTATCTGATCGCGATTTACCCCGGTCTGATGATCACTCTGACGCCCGGCTATTTCTGGTATCTGTCGCTGCATCCGAAGGGTCCCGGCCAGGTGCAGATCAGCCATGGCGGAGGCATGTCGCCGGAGTTCATTAACGACCCCGATGCCAGAGCCCAGCTGGATCAGCTCAGAGATCTTCTTAAGCGGGTGAACGAAGAAGACAGGGGCTGTACTGAAAAAGTGTACCGCGGGCTTTGCTCCGCATCCGCACGGCCCGGGCCCCTGTCACATCTGGAACGCCCGAACTACGATTTTGCGAAGTACATCTACGGGCGCATCGCCGCGGCGGCAGAGGGCGGCGGGCAATGACCCACCGCCGGATCCGCCCGTTCAACACCCGCGAGACCTATCCTGAGCAGGCGCTCGACAATGACCTCTGTCATGCTGTGGTGACCCGCGGTGGCAGCACCGTCTGGATGCGCGGCCAGTGTCCGCAGAACCTTGAAGACGCGCGCAGCATCGACAGCCACGATCCGGCCGAACAGACCCACAAGGTGATGCAGAACATCCGCCAGCTGATCGAAGAGGCCGGCGGCGAAATGGAACATCTGGTGAAACTGGTGGTCTACATCACCGATGTGCGCCACCGCGAGGCCGTCTATCGCACCATGGGCGAATACATCAAAGGGGTGCATCCGGTCTCTACCGGGCTGGTGGTTCAGGCGCTGGCCCGTCCGGAGTGGCTTGTGGAAATTGACGCGACCGCGGTGATCCCGGAATGACTTTTTCGCTGGTTGCGCGTTGTGCCGGGACCGGCATGTTCGGGATGGCGATTGCCTCTTCTTCGCCCGCCGTTGCGGCGCGGTGCGTCTATACCCGCGCCGGCATTGGTGCCGTGGCAACCCAGAACGTAACCGATCCGCGCCTGGGCCCTGAGACACTGGATCTGATGGCGGCCGGGCTGAGCGCCGCTGAGGCAGTGTCCCGCGTCATTGCGGAGACCGATTTTCCACAGTACAGGCAGGTGCTTGCGATTGACGCCAGGGGCCGGACTGCAGTGCACTCCGGCCCGGAG
>NZ_JAHEHZ010000018.1 GCF_024639605.1 Roseobacter sp. | reverse complement strand
ACAGGAGAATTTCACCGGGGCCACATCGCCTGCATGAATGAACCCGGGATTAAGAAGCTGCGACAGGATGAGCACCTTATTGTGCAGATGCAGGCCACTGACCGGGTCAGTAATCAGCATCCAGAGCAAGGGACCGCCCGCGCTCAGCACCGGCACAAAAACGAACCTGAATGCTCCGAGATACGTGGCCCGCACGGTCACTCCCGCGTAAATCACCTTGCAGAGCCAGGTCACAGGCCGCCGCGCAGGATCGGACTATGTGCAGACGATACTCACAACATCAGATCAGCGGCAAAAACGGCGCCGCTTTGACGTCTGGACTTTCGCATCTGCAGTCTGCAAAGAGACGCCATGACAGCACGTAAAATCATTATCGACACCGACCCCGGCCAGGATGATGCCGTGGCCATTCTGCTCGCTCTTGCCAGCCCGGAAGAGATCGATGTCCTCGGTCTTACCTGTGTGGCCGGAAACGTCCCGCTTGAGCTCACGGCAAAGAATGCCCGCATCATCTGCGAACTGGCGGGCCGCTCAGATCTGCCGGTTTTTGCCGGCTGTGACCGCCCCCTGGGGCGCGATCTCGTGACGGCTGAACACGTGCATGGCAAAACCGGCCTTGATGGCCCGGACCTGCCTGATCCGGTGATGCCGCTGCAGGAAAAACATTCGGTTGATTTCATCATCGATACCCTGCGCGAACAGCCTGGCGGGACGGTCACGCTCTGCCCTCTCGGGCCGCTCACGAACATCGCCACTGCGCTGCAGCGTGCCCCCGACATTGCAGGAAAGATCCGTGAGATCGTGTTGATGGGCGGGGCATATTTTGAGGTCGGAAACATCACGCCAGCCGCAGAGTTCAACATCTATGTTGATCCGCAAGCTGCAGAAATTGTGTTTAAATGCGGCGCTCCGATTGTTGTGATGCCGCTGGATGTAACGCATAAGGCGCTTGTGACAGCCGCGCGCAACGATGCCTTCCGCGCCCTTGGCACGCCCGCAGGTATTGCTGTCGCACAGATGACCGATTTTTTCGAACGCTTCGACAAGGCGAAATACGGCTCTGCCGGCGCGCCGCTGCACGACCCGTGCGTGACAGCATATCTGATCCGGCCCGATCTTTTCAGTGGTCGCCATGTGAATGTCGAAATCGAGACCACGTCAGAGCTTACGATGGGCATGACTGTCGCCGACTGGTGGGGGGTCACGGGTCGTGATCCCAACGCATTGTTTGTGGGAGATCTGGATGCGGAAGGCTTTTTCGAGCTGCTGACAGACAGGCTGTCCCGGCTGTGAGCGCCTCACTGACCCTTGCAACCACTGAACACCTAGACCGCCTCGACGCGCTGGTTTCGGCCTTTCACGTCGAAGAAGGCATCACCATGACGCCAGAGGCACGCCGGGGCGGCATCGCTCCGTTGCTGGAAGGCATCCCGCATGGTGCAGCGTATCTCATCGGCCCGGCGCGCGCGCCGATCGGGTATGTGGTAATCAGCTTTGGCTGGTCACTGGAATTCGGCGGTCTCGACGGTTTTCTCGATGAGCTTTACGTGCGCCCGGGCGTGCGTGGTCGCGGGATAGCGTCGGAAACGCTGCAGGCCCTGCCGCGCGCGCTTGCGGGCGCGGGCCTGAAAGCACTGCACCTCGAAGTGGACCGCACAGCGCCCGACAAACAAAAGCTCTATGCCCGCGCAGGCTTTCGCGAACGTCCGCACTATATGCTGATGACCCGCCGGTTCTGAGGACGGACCCACAGCGCAGCGTTTACCTGACGCCGAACGGGTGGCGGCACAGCCCGATGCCCCCTATATGAGGGGCATGACAATTACAGCCCCCTTTGACAATACCTATGCCCGCCTGCCGGACGCGTTCTTTACCCGCCAGATGCCGGCGCCGGCGCGCGCGCCCGCGCTTATTGCCTACAACGCGCCGCTCGGTGCGTTGCTGGGGTTTTCCGAGGCGGATGACGCCGAACGCGCGGCCGTTTTCTCCGGCACCGCCCTGCCCGAAGGCGCCGCCCCGCTGGCGCAGCTTTATGCCGGGCACCAGTTCGGCAATTACAATCCGCAGCTTGGCGACGGGCGCGCGCTTTTGCTGGGCGAAGTCGTGGGCACTGACGGGCTGCGACGCGACATCCAGCTTAAGGGGTCGGGCCCGACCCCCTATTCACGGATGGGTGACGGGCGCGCCTGGCTGGGTCCTGTGCTGCGCGAATACGTAGTCTCAGAGGCGATGCATGCGCTTGGCATCCCGACGACACGTGCGCTGGCCGCGACGCTCACCGGTGAGGACGTGATCCGTGAAACCGTGTTACCGGGGGCCGTGCTGACGCGCGTTGCCGCAAGCCACCTGCGGGTGGGCACCTTTCAGGTCTTTGCTCACCGTGGTCAGACTGCTTCCCTGCGACAGCTCACAGATTATGCCATTGAGCGCCACTTTCCGGATGCGGGCGGTCCGATGGACCTGTTGCGCGCGGTCTGCGACGCCCAGGCGCGCCTGATTGCAGCCTGGATGTCGGTGGGCTTCATCCACGGTGTGATGAACACCGATAACTGCACTATCTCGGGAGAGACAATCGATTACGGTCCCTGTGCTTTCATGGATGAATATCACAGCGACACCGTGTTCAGTTCCATCGATCAGACCAGGCGTTACGCTTATTCCAACCAGCCCCGGATCGCGGTGTGGAACATGGCGCAGTTCGCCACATCCTTGTTGCAGCAGATGGACGACCCTGAGGCGGCGGTCGAAGAAGCAACTGCCATCGTGCACGCGATGCCGCAACAGATCGAAGCCGCCTGGCTGCACCGCTTCGGCGCCAAAATCGGTCTGGCGGATCCGGTGCCCGAAGACGGGCAGCTTATTCAGACGCTGCTTGATCTGATGCAGGCGCAGGGGGCGGATTTCACCAATACGTTCGACGCTCTGGCGCGAGGCGATGCCCGCGATCAGTTTGTGGACCGCGACGCATATGACGCCTGGGCCGCAGACTGGCAGACCAGGCTGATGTCTGAGCAAGCGCCCGAGGCAGTGATGCAGGCCGCATCGCCTCGTATCATCCCGCGCAATCACCGGATCGAAGAGATGATCACGGCAGCGGTTGCAGGGGATTATGCGCCCTTTGAACGGTTATCCTCCGCACTGGCCGACCCTTTTGGCACAGATGACACAGGGCTGATGCGCCCGCCCACGCAGGCTCAGCGGGTCCCGGCGACCTTCTGCGGCACCTGAGCGGCGCGTGGCCGGCGGTTAATCAGCCAGATACCGCCCGCCACGAGCAAGAGCGCCATCCAGACCCGCAGGCTGACATGTTCGCCCAGAAGCAGCCAGCCAAGGATCACCGCGAAGACCGGCGACAGAAAGCTGAAAGAGGCCACCGCCGAGGCCGGATAGATCGACATTAGCCAGAACCACGCCAGAAAGCCGAGCGAGGCCACCGCCACGGTCTGAAACGCAAGTCCTGCAAAGTGGATCGGCTGCGGGTCGCGCATGAGATCACCCGTCCAGAACGCCACGGCCAGCATCAGCGGTGCGGAAACAGCCACCTGAAAAATCAGCTGGTTTGCGGGTGGTACCTGGCTCAGCGGGGTGACCTTCACGCACAGGGCGATCGCAGCCCAGCACATCGCCGCCGTCAGCGCCATCAGATCACCTGTCAGGCTTGCTGTAACATCGCTGCGGTCCAGAAGCGCTGCCGCCACGCCCGCCATCGCCATCACAAGACCCAGCGCGCGGCGCCCGGTCATCCGGTCGCCCGGCATCAGAAAATGGCTGGCAACCGCAAGCCAGACGGGCATCGAATAAAAGATCACGGACGCCCGGCTGACCGTGGTGAAATCAAGCGCGGTAAAGAGGATCATGAACTCGGTGCCAAAGAGCAGACCGACCAGGATGCCCGAGGGCACCGCCGCTCTCGGCACGGCCAGCGGAATACCCCGCAGGCGCATCCAGATCAGCAGGACCACAACCGCGCCGGCGGAACGCAGGCCGGCGGCAAAAACCGGACCGAAACCGCCGTTGGTAACTTTGATGACGACCTGATTGAACGCCAGATGCAGCGCGAAAACAATCAGCGCCACCGCCCCGAAAGTGTCCATATGTGATTTGCGGTCCATCGCCACACAAGGGCGCGCGCCGCAGACATTGTCAATTGCCGGCCTGCACGGCAGGCATCACGATGAACAGAGGGGTTAGCTTCCGGCGCGGATTATCACGCCGGAAGGCTTCAGATGATTTCAGGCCGCAGTCTGTCCGGCGCCGCCGGAATTCCGGCCGCCCTGCCCGTTACTCTGGCCGCCGCCGGGCTTGCCACCGCGACGCCGTCTGCGACCACTGCCGGGTTTCTTGCCGTGCGGCTGCTGTCCGCCACCGGGGCCCGCGGATTTCGGACGGCCACCTCCGCCGCCACCACCGCGACGCCGGCCACGGCCTGCGGGTTTGGCGCCTTCAGGAATATCCGCGACCTCCCACGGCCGGCCGGAGCCCACCGGGATTGCGACACCCATGGTTTTCTGAATCGCTTTCAGCTCATCCATCTCTTCGGGGGCGCAAAAGGCGATCGCGGCCCCGTCTTTGCCGGCCCGCGCGGTGCGACCGATCCGGTGCACATAGTTGTCCGGCACGTTGGGCAAATCAAAGTTATAGACGTGTTTTACATCCGGAATATCGAGGCCGCGGGCCGCCACATCAGTGGCCACAAGCACAGTCGTCTCGCCGGACTTGAATGCGGCGATGGCCCGGTCGCGCTGGCCTTGCGATTTGTTGCCGTGGATGGAGGCTGCGTCAAAGCCCGCCTTCACAAGCGTCTTCATCAGCTTTTCAGAACCATGCTTGGTCCGTCCGAAAACCAGCGCCCGCTCGCCCCGGTGTTTACCCAGAAGCTCAATCAGCAGATTTGCTTTTTCGGATTTGGCGATGAAGTGCACTTCCTGCGTCACTTTGTCTGCAGCCTTGCCGGGGGGGGAAACCTCGACGCGGATCGGACGGTTAAGATAGCTCTGCGCGATCTCGTTCATCAGTTTCGGCATGGTCGCGGAAAAGAGCATCGTCTGGCGCTCTGCCGGGATGACCTTCGCGATTTTGCGCAGATCGTGGATGAAACCCATGTCGAGCATCTGGTCCGCTTCGTCCAGCACAAGGAAGGTCGCCGCATCAAGCCGCACCGCACGCCGGTCCATCAGGTCCAGCAGACGGCCGGGTGTGGCCACCAGCAGATCGACACCGCGCTCAAGGCGTTTGATCTGGTTGTTGATCGACTGACCTCCCACAACCATCGCCACCTTCAGCGGCGTCTTCTCGGCAAATCCGCGCAGGTTCACGCTGATCTGCGTGGCCAGTTCACGTGTCGGTGCCAGCACCAGTCCGCGCACGGATTTCGGCGCCGGGCGGCCCGGCATCTCAAGCATCTGTGCCACCAGCGGCACACCGAAAGCGGCCGTTTTGCCGGTGCCGGTCTGTGCCAGACCCATCACATCACGCCCGTTGAGCGCATGCGGAATGGCCTGTTTCTGGATCGGGGTCGGATCTTTCAGACCCATTTCATTCAGACGGTCCACCAGCTTTTGCGGCAGACCCATCATATCAAAGTCACTCATATATAATCTTTCCGGCCCGGCTGCGATCAGCCCGGCACATTAATTCTCATCGCATTCCGTCAGGAATGCCACGTCGGGACACGCGCCAGATCGCAGAGGACGGCGAAGTGCCGGCATCTGTCTGTCGCGTCTGGCCCCACGCGTGATTTTGGGAACAACAACGTGCCTTTGAAACGGGCGCGCACGTCGGGTTATTTCACCCGGGCGCCCGAACTGCTCACGCGGCAGAAGGCATCGTCTGACGTGCAGATGGGCTTTTTTTACCTCCGTGTCAACCACAGTGCGCATTCTGATCTGGTCGCCCGTGCCAAACCCGGCTAGAACCGGGGACCATCCGGACAGGAAACGATCTATGAGCAAGTCCATCCTGAAGCGCTGCGAAACCATGGGGCTGCGCATGACCGGCCAGCGCCGCGTTATCGCGAAAGTGCTGGAAGACAGCGACGACCACCCCGATGTGGAAGAGCTTTATGCGCGTGCCTCGGCGGTGGATGCGGGCATTTCAATTGCAACCGTGTACCGGACGGTAAAGCTCTTTGAAGAGGCCGGCATCCTCGACAAGCTCGAGTTCGGAGACGGGCGCGCGCGCTATGAGGACGCTGAACGCGACCACCACGACCACCTGATCGATATGAACTCAGGCGAGGTCATCGAATTTGTCGACGCCGAGATCGAAGACCTGCAGGACCGGATTGCACGCAAGCTCGGATATGAGCTGCGCGGTCACCGTCTGGAGCTATACGGCGTGCCTTTGAAAAAGGGGTGACGCGCCGGCCCGCGGCTGCACCGGAAACTGAACGAGAGGAAACAGAGTGCCCGAACGCGACCGCCCCCTGCTGGCAGTGCTGATTGACGCGGACAACGTTCCGGCCAGATATGCCGGATCGATCCTCGAAGAGATCAAACGGATCGGCGAGCCTGCGCTGCGCCGCGTCTATGGTGACTGGTCAAGCGGGCGTCTCAGTGCCTGGGCAAAGACGATCCAGAGCCTCGGGCTGGTAGCGCATCAGGAAACCGCCAACACCACCGGCAAGAACGCCTCTGACATCGGTCTGGTGATTGATGCGATGGATATCCTGCACGGCGGGCGGTTTGACGGCTTTGTGCTGGTCTCCTCTGACAGCGATTTCACCGCACTGGCCAACAGGCTGCGCGAGGACGGGCTTATGGTGGTCGGCATCGGCGAAGACAAAGCTCCGGAATCCCTGCGCAACGTCTGCAACCGTTTCATCCTGATCGAAAACCTCAACGGCGAGGATACCGGAAGCAAAGACAAAGCGGCCGCGAAAAAGCCCAAAGCATCGCTCAACCACGCCTATCAGCGGATTTCCAACGCGATGAAGAAGATCGAGCAGGACGACGAGTGGTATAACCTCAGCCAGATCAAAAACGAGATCGTCGCCGCGCACTCGGATTTTGACCAGCGCACCTATGGACACGCGAAATTCAGCAGCCTCATCGGGGCGCTGTCCGACCGCCTGGAAACAAAGACCCAGGGCAAAACAATCCTCGTCCGCCTGAAACCCTGACCGCGGCTCTCGACAGAACGCGACGCGCGGCTTAGAGGTTTCCGTGACTAAGCGAACGGACCCCCTTGATGGACAATCTGCGTGGCGCGGCCCTGATGGTGCTGGCGATGATCGGCTTTGCGCTTGAGGATATGCTGATCAAGTTTATGGCCTCCGATCTGCCGGTCGGGCAGATTGTGGGCATGCTGGGACTGGGCAGCGCGCTGGTGCTCGCACCGGTGCTGATACTGCGCCGTGAGCCGCTTTTCTCCCGGGACATGATGACCCCGCCCATTGCGTTGCGGGCCCTGGGCGAACTTGTCGGCACGATCGGTTTTGTGACCGCGATTGCGCTGATACCGCTCTCCACTGCCTCGGCGATCCTGCAGGCAAATCCGCTGGTGGTCACGCTTGGGGCTGCGCTCTTTCTGAATGAGCCGGTAGGCTGGCGACGCTGGTCCGCGATCCTTGTGGGGTTCTGTGGCGTGCTGATGATCATTCGTCCGGGGTTCGACGGCTTCAGCTGGGAATCGCTCTTTGCGGTGCAGGGCGTCTTCGGGCTGGCGTTGCGCGATCTTGCGACACGCCGCGTGCCACCACGCACCTCCTCTTTGCAGCTGAGCTTTCTGGCGTTTCTCGTGCTCATCCCTGCCGCCGCGATCATGCTGGTCGCTGGCGACACGCCGATGGCGCCGGTCTCCGTACAGAACGGTATCTGGCTGGGGCTGGCTCTGATGATCGGCATCGTGGGATACTATGCCATCGTTGCCGCTATGCGTGTGGGAGAGGTCAGTTTTGTCACGCCGTTCCGATATTCACGTATCCTCTTCGCCCTCATCATTGGTGTCACAGTTTTTGGCGAAGAGCCTGACGCGATGACCCTGACGGGTGCTGCGGTGATTGTCGCATCAGGTCTTTACACGCTCTGGCGGGAAAGAAATGTTCGCGCTAACAGCGTCTGACCCTTCCCATTTTGCGCCTCTGCCGGTATCACGCAGGCAACAGACTTTACAGGAGAGCCCCATGAGCACGATCATCGATATCCACGCCCGTGAAATACTCGACAGCCGCGGCAATCCGACCGTCGAGGTCGATGTCATCCTGGAAGACGGCACCATGGGCCGCGCCGCTGTTCCCTCTGGCGCATCAACCGGCGCTTATGAAGCTGTCGAACGTCGTGACGGCGACAAAAAACGCTATATGGGCAAAGGTGTGCTTGAAGCCTGCGCTGCCGTGAACGGCGAGATCGCCGAGGCGCTGGTGGGCATCGACGCAACTGAACAGGTGGAAATCGACGGCACGATGATCGAGCTTGACGGCACCGACAACAAGGGCCGGTTGGGTGCAAATGCGATCCTCGGTGTCTCGATGGCTGTCGCGCGGGCGGCCGCAGATTTCTGCGCGCAGCCGCTTTACCGCTATATCGGCGGCACCTCGGCGCGCGTTCTGCCGGTGCCGATGATGAACATCATCAACGGCGGCGAGCACGCGGATAACCCGATCGACATCCAGGAATTCATGATTATGCCGGTGGCGGCGGAGAATATCCGCGAAGCTGTACGTATGGGCTCCGAAGTGTTCCACACGCTGAAAAAAGAGCTGTCTGCGGCGGGTCTTTCCACTGGCATCGGCGATGAGGGCGGCTTCGCACCTGACATCAGCTCCACCCGGGATGCGCTTGATTTTATTCTGAAATCCGTGGAAAAGGCAGGCTATAAGCCGGGTGAGGACATTTACCTCGCGATGGATTGTGCCGCAACGGAATACTACAAAGACGGCAAATACGTGCTGGCGGGCGAAGGCAAGACGCTGAGCTCGGACGAAAACGTCGACTATCTCACGGCACTGGTGAACGATTATCCGATCATCTCCATCGAAGACGGCATGTCCGAGGATGACTGGGATGGCTGGAAAGCGCTGACCGATGCACTCGGCGGTCGGGTGCAGCTTGTGGGCGACGATCTGTTCGTGACCAACCCTGCCCGTCTCGCCATGGGAATCGAGCGCGGCTCGGCTAATTCGATGCTGGTGAAGGTCAACCAGATCGGCAGCCTTACAGAGACACTCAAGGCGGTCGACTTGGCCCATCGCGCAGGCTTTACCAATGTAATGTCGCACCGCTCGGGCGAGACCGAAGACACGACAATTGCCGATCTCGCCGTGGCCACCAACTGCGGTCAGATCAAAACCGGCAGCCTCGCGCGCTCTGACCGGCTGGCGAAATACAATCAGCTCATCCGCATCGAGGAAGCCCTGGGCGAAACCGCAGAATACGCAGGGCGCTCTGTCCTGCGCTGACAGGCGGGCGCTCGTGAGTGATATCGTGATCCGGCAGGCCAGCGGGCCTGCGGATCTGGACACGGTGCGCCAGCTTTGCTGGGAGTATCGTGACTATCTGCTGGGTCACAGCGACGAGGTGCGGCGCGCTGTTCTGTTGTCCTACGGGCTGGAGAGCTACCGGGCGCTGATGAACAGCCTTGCGGAAAAACACGCCCGGCCCAACGGAATTATTCTGCTCGCCGAGCATGGCGGAATGCCGGTTGCCTGCGGCATGTATCACCCGCTGAGCGACACTGATGCCGAGATCAAACGCGTCTATGTCCGGCCCGAAGCCCGCGGCACCGGCACAGGGCGGCAATTGTCTCAGGCACTGATCGCCCAGACCCGCGCGGACGGCTTTTCGCGCGTTTTCCTTGATACCTCGCGTCGTTTCACGGATGCGCAGAGGCTCTATGAAAGCCTCGGCTTTCGTGCGCGCGGCGAGTACCGGGATCTGCCGGCGGGCATGGCCGAATTCCTTGTTTTCTATGAGCTCAGTCTGTGAACCGCTGCGGCCGGTAGGGTGCGACCAGCATTGCGTCACTGTTGCCCAGCGCAGCACCTGTGATCTCTGTCGCCGCGATCCGGGCCACAAGCGGCGCGAGCGTGGCACCCGAGTGCATGGTCGTGACATAAAGTCCGGCCGGCCCGCACGACCCGATGACCGGCACCCCGTCCCCCGGCACCGGCCGCCAGGCCAGCGAGACGCTTTCCCAGGTGACATGCTGCCCGATCAGCCGGCTCACGCGCCCGGCGGCCAGATCCGCCAGCACCTGCGGGTTTTCGACGATATTTTCCGTCCTGTCGCTCTGGTGCGCGGCGGCGGTCGGCGCCAGCAAACGCCCGTCACCGAGCTGGCGCAGCTCCTGCCCGGGCGATACCAGAATATGCGCCAGCAAAGGCGGCATCGGACCGGTCCGCAGGATCAGCCCGGGCCGGTCCGGCATCGGCAACGGCACTCCGACATCCGCCAGCAGCTGCTCAGTGGCTGTACCGGTTGCGAGCACCACACGATCCGCGTCGATGACACCACCGGACCATCGCATTCCGGTGATCTTTTCGTTGTGACTGACCAGTCCGGTGACCCGCAATCCGGTCACAAGCTGTGCCCCCAGCGCCATGGCGGCATCGAGAGCGTTACGGGCGAGTTCCGCAATATCCGCGGCCCCTTCGCCGGCGAAAAGAAGCGCCCGTTCCGGCGGGCGGATCTGCGGCTCCAGGGTTGCGAATTCCGCGCGCCTGACGCATCGCACGTCATACCCAAGCGCCTGCAGGGCCGAAAACTGCGCGTCGAAAGCCGCGCCCTGCTCCTCCCAGCACAGACAGCCCTGCCATTGCACCGCGGTGGTGGAGAGGGTTCCGGCCAGTGCATGATGGGCCTCAATTGCCGCCGCGCGCAGGCGAAAATGGTCTTCGTTTTCGTAAAAGCTCGCGTTTATCCAGCCAAAGGACGATCCGGTCGCCGCGCCCGCCGGCGGGCCCGCATCAATCACTGTCACCTCCGCCCCGCGGCGGGCCAGTTCGAAAGCGGTCAGTGCACCGATAATGCCCGCGCCGATAACGATTGTTTTCACCGGCTTTCCCCCTTGGCCCGCAGCTGCGCCCAGACTAGCCTGAGACGATGACAGCACAAGAGATCATCGCGCATCTGAACCTCGCCCCGCATCCTGAAGGCGGCCACTACCGCCAGACATGGGTCGCATCAGGTTCCGGGCGGCCCGCAGGCACCTGCATTTATTTCCTGCTGGCAGCGGGTGAGACAAGCCACTGGCACCGGGTCGATGCAACTGAGATCTGGCTCTGGCATGCAGGTGCGCCGCTGATCCTCTCGGTCAGTGCCACCGATGAGGGGCCCGCGCAGGATCGTGAGCTTGGTCCGGATCTGCACCGGGCGGATCCGCAGATCATCGTTCCTGCGCATCACTGGCAGGCCGCGCGCAGCACCGGCGACTGGACCCTTGTGAGCTGTACCGTCTCGCCCGGATTTCAGTTTGAGGGGTTCACGCTGGCACCACCGGAATTCGACATCCCGCGCGGGTAACCGCAGGGCGGCATTGAGGCGTGCCCTTGCGCGGTCCCGGTTGCGCGTTGAGAGCCCTTAAGGCGGATGCCGGTCGCTTCAGCCCGCCTGCGCCTGCGCTTCGGGCAGGCTGACGATGCCGCCGCCTGCTGCTGCGCGCACCCCGGTTGTCCCCGGGCAGGATGTCGGCAGGCCACGCGCCACACGGACAGCCAGATAGGCAAAGGCCTGGGCTTCGAGCATATCGCCGTCAAGGCCCGCTTCTTCCACCGGCATGACGGGACAGTCGAGCGATACGCTCAGCATCTCCATCAGCACCGGATTATGACGCCCGCCACCGGTGACCAGCACCCGGTCGGGCAACGTGGGACAGTGCTGCATACCGACCGCCACACCTGCTGCGCACATGGCTGTCAGCGTGGCCGCCGCATCAGCGTCTCCGAGCTCGCTCACCAGCGCGACCATCTGCGAAAAATCATTCCTGTCCAATGATTTGGGCGGAATTCGTGCAAAGTATGGCTCAGCCAGAAACAGCTCAAGCGCGCCCTTCTCAACCGTGCCGGACCTCGCGATTGCGCCGTCTTTATCGAAAGCTGTGCCCCGCCGCGCACGCAGAAGATCATTCAGCGGCGCATTGGCCGGCCCAGTGTCAAAAGCCAGCAAAGCGCCAGGCATTTCAGGTCGCTCAAATGACGGGTCGATGTATGTCAGGTTACCCACCCCACCGAGGTTCAGAAACGCAAGCGGGCCGGTGGCACCGATATGACGCGCGCAGGCAAAATGGAAAAACGGCGCAAGCGGCGCGCCTTCACCGCCCAGGTCTACATCCGCTGTGCGGAAATCCCAGACGACCGGGCGGCCAAGCGCCTGCGCGAGTGCTGCCCCGTCGCCGGCCTGATACGTGCCGCGTGTCCGCGGGGCATGGGCAAGCGTCTGGCCATGAAAGCCCACCAGGTCAACGCCTGTGAATCGCGCCAGAAGCTCTTCATGTGCCTGCTGGACGATGCGTGTTGCAGCCTCTGCTGCAGGTCCCGACCACTGGCCCAGAGCCGCCGACAGGATGTGCTGTTCTTCTGAGGTGTACGCGCGGTATCCGCTCTCACCAAAGCTTCCGATTGTCACGCCGTCTGTGCGGATAACGGCTGCATCCACGCCATCCAGCGATGTGCCGCTCATTGCCCCCAGCGCTGTGACGGATCCGGTTTTCGGGATGGCCCTGCTCAAAGCCTTTTCCTTTACGATTTCACCGCCTATAGAGTGGGCGCATTCACCGCAGAGAGCAAGCAAGATGACCTGGCACCCGAAATCAGATTTTATCGCCGTTATGACCGAACGCGGTTTTCTGGCGGACTGCACGGATTATCAGGGTCTCGATGATGCGCTGATGTCGGGCGTGCAGCCCGGCTACATCGGCTTTGATGCGACCGCAAAATCGCTGCATGTGGGCTCACTCATTCAGATCATGATGCTGCGTTGGCTGCAGAAAACCGGGCATAAACCGATCACCCTGATGGGCGGCGGCACAACGAAGGTGGGGGACCCGTCCTTTCGCGCCGATGAACGCCCGCTCCTGACACCCGCGGCGATTGACGACAATATCGCGGGCATCAAAGACGTCTTTTCCGCCTATCTGAAATATGGTGACGGCCCCACGGATGCGCTGATGATCAATAACGCCGAATGGCTTGATGATCTCAATTATCTCGATTTCCTGCGCGATATCGGACGGCATTTCTCGATCAACCGGATGCTGTCTTTTGAGAGCGTGAAATCGCGGCTCGACCGTGAGCAATCGCTGTCGTTTCTTGAGTTTAACTATATGATTTTGCAGGCCTATGACTTCATGGAACTGCACCGGCGCTATGGCTGCATTCTGCAGATGGGCGGCTCGGACCAGTGGGGCAACATCGTCAACGGCATAGATCTCACGCGCCGTGTGATCGATGGCGAGGTCTATGGTCTGACATCGCCGCTGCTGACCACCTCGGACGGCAGGAAGATGGGGAAATCGCAGTCGGGTGCGGTCTGGCTGAACGCCGATATGCTGAGCCCCTATGAGTTCTGGCAATTCTGGCGCAACACCACGGACGCCGATGTCGGGCGTTTCCTGAAACTCTATACCGAACTGCCGGTGGATGAATGCGACCGTCTGGGGGCACTCGCCGGCGCGGAGATTAACGAGGCCAAGATCCGGCTTGCGGGCGAGATCACCACACTGCTGCACGGCGCGGAGGCGGCTGCTGCTGCCGAGGCGACTGCGCGTGAGGTCTTTGAAAAGGGCGGCGTCGGGGACGATCTGCCGACGCTGAACCTGTCCGCAGAAGATCTGGGCGACGGGATCTCGATCGTGCAGCTGATTGTGAAATCCGGGCTCGCAGGTTCCGGCAAAGAGGCCAAACGTCTGATTGCGGAGAACGGCGCGCGCCTTGATGACCAGCCGCTGACCAACGCAGGCCTGATGATCGATGCGGCGGCGCTGTCGTCGCCGATCAAACTGAGCGCCGGCAAAAAGCGTCACGCGCTGGTGCAGCTGGGTTAAGCAATGGCGTGTTCCGTCTGCGCGCAGGGGGGCGGATGGCTGCAAACCTGACGTGCAGCAAACCCGGAGGAGCAAGAGCATGAAACTGACGGAAACAGCAGCGATCATCACCGGTGGTGCATCTGGTCTCGGAGAGGCCACGGCACGCTGGTTTGCAGATCATGGCGCACAGGTAACCCTGCTCGACCGGGATGCGGACCGCGGTGCGGCTGTGGCCTCTGATACCGGCGGATACTTCGCGCAGACGGATGTGACCGACGAGGCCTCTGTGCAGGCAGCGCTTGATCTGGCGCGGGACAGGATGGGCCGCATTACGGTCGCGGTGAACTGCGCCGGCATCGCGGATGCCGCCAAAACAACCGGGCGCGACGGGCCGCATCCGCTGGGGCTCTTTCAGCGCACCATCGACATCAATCTGGTGGGTACGTTTAACGTCGCGCGACTGGCGGCGGACGCGATGCAGCACAACGACCCGGATGAAGACGGCGCGCGCGGTGTGATCATCAATACCGCCTCCATCGCGGCCTTCGACGGGCAGAAAGGCCAGACGGCCTATGCCGCTTCCAAAGGCGGTGTCGTGGGGCTCTGCCTGCCAATGGCCCGGGATCTGGCGCGCAGCGGTATCCGGGTGATGACCATCGCACCAGGGATTTTCATGACGCCGATGCTTGCGGGTCTGGGTGAAGAGGTGCAGGCACAGCTTGCCGCTGACGTCCCCTGCCCGCCGCGCCTCGGTGATCCGTCGGAATACGCCGCCCTTGCCGGCTTCATCGTGAGTGCGGGCTATCTGAACGGCGAAGTGATCCGTATCGACGGCGCGCTGCGCATGCGCTGATAACAAGGAGAAACCCCATGTGGCTGGGACTGCTTTTGCACATCCATACGGCCCCTGAGGCCCGCGCGCCCATGACAGCGCACCGCGCCATACAGTGTCTGCCCGGCGTCGGGCTTGCAGGCGACCGGTATGCGCGGGGCGTGGACAGCGGCACCTATTCAAACCTGCCCGACGTGCGCGAAGTAACACTGACAGAGATCGAGACGCTGGAAGCGCTGGCGCGTGATCACGACATTACGCTTGAACCTCATGAGCACCGCCGCAACCTCACTGTGCGTGACGTGCCGCTCAATCATCTGGTGGGACGCGAGTTCCGGGTGGGCGAGGTCATATTGCGTGGCGGACGGCTCAATACGCCCTGTCGCTATATTGACATGATCACCGGCAAAACGGTCTGTGACCTGCTCGAACACCGCTCGGGGCTGAACTGTTCGATCCTGACCGGCGGCACAATCCGCGAAGGCGATCCGGTCTCGTTGCTTTAGCCGGCGGCTTTTTCTTCCAGCATCAGCCACTCTTCTGTCGCGGCATCGAGCTTTGCATGCCGCTCCACCAGCGCATCGGTCGCCTTGCCGAATTTCACCGGGTTCTGCTCGAAAAGATCCGGGTCACCGAGCAGTTCTTCCAGCTTAGCAATCTCCGCCTCCAGCCGCTCGATCTCCGCCGGCAAAGCGTCCAGCCGGTGTTTCTGCGTGAAGCTCAGGCCCTCTTTCGGCACAGCCTGCGGTTTTTCCGCGGCGGGCGTCCCAGACTTTACAGGCGCGGCCTGCGTGCGGCTTTGGGTGGTCTTGCGCTGACTGATGTAATCGCTCCAGCCGCCGGCATAGACCGTCGCGCGACCGTCCCCCTCCATGGCGATCGTCGTCGCAGCGACACGGTCAAGAAAGTCACGGTCATGACTGACCAGCAGAACCGTGCCGTCGTAACTGCCCAGAATATCCTGCAGCAGATCGAGCGTTTCCACGTCCAGATCGTTGGTCGGTTCATCGAGCACCAGCATATTGCCCGGCCGGGCCATCAGTTTCGCCAGCAGCAATCGCGCCTTTTCGCCCCCCGAAAGCGCACGCACCGGCGCCCGCGCCTGAGCCTCGTCAAAGAGAAACTCCTTGAGATACCCGACCACATGTTTGGGTGCACCGCGCACCATGATCTGGTCGGCCTTACCCGAGACGCGCATATCGGGATCCCCCGTCAGACTGTCCCAGAGCGTCATATCCGGATCAAGCGCGTCGCGCCCCTGATCAAAGAGCGCCACACTCAGTCCCGTGCCCAGCTTTACCTCGCCCTCATCCGGCGCCTCGCGCCCGATCAGCATATTCAGCAGCGTGGTTTTGCCCACACCGTTGGGCCCGACAAGCGCAATCCGGTCACCGCGCTGCACGGTCAGGCTGAAGGGCCGCAGAATCGTCCGGTCGCCGAACGATTTTGTGATGCCCCTGGCCTCGATGACCTTTTTGCCGGACTTCGTGGCCGGATCAAGCGCCATGGCAGCCGTGCCCTGGCGGCTGATCTGTGCGGCGCGTTCCGCCCGCAGATCCTGCAAGGCGCGCACCCGGCCCATATTGCGCTTGCGGCGCGCGGATATGCCTTCCACGGCCCAGCGGGCCTCGGCTTTGATCTTGCGGTTGAGCTTGTGACGCTGGGTGTCTTCTTCTTCCCATACCGCATCGCGCCAGGTCTCGAAATCACCGAAACCCTTTTCCTGACGGCGCACGACACCGCGATCAATCCAGAGCGTCGCCCGCGTCAGCGCGCGCAGAAACGCTCGGTCGTGGCTGATGATAATATACCCCTGGCGGCTTTGTTTCAGCTCATTTTCCAACCAGGCAATGGCCTCGATATCCAGATGGTTCGTCGGCTCATCGAGCAGCATCAGATCGGGCTCCCCCGCCATCAGCCGCGCGAGTGCCGCGCGCCGCCGTTCTCCGCCGCTGGCGGTTTCCACCGGCCGGGCGGGGTCAAACTTGAGCCCCTCGCCCGCGCGTTCGACCCGGTACATCTCCGAAGGCTCCAGCAGATGAGCCGCAAAATCACCCAGCGTCGCAAACCCCGACAGGTCCGGGTCCTGCTCCATATATCCCACGGAAACACCGGGCCCGGCGATGACCTCCCCACGGTCAGGCTCGACCAGCCCGGCCATCACCTTCATCAGCGTCGATTTGCCCGAGCCGTTGCGTCCCACCAGTGCCACGCGGTCGCCGGGCTGAGCGACAAGGCTGAGCCCGTCAAAAACGGGATCACCGCCGAAAGTCAGCGAAATATCTGTAAGCTGCAGCAAAGGGACACGGGCCATGCCAGCCAGCTATGCCGGAGCGGCAGCCGCGTCAACGGCTGGCGTGCGACAGGCCGAAAAAATCACCGCCCCGCCGGTCAGGCAATGGCGCGCAGCAGCCGTTTACGCGCAGGTGGAATGGCGCTGGTTTCGACCCCGGTGAAAACATGCAGTGTGTTCATCTGACGGTCCACCACCGCGTGATCGCTGACCCAGGCACCCATCATCAGATAAGACCGCAAAAGTGGCGGCATCCGCGCCATTGCGGTTCTGATATCCGGTTTACGCCGCAACCGGGCCGCAAAGCGAAAAACCTCCGGCGCTTTGACCCGCGGCAGCCAGCGTTCCGGCGCGAGATGGCGGGCGCGCAGCATCGCGAAGGTATCGAGATAATCAGTCGTCTGCGTACCCCTGAAAGACGAGCATCCAAAAAGCAGCGTCACACCGGCTGCATCCACCTGGCGGGCGATCCATGCCCAGGCCAGCCGCAGAACATCCGGATCGCGCAGCCCCGGCGCGGTACAGAACCGCCCCAGCTCAATCATCGGACCATCGTGTTGTGCCAGCCCGGAAAGCTCATAGAACTGCGCGGAGTAGCTGCGGGTAAGCGCATCCGGTGTCATCTGCATCAGACGAAAACAGCACAGCAGTTCGCCGGTGTGCAGATCCTCGATAAGAACCTGCGTGCACTGCTGATCGAAAACATCGGCTGTCTGTGCGCCTGCGGCCCCGAATGCGGCAACCCGGAGCGCCAGTGCGCGGGCCATGTCATTTGCATCCGCTGCCCGGCGGGCTTTGAGGTGGCCTCTGATCAGCTCACGCATGGCGTGTCTCCCGCAAACGAGGTCTGCGTCCCGTTACCACGGGCAGGTCACGGCCGCGTGACAGCGATCAGCCGTCGATGCCGCTGGGGGTAAACCGTCCGATATTGCCAAAGAGCTGACCAAGGAAGGTGCGGCCCTCGACCGTGGTGTCGGTGACGCGCCGCGCCAGTGGCACCACCTGCCCGTCTTCCAGCCCGAAGGTTTCGACGTTCCGGACCACACCGGCGCTGTCAAAGCTGATCGCGACAATCGTCCGCTCGACCACTTCGGATTCCAGCAGCGCGAAGTTCTTTACCCGGCTGCGCACGAAATACATCGCGTCATCCTGCAACACCGATCCTGCGGCCGATGACCCGAGGGTTTCCTCGACGCTGGCGCGGGTGTCGACACCGACCGCGATCTGGTCAAGTTCTTCTGTTGTGGGCACATATCCGTGGTTGCGGTAAGTCGCGCCACAGGCGGCGAGCGCCGCGCACATCGCTAGCGCACAGCATAAACGGCGCACGGCCGGGCCGCTTTTCCTCGACAGTGTACTGCTTTGCATTCGTCTGCCCTCTTGCCCCTGGCGCCTTTGGCTTTTATCCCGCTTACACCATGCCAGGCCCATGGTTCAAGGAACGAAAGTATCACGCATGAAGCAGACACCTCCCTCCGACACGGCGCTTCGCGTTGCCGACCTGGCGCAGAACGCTGTGACTTCCTTTTCTCTGAGGCCCGACACGGCGCGTACAAAGCAGATCGGCGCAGAGCTGGGGCTCTCTGATCTGCGCAAACTGTCCTTTACCGGCAGTCTTCGGGCGGAGGGTGCAGCCGACTGGCGGCTGGAGGCCGTTCTCGGGGCCACGATCGTGCAGCCCTGCGGTGTCACGCTTGAGCCCGTCACCACGCGAATCGATGTTCCTGTAACGAGGCTTTTTCAGCGCGATTTTACCGACGTTGATGCACCCGAGGCCGAAATGCCGGAGGACGACACCACCGAAGCACTCGGGCGCTGGATCGATCCTGCGGCTGTGATGACAGAGGCGCTGGTGCTTGCGGTACCGCTTTATCCGCGTGCGCCGGGCGCCGAGCTGAAAGAAGCCGTCTTTACCGAACCCGGCAAAAAGCCAATGCGCGATGAAGATGCAAGGCCGTTCGCAGGGCTCGCCGGATTGCGGGATCAGCTGGAGACACCAGACGGGGACGACTGACGCCCGCGAGCGGGACGACAGCCCCTCACCCTTTCAACTCTGCAAGGACGGTCTTGCCCGTACACAGGCACGCACCTGCCCAACCCACCGGGCGCATCCCGGAGCGGCGGGCGATCAGCCGGGAAACCTTGACCGTCGCCCCTCCGTTCAGCTCAGCAGATCCAGCGCGACCTGTGCGGAGCTGTCGCCCGACCCGGCAAGCAGTGCGGCACTGGTCTGGTAGGCAAGTGCTGCCGCCATTGCGGTCTCTGCGGTCTCCGCCGCCGCTTGCTCTGGCCCGGCAGGGACAGAGGCGCCGTCGTCAGTCGCCGGCGTGCCGCCGGATGCAGGCGTTTCACCTGCGGTTCCAGGCGCCTGCGTACCGTCCGTTGATGCAGCATCCTGCGTGGTCTGCAGCGTAAAGAGCGCCGAAGGGTCAGCCCCCTTTGCAATCTGCGAGGCCGCAAGTCCCTGGGCATTTGACGGCAGTTCGACACCAGCGGCACGGGCCTCTGCGACTGCGATCTTTGCCAGTTGGCCTGGTGCCGTGCTTTTTCCGGGCCCCGGGACAGGTGTTTCAACAGGTACCGGCGGTGCAGGCGGTGCGTTTGAAATAACGGGTGGCGTAACAGCTGTAGCTGAAATCATGTTCTCACTCCTTTTCTCCAATGAAACCCAATAGGGCGAAAACACCAGGATTTCGTAAGCCCGCGCCAGCACCGCACAACCCGCTGAAAAACCGCTTGCACAGCACGGAATTCGCAGTATTTTGCGCGCCTCACCCAATTAAGGGTTGGACAACTGCGGGCCATGGCCCTAAACGCACGTGACGCCCGCCCGACGGGACAGAATCCGAAACCCGGCCCCCGCGCAGACCTGCGTAACCGGCCCCGAAAGACAAAAGGCCTGAACCAATGGCTGTTCAACAGAACAAAGTCTCCAAATCGCGCCGCAACAACCGTCGCGCGCATGATGCACTGGTGGCTGCAAATCCGAACGAATGCACCAACTGTGGTGAGCTGAAACGCCCTCACCACGTCTGTGCGGCCTGTGGCCATTATGACGACAAGGAAGTCGTTGCACTGACAGAAGAGATTGATCTGGAAGACGACGCGGCCTAAACCTTTGCCTTAACAATAAGGCAGCAAGGTTAGGGGCGGTCGCTTTATGACGGCGCAGACCGATCAGGCAGATGCGAAGGCTGCACGGATCACCATATCCGTAGATGCGATGGGCGGGGACAATGGCCCCGCCGCTGTTATTGCAGGCTGCAGCACCTCCGCCCAGAAAAACCACAACATCCGCTTTATCCTGCACGGTCCGTCCGAAGAGCTCAAAGCTCTCGTGGCGCGCAAACGCGTGCTTGAGGGCCGCTGTGATATCCGGCACGCGCCGGATGTCGTGTCGATGAACGACAAACCCGGCCAGGTCGTGCGCAACAGCAAGGGTACCTCCATGTGGTCGGCCATCGAGGCGGTGCGCGACGGAGAGGCCTCGGTCGCTGTCTCCTGTGGCAACACAGGCGCGTTGATGGCGCTGTCGATGATCCGTCTGCGCAAACTGCCGGGCGTTAACCGGCCGGCGATTGCAGTCCTCTACCCGTCGTCCAATCCGCAGGGTTTCAATGTCATGCTGGATGTTGGCGCGGATATCCGGGCGGATGCCGATGACCTTCTGCGCTTTGCACTCATGGGCATGTCTTATGCGCGTAACGGGCTCGACCTGCCCCGCCCGCGGGTTGGACTGCTGAATGTCGGCACTGAAGAGCACAAAGGCCGCACCGAGCTCAAAGAAGCCTATGAGCTGATTCGTGATCATCACGAGGAAGCCGGGTTCGAATTTGTCGGCTTTGTCGAAGGCGGCGATATTTCCGGAGATGTTTGTGATGTGATCGTCACCGACGGATTCACCGGTAACGTGGCGATCAAAACGGGCGAAGGCACCGCCAGCCTGATCGGCGAGCGCCTGCGTGAGGCCTTCCGCTATTCGCCGCTGTCGATGCTGGCTTCTCTGCTGGCCTATACGTCGCTGAACCGGCTGAAAAAGAAAATTGATCCGCGCCGGGTGAATGGCGGCGTCTTTCTGGGGCTGAACGGCACGGTTGTGAAATCGCACGGCTCAGCGGATGCAACCGGTGTGTCGGCAGCCATCAAGCTCGCAGCACAACTCGCTGATATACAGTTCACCGACAAGCTGGCGGCACGCGTCGCCGGCCTGCCGGGAGAGGAGACCTCCTGATGCCCCTGCGCGCCGTCGTCGCCGGTGTTGGCCACTACCTGCCCTCCCGCGTCGTACCCAATACCGAATTCGAGGAAAAGCTCGATACCACGGATGAATGGATCCGCTCCCGCTCGGGCATCGAACGCCGGCATTTCGCCGCCGAGGGTGAGACCACATCAGATATGGCGGCCGCGGCCGCCACAGCCGCCCTGACCAGCGCCGGTGTCACCGCAGAAGACGTGGATGCGATCATTGTCGCCACATCGACCGCCGATCTGACCTTTCCGTCTGCGGCTACTATGGTTCAGGCACGCCTGGGTATGACGACGGGCTTTGCTTTCGACGTGCAGGCGGTCTGTGCAGGCTTTGTCTATGCGCTCAGCAATGCCAACGCGCTGATCCTGTCGGGCCAGGCGCGGCGCGTGCTGGTCATCGGCGCCGAAAGCTTCAGCAGGATCATGGACTGGACCGACCGCTCGACCTGTGTGCTTTTCGGGGACGGCGCGGGCGCTCTGCTGCTCGAAGGACGCGACGGCACAGGCACTGCCGAAGACCGGGGCATCCTCTCGACAGATCTGCACTCGGACGGGCGCCATCAGGATTTGCTTTATGTCGATGGCGGCGTTTCCACCGGCACAACCGGTCATCTGCGCATGCAGGGCAATCAGGTTTTCCGGCATGCCGTTGAAAAGCTGGCAGCCACAGCAACCACTGCCATGGAGCGCGCCGGCATTGTCCCGGAGGATGTAGACTGGATCGTGCCGCATCAGGCAAATATCCGTATCATTCAGGGCACTGCGAAAAAGCTCGGCCTGCCGATGGAACGGGTCATCGTGACCGTGCAGGATCATGGCAACACTTCTGCCGCATCGATTCCCCTGGCACTGTCTGTAGGCGTCGAACGAGGACAGATCCGGCAGGGTGATATGATCGTGACAGAGGCAATCGGCGGCGGACTGGCCTGGGGAGCGGTCGTTCTGCGCTGGTAAACGGGTTAATTTCGCTCAGGACGTGCAGTCCAAGTCATTGATATTGACTCGGAAAAACCCTCTCCCCTATGGTTGCTTAAAACCGTGGGGGGATATGATGGCCGAAAAGACACTGACACGTATGGATCTGAGTGAGGCAGTCTTCCGCGAGGTTGGCCTGTCGCGCAACGAAAGCGCCCAGCTCGTAGAAACCGTGCTTGAACATCTGTCGGATGCGCTGGTGCGCGGCGAGCAGGTCAAGATCTCATCTTTCGGCACCTTTTCCGTGCGTGACAAATCGGCCCGCGTCGGTCGCAATCCCAAGACGGGCGAAGAAGTTCCGATTAACCCCCGCCGGGTTCTGACCTTCCGGCCTTCACATCTGATGAAGGACCGCGTGGCAGACGGAAACAAGTCCTGACCTGATGTCCAAGTCGCCGGACGCATTCCGCACAATCTCAGAGGTTGCTGACTGGCTGGGCGTTCAGGCGCATGTGCTGCGCTTTTGGGAGAGTAAGTTCTCACAGGTCAAGCCGATCAAACGCGCGGGTGGCCGGCGGTATTACCGGCCCTCCGACATGCTTCTGCTCGGCGGGATCAGGCAACTGCTGCACGAAGACGGACTGACCATCAAAGGGGCGCAGAAGATGCTGCGCGAGAAAGGCGTGGCGTATGTCGCCGATATGTCCCAGCCTCTTGATGATCTGACCATGGCCGCGCTGGACGAAGACACGGCCGCGTCCCCCGCATTTGCATCAACACCAGCGGCCGGAAACGAAGCGCCCGGGCAGGACGCGGCACCCGAACCTGAAGAAGTCGCTGAGCAGGCCGGCGATCCCGGACCTGAGCTGTCCGAAAGCGGTGCGCCCGGACCTGCGGAACACACAGCCGAAGACAATGCCGAAACCCCTCAGGATGCTGAGCCGGAAGAGACAGGCGACCACCCTGCCGAAGACGTGAGTTTCTCGCACGCCCGCGACGAACCTGTCCGGGATGACATTGCACCGGAGACAGAGAACAGCGACGCTGATCTCTCTGCTGAAGGCGAAAGCCTGCCGGAGGAGCAGGAGGATACTGCGCCGGCCGGAGCCGCCGCTGGCGGGATTACAGCCGAAGACGCCACCGCCGGTGAAACCGCAGATCTGCCGGACTTCCTGACAAAACCCCTGCAGGATGCGGGCAACGACGACAGTATCGCGCAGCGCGATGACGACCTGCCCTCGCAGACAACGCCGGAAGAGGCAGCACCTTTTGAGCCTGAGGAAATCGCCGCCGGCGCTGAGGACAGCACCGACGCAGATACCGGCCCCTTCTCTGTATCGCCACCCGGGGCGGCCCGGGAACCGGTGCGTCCTGCCGAAGTCGATGTGCCGCCAGTGCCGCATGAGGATGAGATCGACGTGGCGCCCTCCGCGCTTACGGCGCTCGCGCGCATCACCCGGATCGACAGCGACACGGCTGACCGGATCCGGCCGCTTTTGAAACAGCTTGCAGCACTCAGGGCCGATCTCTCGGGCCCGGGTAAAGATGCCGGCAAAGACTGATCCGGTGGCATTTGGGTCTTGCCATCGGGCTCTGATCGGGTATGAAGCGGCTCATGTCGGGCTATGGCGCAGCCTGGTAGCGCGTCCGTCTGGGGGACGGAAGGTCGCAGGTTCGAGTCCTGCTAGCCCGACCACTACCGACATCCATAAAGTGCCCGCGCAGCCGTTGCGCGGGCCTTTGTCTATTCAGGAGCCGGCGGCATGAATGGCGTTCTACCAAACCAGACGATCGCAAAGATGATCGATGAAAACCAGATTGCCACCAGCCGCCCTGTCACTGACGCCCAGATACAACCGGCAAGTCTCGACCTGCGTCTGGGTCGTACGGCCTGGCGGGTCCGCGCATCTTTCCTGACCGGTGCCGGGGCGCGTGTTTCAGATCGCCTTGAAGAATTTGAGATGCACAAAGTGGACCTGACCGAAGGCGCTGTGCTCGAAAAGGGCTGTGTTTATGTGGTGCCGCTGATTGAATCGCTGGCCCTGCCCGATGATATACAGGCCGTCGCCAACGCCAAAAGCTCCACAGGGCGGCTCGATCTGCTCACCCGGGTGATCACCGACGGCGGCACCGAATTTGACCGCATCGCGCCCGGCTATCACGGACCGCTCTACGCCGAGATCTGCCCGCGCTCTTTTTCGGTGCTGGTGCGACCGGGCATGCGGCTGAACCAGATCCGCTTCCGGCGCGGAGAGGCCGTTCTCGACGACACAGCCCTGCGCGCCCTGCACGCGCAAACGCCGCTGGTCGACCGGGATCCGGTGATTGACGCGGGCCTCGGGTTTTCCGTCGACCTGCGCCTGCCCGGCACCACGCTGGTAGGATACCGCGCCAAGCCGCACACCGGCGTGATTGACCTTGATAAAATCGATCACTACCGCGCGACGGATTACTGGGAAGACGTGCACAGCGATGACGGCAAGATCATCCTGGATCCCGGCGCATTCTATATTCTGGTGAGCCGTGAGGCTGTAACGATCCCGCCGTGCTATGCTGCTGAGATGGCGCCCTATCTCGCGATGGTCGGCGAGTTTCGCGTGCATTACGCGGGTTTTTTCGACCCCGGCTTTGGCCATGCGGCATCGGGCGGTGCGGGATCACGCGGTGTGCTGGAAGTGCGCTGCCACGAGGCGCCCTTTGTGCTTGAGCACGGTCAGGTCGTCGGCCGTCTGGTCTATGAGGCCATGACCGAAGAACCCACGCAACTCTATGGCGCGGGGATCGCGTCGAACTATCAGGGCCAGGGCCTTAAGCTTTCCAAACACTTCAGAGCGCGGGAATAACGCCGCTCACATCCGCGTGGCGCGCCCGGCGATACGAGCTGACCGGCGCAGGTGTTTCGCGCCGTTGTGCGCGCGCTGATCACCGGCGGCTTTTCTCATCCCTGCACCGATACCCCGGTTCATCAGCCTGCGCATTATCATCCGCAGGATCATAATCAGTGCCCGTTCCATTGCCTGTCCTTTTTTTAATCTGACAGAACGATAGCGCGGGAATATGGCGATTTTCAGGGCAGATCAGTCCTCAAACAGCTCGCTCTGGCCTTCGGTAGATTCTTCGTCGCCCTCATCCGGATCACCGGCAATTGGCAGGCTGCCCGGCGGCGGCCGGTTCTCCAGAAGTCCGGCGGCACGAAGCTCTTTGAGCCCGGGCAGATCGCGTGCATTCTCAAGGCCGAAGTGATCAAGGAAACCTTCGGTCACCACAAAGGTCACCGGTCGCCCCGGCGTCATCTTGCGGCGGCCAAAGCGGATCCACTCCATCTCCAGCAGCTGATCCACCGTACCGCGGCTGACCGAAACACCGCGGATTTCTTCGATCTCAGCACGGGTGACAGGCTGGTGATAGGCGATGATCGCAAGCGTTTCCACGGCTGCCCGGCTGAGCTTGCGGGTCTCGACTGTTTCGCGCTGCATCAGAAAGCCAAGATCGGGTGCTGTGCGCACCGCCCAGGCATCGCCGATTTTACACAGGTTCACGCCGCGCCCTTCATAACGCTTGCGCAGATGGACAATGGCCTCTGCCGGGTCCGATCCGTGCGGCATGCGCGCGGTCAGCTCGCGCAGCGAGACTGGCTCTGCGGTCGCAAAAAGGATCGCCTCGACCATGCGCTCCTGCTCGCCCATCGGAGGGGCCTCAAAGAGGCTCTGCTCTGTGTCGCTGATGTCGGGCTCTGTGCTCAAGAGGGCCGGTCCTTTTTGCGCAGCTGCAGCGGCGCGAATGTGTCGCTCTGGCGAATTTCGAGATACCCTTCCTTAACAAGCTCCAGCGAGGCCGCAAAGGTTGAAGCGGTGGCGGACCGGCGCCGCACCGGGTCGGCTTCCCAGCCTTCGGGCAGGTAGCTGGAAATATCCGTCCAGTCTCCGGCAAATCCCATCAGCCCGCGCATCCGGTCAAGCGCCTGCTCCATGGTGAAAACCGCGTCCCGGTCCATCACAAACGGGCGGAATTCGTCGCGGGTGCGGATTCGCGCATAGCCCTGCATCAGATCGAGCAGCGTGGCAGTGTATTCGATCTTGCGGGTCCGGGTGACCTCATGTGTCTGACCGCGTGCAAAGAAATCACGCCCCAGCCGGTCGCGCCCCATCAGGCGGGCAGCGGCATCGCGCATGGCCTGAAGCCGTTCCAGCTGAAAGGCCAGATGCGCTGCCAGCTCTTCGCCGCTGGGCCCCTCTTCGGTGGGATCAGGCGGCAGTAGCAAACGGGATTTAAGAAAGGCCAGCCAGGCGGCCATCACCAGATAATCCGCAGCAAGCTCCAGCCGCAGCGCCTTGGCCTTTTCGACAAAGGCCAGATACTGTTTTGCCAGTGCGAGAACCGAAATCTTTCGCAGATCGACCTTTTGCGTGCGGCTCAGTGTCAGGAGCAGATCGAGCGGGCCTTCGAACCCGTCCACATCGACAATCAGCGCCTCGGCCGCCATGCGGTCCGCAACCGAAACTGCGTCTTCCTCAAAAGGGATTTCAGCCATGCCTCATATCGACTTTCACGCCCTGCTCAACAGCGTCCCAAGCTGAGCAGTTGCGCGGGAAATGTCAATATCGTCGGGCGCCATCCGACCGTTGAGCGCACGCAGCGCGCGGGTCTGCGCCCCAAAACTCATCTCGCCTGCAGCTTCTGCCACGGCGCGGCGGTCGGCGAGCGTGCCGTTGCAGTGCAGGATCACATCGCAGCCCGCTGCTAGCGCCTGGCGCGTGAGATCGGCAAGGCTGCCCTTGAGTGCCTTCATCGCCAGATCATCTGTCATGATGAGATTTTCAAACCCGATGTCCTCGCGGATGACCTTCATCACCTTTTCCGACAGGGTGGCGGGTTTGTCATCAATGGCATCATATGCCAGATGCGCGGTCATCCCCATGGGCAGGTCATTCAGCGCCCGGAAGGGCGCGAAATCAACCGTGTCGAGTTCCTCGCGCGAGACGCTGACCCGTGGCAGATCATAGTGACTGTCCATTGTCGCGCGACCGTGTCCCGGAATGTGTTTGAGCACCGGGATGACACCTCCGGCGATCATCCCCTCGGCGGCGGCCCGCCCCAGTTTCGCAACGGTTTGCGGGTCAGTGCCATAGCACCGGTTGTGCAGAAATGCGTGGGTGCCGGGGCCTGCCACATCAACCATGGGCGCGCAGTTGCTGTCGATCCCCAACGCGTGCAATTCCGCCGCAATCAGCCGGTAGCGCAGATACATCGCCTCTTCGGCCTTCTCGCCCGCGGCGGTGACAAACTCCAGAGGAGGTTCCCATTCCGTCCAGACCGGCGCACGCAGACGCTGCACCCGTCCACCTTCCTGATCGATGGTGATGGGTGCATCCCGCCCGACACAGGCGCGCATCTCGTCGCACAGCGCGCGCACCTGATCCGGCGTATCGATGTTGCGGGCAAAGAGAATGAATCCGTATGGATTCACATCGCGGAAAAACGCTTTTTCCTCAGCAGAAAGGCTCAGCCCGTCCGCGTCAAGGATCGTCGCCCCGAACCGGTTCATTTACTCGCGACAGGGATACAATCCACGCCCTCAGCCTTAAAGGCGGCGCAGAAGCGTCTGGAATCGTTCAGATCTTTGAAGCCCATGGCCCGCAAGCGGTAAAAGGTACGCCCCCCCGATTGCGCTTCCTGAACCACACGGGATTTACCGTCGAGATAATCGCCAAAGCTGGTTGCCAGCCGGTCCCACTCACCGCGTGCGATCACCGCGCTGTCAAAAGCACCCAGCTGCACAAGACGTGTGCCGCCTGGGATTTTTGAAGGATCAATCTCGGCCGTCGCAGGTGCGGTGGTAAAGGACGCGTTCTGCACCATCGCAGGGGCGGTCGCCGGCCTCAGACGCGGTCGCGCAGAAATCCGAAGGCCGGGCCCGTCTGCCAGAACCTCTTCAGGAAGCGGCAGAGCTTCGGCCGCCGCGAGCAACACAGCGGCATCCGTATCAGCCGGCACTTTCGCGGCGGGTGTTTTCTTTGCAGGTGCCGGCACATCGGCAGTCGCTGTTTCCGGCGCCGGATCAACCGGTGCCGACGGGGGGTCAAATGCTTCTGCCGCAGGGCGCAACGCTTCAGGAGCGGTCACGGGTGCCACAAGCGGAACCGGCTGATCTTCCTGCGCGAGTCCACCTGTGCGCGGCGCCAGCGCGACCTGATCCACCGGACCGGAGGCAAAACCCTCCGCGGCAACCGAGTTGACCGCGAGCCCCTGATGACGGGCAAGCTGCCCGCCGGGCTCTTCTGGACGCACCCGCATGTCGCCCTGAACGGCGCGCACGACCGGAATGCCGCTGACATCACGCACCATCAGCTTGTAGCCCCAGACCCCGATCCCCGCGATCAGCGCCAGTGACAGGGCGGCGCCTGCCAGATTGGTCATTGTTGTCAAAGAGGTGCCGGACACCTCCGGCTGAGCCTCGGGAGTACGCCCGTAGGCCCCCATATTATGGGAGAACTGAATATCCGCCATCACTGCCTCACTGCCCCCGGGATACATTGCCCCTGAGGTCTGTCTGCGTTTGCTGCTCGGACGCAGGCGGCGGTTTGTTACCGCATTTCCTGCGCCGGTGTGACGCCAAGAATACCAAGACCGGCTGCAATTACAACGCTGACGGCCCGTGCGAGCGCAATTTTCGACTGTGTGACATTCGGGTCGTCCTGCACAAAGCGCAGCGAGGTCTCGTCATTGCCCCGGTTCCACAGCGCGTGAAAGCTGCCTGCGACATCGTAAAGATAGAAGGCGATCCGGTGCGGCTCGTTGCTGCGCGCGGCGGTCTCGACCATCCGCGGCCATTCCGCAAGCTTGCCGGCCATCGCCAGTTCTGCCTCGTGATCCAGCAAGCTCAGGTCCGCGGCAGCAAGCGCCTCGTCGCTGACATCAACGCCCGCCTCAACCGCCTTGCGCATCACTGAGGCCACCCGCGCATGGGCGTACTGCACGTAAAAAACCGGGTTTTCCCGACTTTGCTCAAGCACTTTGTCGAAATCGAAATCCAGCATCGCATCGTTTTTACGGGTCAGCATGACAAAACGCGTCACATCCGGCCCGACCTGATCCACCACATCGCGCAGGGTCACAAAGGTCCCTGCCCGTTTGGACATTTTGAATGGCTCGCCGTTTTTATAGAGCTTCACCAGCTGCGTCAGCTTGATATCAAGCGACACCTTCCCGTCAGAAAGAGCGGAAACCGCAGCCTTCATCCGTTTGACATAGCCACCGTGATCCGCGCCAAAAACGTCGATCAGCGCGTCGAACCCGCGCGAAACCTTGTCGTAATGATAGGCGATATCCGGCGCAAAATAGGTCCAGCTGCCGTCGGATTTCATCACCGGGCGGTCCACATCGTCGCCGTGTTCGGTGGATCTGAACAGCGTCTGCTCGCGCGGTTCCCAGTCTTCGGGCTTTTTGCCCTTGGGCGGCTCCAGCACGCCTTCATAAATCAGACCCTTGCCGCGCAGAACATCGATTGCCGCCTCAATCCGACCGGTGCCATAGAGCGATTTTTCGGAGTAAAAGACATCCATCTCCACGCCGAGTGCTTTGAGGTCAGCACGGATCAGATCCATCATCGCGTCGGTGGCAAAAGTCCGCACTTCTTCGAGCCAGACCTCTTCGGGCTGATCCACGAAAGCATCGCCTTTTAGCTCTTTGAGCTTTTCTCCGACTTCAATCAGGTAATCGCCCGGATACGTCCCCTCGGGCCAGTCGACGGAGAGATCATGCGCTTCGAGATAGCGGTTATAGACCGAGCGGGCGAGCACATCGACCTGCGCACCACCGTCGTTGATGTAATACTCACGCGTCACGTCAAAGCCCGCAAAACCGAGCAGCGAGGCCAGCGCGTCGCCGAAAACGGCGCCACGGGTATGGCCCACGTGCAGCGGACCTGTGGGGTTGGCCGAAACATACTCTACATTCACCCGGGTCCCCTGCCCGACGCTGCCGCGTCCGAAATCCGTGCCGGTTTCCAGCACCGTTTTCACCACTGACTGCCAGACTGAGGGCGCAAGACGCAGGTTGAGAAACCCGGGACCCGCAACCTCGGCGGACGTGATCCGGTCATCGCCCACAAGCTTTTCCGCCAGCGCCGCGGCGATATCGCGCGGCTTCATGCCAGCGGGTTTTGCCAGCACCATGGCGGCATTCGTCGCCATATCGCCATGGGCTGCATCGCGCGGCGGCTCGACCGTGACATTGTCCATCGCCAGACCGTCAGGCAACGCGCCCTCAGCCTGCAGGGCCGTCAGCGTTTCGATCACCAGATCGCGGATATCAGCAAAGAGGTTCATTTCCGGCTCCTGTCGAACAGACTGCGCGCGGTGTATCACGCCGCAGGCCCGGGTCAACCGCGCTCAGCCAAGGCCGATCAGCCGTTCATGCTCCTGCAGCGCAAAGCGGTCGGTCATTCCCGAGATATAATCCGACACGATCCGCGCCAGCGCGGTTTCAGTGTCCGCCTCTTCCACATCCTTGCGCCACTGCTTTGGCAACTGGTCGGGGTGCGACATGAAAAGCGGAAAGAGCCCGTTGACTACGTCGGTAACCTCGGCGCGCATTTCCACGACGCTGGGCGCGCGGTACATGCGTTCAAAGAGAAAAGCGCGGATGATCTTCAGATCGGAAAACATCTCGTCCGAGAAACGGATCACCGTCCGGCCCGCGGCCCGCACATCATGCACGGACTGCGGCCCGATCCCGGCAAGGCGCTCCTGGGCAAAGCGGATCACGTCCTCCACCAGCACACCGAAAAACCGCCGGAGCGCCTCGTGCCTCCGCCGGTAGTAATTTAGCCCCGGATAGAGCTCATCCACCCGCCCGAAGCACCGGTCCAGAACCGGCAACTCCGCCAGTTCGTCGGTGGAGAAAAGCTCAGCGCGCAGCCCGTCATGCAGATCGTGGTGGTTATAGGCCACATCATCGGCAATCGCCGCCACCTGCGCCTCGGCGCTTGCATGGGTGTGCAGCTCCAGATCGATCTGCGCGTTGCATGCCGCCAGCGCCCAGGGGATTTCTCCCGTGACCGGCCCGTTGTGCTTGGCAAGCCCTTCCAGCGTTTCCCATGTGAGGTTGAGCCCGTCGAATTCGGCGTAGTGACGCTCCAGGTGTGTCACGATGCGTATCGCCTGGGCATTGTGATCGAACCCTCCGTAGGGCGCCATAAGAGCGGCAAGTGCATCCTCACCGGTGTGTCCGAAAGGCGTGTGGCCCAGATCATGAGCCAGAGCGATGGCCTCGGTCAGTTCGGCGTTCAGCCCCAGGGCCCCGGAGATCGTGCGCGCCACCTGCGCCACCTCGATCGAATGGGTCAGCCGGGTGCGGTAATAATCGCCCTCATGCTCGATAAAAACCTGGGTTTTATGCTTGAGCCGGCGAAAGGCGCTGGCGTGAATAATTCTGTCCCGGTCGCGCTGAAAACACGAGCGGAAGGTGCTTTCCTCCTCCGCGAACCGCCGTCCCCTGGCGGTCGCAGGATCAGAAGCGAAGAGCGCAGTCATACCGCCGGTCCTTGTGGCCTGTCCTGTGACTTTCTATATTGCAGGTAAGTGTTGAATGAAACCGTTACACGGAGCCCGCAAATGCAGCTGCCCCCCAAAGTGACCTCCCGCGCGTTTGAACGGCTCGCCGAGATCGGTGCTGCGACCGAGGGCAAGGCCCTGCGGGTCGCTGTCGAGGGCGGCGGCTGTTCCGGGTTTCAGTATGAAATTGTGCTGGATGAGCCGAAGGAAGACGATCTGATCCTCGAAGGTGCGGGTCAGAAGGTGGTCGTCGATGCCGTGTCGCTGCCTTTTCTGACGGATGCGGTGATCGACTTTACCGAAGAGCTCATCGGCGCTCGCTTCGTCATAGAAAACCCCAACGCCACCAGTTCGTGCGGCTGCGGTACATCGTTCTCGATGTAGGTTAAATATCGCAGTGCAGTCCGTTGATTTAAATCAGTTTCCGGCGCGTGCGAATCCCTGAAAAAAATCGTCAAAGACATCTGATGATGCCGCGGCACCTTCCAGGATACGATGTTCATCCTCGGCCAGGACGGTCTGCAGAAGGCCGCGCATCTGATGCCAGTCACTGCTGCGTGCGTCCCCGAGACGGAACATATACTCTGATATGCTGCGCAATGGTCCGCGCCCGGCAGCGACCCGGCAGATGCTGAGCCCGCGCCGGTCGGAAACGCCGGGAAACGAGGCCGCACCGGTCTGCGCTGCCCACCAGCTGGTGACGAGATATTCATGATATGCGTCCGGTCCGCCGTCAGGACTGTCAGGCATCAGAACAAATCCGGCACTTTCACAGGCCAGCCAGTCTTCCCAGATCTCGCCCGGCGTGCCCCCGGCGAACCGGATTGCGATGCAGACCTCTGCCAGCAGATCCACATCCTGATCAAGCCAGGCCAACAGCCCGGCAAACTCAAGGCTCCTCATCGCCTCGGGCGCCAGATCTGGGACGACCCGGCCATAATCAGAGAGATAAAAGACGATATGCGTCAGCTCGTAGGCCGCTTTTTTATTCGGCAGGGAAAAGGTTTGCGGCGTGTTTATAAAAGTATGCAGGCGCGCCGTCAGACGCGGATCACTGCCTGTCTGCCCGCGTCGCGCCAGCAGGTGCCGGGTCTCAGCGCGCTGCAGGTCGGAAAGCTCTGCGGCTGCATAGTCGCTGCCGGCGACGCGCTGGCAAAGGCGCACTCCGGTGTCACCTTTCATCCCCAGGTCTTCGAGATCAAGGCAGATGGACAGCAGAAACCGGTAGTACTGAGGGAAAAACCGCAGCCTGTCTTCAAGCGTGTCGTAAAACGGCGCGTACACTTCAAGCGCATCCGGCAGTAATCCGGCCCCGGAATTGCGCAGTATGTTGAGGATTTCTGCGTTCTCCTTGAGCCAGTACACATCACCGCTGGTCCGGCGGTTGAGGGCAAAGTTCTCAAGCAACAGCGCCTGTCGGACGGCAAGTCCGGGCCGCTTCGGCAGACCGATCGGTACGATGTTGTTCATCTGCGGATCCCCCCGGGGTGTGTTTCACATGCCGTAGCGCGCATTGCGGCGCTCTCGCGGCCATCACGGCTGCGAGAACGCCGGTCTGACTGCTCAGGCTGGTGTCATGGATGTGGTGAAGAGCCCTGTTGCCTCACCTGACAGAATATCGCCGCCGCTGACCATAGATGTGGTGTAAAGCCCGGTCTGCCCGCCGGTCATGGTGTCGCCTGCCGGCCCCATGGAGGTGGTGAAGAGTTCCGTACCGGCGCCGCTGAACATATCTGTGCCGCGGGGTGCCATTGATGTGGTGAACAATGCGGTGGCTTCGCCGCAGTACATATCGGCGCCCGCTGTCGGGGCCGCTGTGGTGATGTCGAGGCGAAGTGCTGTGTTGGTGGTCATTTTGTATCCCTTTGGTGTGAGTTTCAGATCGCCCGTCAACGCTTGCCCGTAACGCGGGAAACTCAAAGATAATTTCTCGTTAACACTCTGTTAATACACCGTTATCCACAGGACTTGCGTGGTCACTAATTCGGCAGGGTGGTGGAATTTTCGTCCCGGTTGGGTATTGAAAATAAGTTGTCCACAGGTGGATAACTCTGTGGATATTAACCATTCCTGATCTGCTGCGAATATTGGTTAACGAGAATCACATCTCCTGCACCCGTGCCGGCGGGCCCTCCTGGGCAGAACCTGTTGCGCGCCCTGCCTGCATCGGCGATACCCGGTGATGAAAAACGGGGGACCGGTGGTGAAAATAGCGACATTTAATATCAACGGGATCAAAGCCCGCATCGACGCCCTGCCCGCGTGGCTTGACGAGGCGAAACCTGATGTGGCGCTGTTGCAGGAGATCAAATCGGTCGATGAAAATTTCCCCCGTGAGATTTTCGAAGAGCGAGGCTATAACGTCGAGACACACGGGCAAAAGAGCTTCAACGGGGTCGCCATTCTGTCAAAGCTGCCACTGGAAGATGTAACGCGCGGCCTGCCCGGCGACAGCGACGACGATCAGGCCCGCTATATCGAGGCGACGGTCATGGGAGATCACGACGCGATCCGCGTCTGCGGCCTCTATCTGCCCAATGGCAACCCTGCGCCCGGACCTAAATACGATTATAAACTGGCGTGGATGGCGCGGCTGGAAGACCGGGCACGTGCGTTGCTGGCTGAAGAAGTCCCCTTTGTCATGGCCGGAGACTATAATATCATTCCCCAGTCAGAAGATGCAGCGACACCTGAGAACTGGCGCGAGGATGCGCTGTTCCGGATGGAGAGCCGGACAGCTTTCCGCCGGTTGCTTAACCTGGGTCTCACCGAAGCCTTCCGCGCCCGCACCCAGGGTCCCGGACACTACAGCTTCTGGGATTACCAGGCCGGTGCGTGGAACCGGAACAACGGCATCCGCATCGATCACCTGCTGCTCAGCCCGCAGGCCGCAGATATGCTGAAAGACTGTCAGATCGACAAAGAAATCCGCGGGCGCGATAAACCCTCGGACCACGTGCCGGTCTGGATTGATCTGGCTGCCTGAGCGTCCGGTCCCCTGACCGGTACCGCCCCTGCTGTGGCTCTGAATGGTCATACCACAGCCACAATGCTCCGTAAAAACCATGCCCGAACGGAGTACCGGTATGACCCAGACAGAAAATTTCCACTTTCAACCGAATGCAGGCACTGCAGGCTTTCTGCTCGGCGTGATCGCAATGATGGTCATGGTAATTCACCTTTGGGCCGGTCCGTTCGCGCCGCAGCAGAGCACGGGAGTGGCAATCGGAGAGCTCGCAGCAGAAATCCGCCTTTCTGCAACGAATGCCCTCAAGGGGATAGAGAACCCACCGCCTGAAGTGCCCGAACGCACCATCGACCAGTTGCTTATTGCCGGGGCCACAATACTGGCCGGGCTGGCGGTCGTCCTCGGTCTCATCGGCCTGATCCGGCGCGAGCCCGGGCGCCCGGCTCTTTTTGCGGTCGGGCTTGGCGTAAGCGCCATTTTGTTCCAGCTCTTTATCTTTACCATTCTCCTGATTGCCGGGGTATTCCTGATTATCGGTGTACTCCAGAATATGGACGGCATCTTAGGCGGATAGACGCCGGGCGGCAGGGTGCAGGCCATATCCCCCTGTAAAAAAAGCAATCCCGTAATCCTGTGCGGTGCCGCACAGAATGGCGAATGCCCCGTCTGCGGGCAGGCTGCGCGGACAGCCGCCTGGCCGGGCGGCGCTTAGGAACATCCGTAGCATCGCGGCAGTTTGTCTCCCGAACGCCCCAAACGAGGGGCGGATTTGAAGGAGTAAAACGATGACACGTGTAACAATGACCGCCGCCGCTCTTCTGATGGCAACCTCAATGGCTGCCCTGGCAGATGTCCAGTCTGTAGAAGTCGAAGCAGACCTGACCGCACTTAAGAATATCGAAGCAGCTCAGGTCTGGACATCAATCAGCGACGATCTGGAAACCGAGATTGTTGAACGGCTGATCCCGAAGATC
>NZ_JAHEHZ010000231.1 GCF_024639605.1 Roseobacter sp. | reverse complement strand
ATGCCACCATTGCCGAGATCGGCGTGCGCGGCTCACTTGACGTGACGGTTGGTCAGATCGCCAGACGCGCCGGCATGTCCACGGCGCTCGCACATCACTATTTCGGCGGTAAAGACCAGATCTTTCATGCGGCCATGCGGCAGATTTTGCGCGATTTCGGCGCCGAGGTACGCCATTCACTTGAGGATGCCACAACCCCGCATGACAGGGCCATGGCCGTTATTAATGCAAGCTTTGCGCCTGCGTGTTTTGCACCTGCGACCGTCAGTGCCTGGATGACGCTTTATGCACAGGCCCGGACGCATCCCGAGACGCTCAGACTGCTGCGGATTTATCAGCACCGGCTACGCTCCAACCTTGTCCACGCGCTGCGTCCCTTAAGCAAAAGCCCGCAAAGCCATGCGGAGATCCTCGCAGCTCTGATCGACGGTCTCTACCTGCGGGCGGCACTGGCCCGGTCGCAAAGCGCAGACGCGGCGCGGTCCGCTGTGCGCGCGGCATTCAGAACTCTGCTGGAGGCAGATCAGTGAGCAAGCCGAATATACTTATACTGATGGTGGACCAGCTCAGCGGCACGCTGTTTCCGGACGGCCCCGCCGACTGGCTGCACGCACCCAACCTCAAAGCACTGGCGGCGCGGTCTACGCGATTTCGAAACGCCTATACCGCGAGCCCGCTTTGTGCGCCGGGGCGGGCGGCCTTTATGTCAGGGCAGCTGCCCTCGGCCACAGGCGTTTATGACAATGCGGCGGAGTTCGCCTCTTCGATCCCGACATATGCGCATCATCTGCGGCGTGCGGGCTATCAGACCTGCCTCAGTGGCAAGATGCACTTTGTGGGTCCGGATCAGCTTCATGGTTTTGAAGAGCGGCTGACTACCGACATTTACCCGGCCGATTTCGGCTGGACGCCGGATTACCGGAAGCCGGGAGAGCGGATCGACTGGTGGTATCACAATATGGGCTCGGTGACGGGGGCCGGGGTTGCCGAAATCTCCAACCAGATGGAATACGATGACGAGGTTGCCTTTAACGCTGTCCGCAAGCTCTATGACCTGTCACGCGGCGGTGATCCGCGGCCCTGGTGTCTGACGGTGAGTTTCACCCACCCCCACGACCCTTACGTGGCGCGAAAGAAATACAGCGACCTTTACGAGGATTGCGCGCACCTGCTGCCCGAAGTGCCGGCGATTCCTTATGAAGATCAGGACCCGCATTCAAAACGTATCTTTGACGCCAACGACTGGCGCAGTTTCGACATAACTGAAGAAAACATCCGCCGCTCGCGCCAGTCCTATTTCGCCAACATCAGCTATCTGGACGACAAGATCGGGAAGATCCTGCAAACGCTGAAAGACACACGTCAGGAGGCAATTATCCTTTTTGTCTCGGATCATGGCGACATGCTGGGTGAGCGGGGGCTATGGTTCAAGATGTCGTTCTTTGAGGGCTCCTCGCGCGTGCCGCTGATGATTTCGGCGCCCGCAATGACGCCCGGATTGCAGACCACGCCCGTGTCCAACATCGATGTCTGCCCCACGCTGTGTGAACTTGCGGGCGTGTCGATGGATGAGGTCGCGGAATGGACAACCGGTGTTTCGCTCGTGCCGATGGGGAAGGGCCAGGAGCGTACCGAACCGGTGATGATGGAGTATGCCGCCGAGGCCTCCTTTGCGCCGATGGTTTCGCTGCGCTATGGCAAATGGAAATACAACCGCTGTGCGCTGGACCCGGATCAGCTCTTTGATCTCGACGCAGACCCGCATGAGCTGAGCAACCTTGCAGACGCAGCGGAGCACCAGGGTACGCTGACGAGCCTGCGCAGCAAAGCTGAGGTGCGCTGGGATCTTGATGCTTTTGACGCTGACGTGCGCAAAAGCCAGGCCCGCCGCTGGATCGTTTACGAGGCCCTGCGCGAGGGTGGGTACTACCCCTGGGATTACCAGCCGCTCCGGGCGGCCTCCGAGCAGTACATGCGCAACCACATGGATCTGAACGTGCTGGAAGAAAACAAACGCTTCCCGCGCGGCGAATAAACGACACTCCGGCCGGACCGGTACCGGTCGGGGTTTTAAAACCTGTGAGCGCTTTGTGCCGCACCCGTGATCCGGCGGCGCGCTGGCGCGCACACTGATGATCTGCGCCTGCGGCGCCGCAACCTGAGACGACTGAAATATGATGCAAGCGGATTTTGTGATTGTAGGCGCGGGAAGTGCCGGCTGTGCGATGGCCAGCAGGCTCTCTGAGGCCGGGGCGTCAGTTATCGTGATCGAGTTCGGGGGCTCGGACGCCGGACCGTTCATTCAGATGCCGGCGGCCCTGTCTTATCCGATGAACATGAAGCGCTACGACTGGGGGTACTGGTCTGATCCTGAGCCGCACCTGGGCGGACGCCGCCTGGCGTGCCCGCGCGGCAAGGTCGTGGGGGGCTCTTCGAGCATCAACGGCATGGTCTATGTGCGGGGCCATGCGATGGATTTCGATCACTGGGCGGAGGCGGGAGCAGATGGCTGGTCCTTCGCGGACGTTCTGCCCTATTTCAGGCGCATGGAGACATGGCATGATGGCGGGCACGGAGGTGATCCGGCCTGGCGCGGCACGGACGGGCCGCTGCACGTCAGCCGGGGACCGCGGAAAAACCCGCTCTATGAAGCCTTTGTGCGCGCAGGCGAGCAGGCGGGCTATGAGGTCACTGACGATTACAACGGGCACAAACAGGAGGGTTTCGGACCCTTTGAGCAAACCGTCTGGAAGGGCCGCCGCTGGTCTGCGGCCAATGCCTATCTGCATCCTGCGCTGAAACGCGAAAACTGCACGCTGGTGCGGGGCCTCGCGGAGCGTGTCATCATCGAAGACGGACGGGCCACCGGCGTCGTGATCAACCGGGGTGGCCGGCGTCAGACAATCCGGGCAGCGCGTGAGGTCGTGATTGCGGCCTCGGCGATCAACTCTCCCAAACTGCTGATGCTGTCGGGGATCGGACCGGCACAACACCTGGCGAAGCACGGTATCGACGTGGTGGCCGACCGGCCCGGTGTCGGGCAGAACCTGCAAGACCATCTGGAGATGTACATCCAGATGGCCGCGAGCCAGCCCATCACACTTTACCGGCACTGGAACCTCGCCTCCAAGGCCTTTATCGGGGCGCAGTGGCTCTTTACGAAAACCGGGATGGGCGCCTCGAACCAGTTCGAGAGCTGTGGCTTTATCCGCTCCGGAGCCGGCGTGCCATATCCTGATATCCAGTACCACTTTCTGCCGCTCGCAGTACGCTACGATGGTAAAGCCGCGGCGGAGGGGCACGGTTTTCAGGCGCATACCGGTCCAATGCGGTCGCCTTCACGCGGGGAGGTTACACTGCGATCTGCAGATGCGGCCGAGTCTCCCCGTATCCTTTTCAATTATATGTCGCAGGAGCAGGACTGGATTGATTTCCGTCGCTGCATCCGCCTGACACGAGAGCTTTTTGAGCAGGAAGCGATGAAGCCGTTCGTCAAACACGAGATCCAGCCGGGCAATGCGCTGCAGACCGACGACGAACTGGACGATGCGATCCGTGAACATGCTGAGAGCGCCTATCATCCCTGCGGGACCTGCCGGATGGGGCGCGCAGACGATCCCGGTGCCGTTGTCGATCCGCAGGGCCGGGTCATTGGTGTGGATGGCCTCCGCGTTGCTGACAGCAGTATCTTTCCGCGCATTACTAACGGCAATCTCAACGGACCCTCCATCATGGTTGGCGA
>NZ_JAHEHZ010000017.1 GCF_024639605.1 Roseobacter sp. | reverse complement strand
GCCCTGCATTATGGTCCGTGATCTTGTCGCGGCACTTAAGTTTTACATCGGTGTGCACGGGTTTTCCTGACCGTTAAAGCAGTCCGGCTACACCTTGTTGCATCACCGGCCCGGCGGTGCGTCTGACAGAGGTGGGTTGCGACTGAGAGATCGGTGAACAGATAATCAGTCCGGAATGCGATGATGTTGCCGCGGCCTGGACGCCGCTGGAACCGGACCTTGAGACACTGCCCGAAGAGCGGGTGAATGCGCCCTTTTGACCGGCCCTGCAGGATGCGCAAAGTTCACGCCAAAGCCCCCGATACCTGCCTGCTTCTTTACGCCACCGATATTCCCCCTTCCCCCTGAGCCCGGCAGACGGCTACAACGGGCGGCATGACCATTGATCAGATCATTCTCTTCACACTATTTGGCGCAGTGTTCGGGCTTTTGCTCTGGGGCCGCTTCCGATATGATATCGTTGCGTTTTCTGCGCTGATGATTGCCGTTGTCGTGGGGGTGGTGCCGACAAAAGACGCCTTTTCCGGCTTTGGTCATCCTGCGACCCTGATTGTGGCCCTCGTGCTGGTGGTATCCGCCGGCCTCGTCCGTTCAGGTGCGGTCTTTCTGATCACGCGCACGCTGGTCGATGCCTCGCGGAGCCTCGGCAGCCACATTGCCCTGATGGGGGCGATCGGCGGTGTGCTCTCGGCCTTCATGAATAACGTGGCCGCCCTGGCGCTGCTGATGCCGGTGGATATACAGACCGCACGCAAGGCCGGGCGCGTGCCGGGCCTGAGCCTGATGCCGCTGAGCTTTGCGACCATTCTGGGCGGCATGGCAACACTCATCGGGACACCGCCCAACATCATCATTGCAGCGATCCGCGAGGAATCGCTGGGCACGCCCTTTGCCATGTTCGATTTCGCGCCTGTCGGCGGGCTGGCGGCAATTGCCGGGCTGATCTTTGTTTCTTTCGTCGGCTGGCGACTGATCCCGCAACGACAGGATGCCTCGGCTCCCACCACCGATATCTCGCAGTATATCTCCGAACTCACCGTTCCCGACGGCAACAAACAGATCGGCAAACGCGTCGAGGAACTCACCGAAGCCGCAGATAAGGCCGATGTCGCCATCCTGGGCCTGATCCGCGACGGCGAGCGGCTTTATGGCCAGGCGCGCAACATAATCATCCGCGCCAATGACGCGCTGGTCCTCGAAGCGACCGCCGAGGCGCTTGATGAGTTCCGCACCAGTCTCAATCTGGCCGTGGCAGATGCAAAGCGCGAAGAGCTTCTCCGCGCCGACGGCGACGGCGTCGAGGTCATTGAAGTCGTTGTACCGGAAGATGCCCGCATCCGGGGAAAAACGGCGCAGTCCACAGGTCTTGCCTGGCGGCAGCGCTCTGTGCTGCTCGGGATCTCGCGGCAGGGCCGGCGGCTGACGAAAAACCTGCGCCAGACGCGTATCATGACCGGCGACATTCTGCTGCTGCTGGTGCCGCGCAATACCGGACCGGACGTGACCGACTGGATGGGGGCGCTGCCCCTCGCGGACCGCGGGCTGGCCGTTACCCAGAACCGAAAGGTCTGGCTCGCCATAGCGCTCTTTGGTGGCGCGGTTGCGGTTGCCAGTTTTGGTCTTGTCTATCTGCCGGTGGCTCTGGGGCTCGTAGTGGTGGCCTATGTGCTGTCCGGTATTGTGCCGCTGAGCGAGCTTTACGACCACATTAACTGGCCGGTGGTCGTCCTTCTGGGCTCGATGATCCCCCTCGGGGCCGCCCTTGAGACATCAGGTGGCACCGAACTGATTGCCGGCGCGCTGGTGACATGGACAAGCGGTCTTCCGGCCTGGGCGGTGCTGACCGTGCTGATGGTTGTCACGATGACGTTGTCGGATGTGCTCAACAACACTGCAACGACCATTGTTGCGGCACCTGTGGGCATTCAGATGGCCCAGACGCTGAGTGTCTCGCCGGACCCGTTTCTGATGGCTGTTGCGGTGGCGGCCTCAAGTGCATTCCTTACGCCGATCGGACACAAGAATAACACGCTGATCCTGGGGCCCGGAGGTTACCGGTTCAGCGATTACTGGCGCATGGGTCTGCCACTTGAGATTATCGTGGTAGCGGTATCGATCCCGGCGATACTGGTCTTCTGGCCGCTTTGAAGCGCCGCATGTCCTGACCGGCAAAGTGACGCGGGCTTGCTTTGCCGGCTTTATGCTCCGGACTGGCCGGAACCGGACCCGGCGCTTGTGTGTGCCGGTCCGGCGGGGTCGGATCAGGTCTCAGCCTCCGGAGACACCGGAATATGCGCTTATCAGTGCTAATTGGGAGAATACAAGGGCCCCGGACTGCGCCAGGGTGCACCCGGCGCAACTCGTTGTAAGTGCGGTTGAACCGGACGCGCTTTACACCGGCGGCTGTGATGCAGCGAACAATCGGTATCATCGGCTTTACCCTTCGTCAGTAACATCTGCTGATACCGTTAATGTGTGATCTCTCATGCGCTTGGGCAACGCGCTATCAGGTAGACCAGAGGCACGCTTGCCGCATAGCGGCATGGTCGTTGTCGGAACGGTCGTTGCACAGGCTTCGACAACGCTTCTTTAAGATATCCGCGCTACTGTATTTTCCGAAACCGGAGGCCCTGCCCTGACCCTTTATCGCCCTCAGCCACCTGCCCGTGCCGGGGCTTCACGTCACCGCCGCAAGCCCGCGCATGAAGTTACGGCAGAGTACGAAGACGCAGGGCTTTTCCGCAATGCGCTGTGTGATGTAATCGTCCGGCTGACACCTCAGATGCGTCGCAACGATCGCGGCGATCTGGTTGTGCGCGGCTTCGTCGACGAGAAATACGAGATAGATGTGCTCTTTGCCGGCCGCCGCACACGGGATGCGATCCCGATGGAGCGGCGTTTGCGCAGCCTCATCGCCGAGGCACGAAGGCTTAGGCCCGGGCAGGAAATTCCCCCCGACAGCGTCCGCCTGCCTGTGCGGGTCGAAGGTGCCTGGCGCAAGCGTCTTCAGCGCGACGCGTCGGGATGGGAGACCGGCACCCACCACCTCGTGGCCGCCCGCTGGGCAATGGAAGTACAGTCAGGAAGCGCCATGCAGTTCGGCGAACAGGTCATCGGTCGCGAAGGCCGGACAGGCACCCTGCCCCTTAAAGCGGCCAGATCAGCGGAATGATAAACGAAACCAGTACCGCCATGGACAGATTGAGCGGCAGGCCCACCCTGATAAAATCAGTGAACCGGTAGCCGCCTGGCCCGTAAACAAGCGTATTCGTCTGATACCCGATGGGCGTGGCGAATGCACAGGACGCCGCGATCATGACCGCGACAACAAGTGGTCTCGGGTCAAGCCCCAACGCCAGTCCGAGTCCGATGGCCAGCGGCGTCATGATGACCGCGACGGCATTGTTGGACACCAGCTCCGTCAGTGTCGAGGTCATCACGAACATCACCAGCACCACGACGGGCGGCGGCAAAAACTGCAGGCCAGGCGATACAGCGTCCACAATCAGGGCAACCGCGCCCGAATGCTGCAGCGCCGCCCCCACAGCCAGCATAGCGAAAATCAGCGCCAGCAGACGACCGTCGACAAACGAAAACGCCTCATCTGCATCAATGCAACCGGTCACGAGAACCAGCGCTACCGCGAGGACCGCAAGCAACAGAATGGGTGCCACATCCAGCGCCGCCAGTGCCACAATCGCCACAAGGGCCGCGATTGCGACGGGCGCATGCCGCCGGCGGTAAGCGCGCGCCGTGGGTGCGGCCACATCGACCATGTCCATATCGGTTGCCAGCCGCTGAATATCCTCCGGAGCGCCCTCAAGCAGCAACGTATCCCCGACGCGCACCACGAGATCTTCGAGCTGCCGGCCGATGTTCTGATTGCGGCGGTGCACCGCAAGCGTATAGACGCCGTAACGCCGGCGCAGGCGCAGCGAGCCCAGGTTGCGCCCGATCATTTTACACCCCGGTGTAATCAGCACCTCGACGGTCGCGGTTTCAACAGAGGATACCTGATCCACGGGGCGCACATCTTTACTGCTCTGCAGGCTCAGCAGTTCGGTCATCCGGGTGCGCAGCACAACTCGGTCACCGGTTTTCAGGGTCACCGCCTTAAGATTGCGCCGCAATGAATTGTCACCGCGCACCACATCAACCAGCCGTACCCCGTCCCGCTTGAAGAGCGGCACGTCCAGTGCCTCACTGTCGATCAGGCTGCTCTCGGGCGGGATGACGACTTCAGTGAAAAACTTCTTTTGTGAGGGGTCAGAGAGCATCGTCGCCATGCTGTCACGCTCGGGCAGCAACCGCGGTCCCAGCACCGTCATATACAAAAGTCCCCAGGCGCAGACCACCAGCCCGATCGGCATGATCTCAAAGATCGAAAACGGCGCAAGCCCCTCTGCACGGGCCACACCGTCCACCAGCAGGTTGGTCGATGTCCCGATCAGCGTAAGAGACCCCCCCATGATCGCGGCATAAGACAGCGGGATGAGCAGCTTTGAGGCTTTCGTCCCGAGCGTACGCGACAGCTGTACGACCACCGGGATCATCACAACGACAACAGGCGTGTTGTTCATAATCGCCGAGGCCCCCATGACCGACAAAATCACGCCGGCCACGGCGGATCGCGGATGCGTCCGGGCATAGCGTTCGGCAAGATTGGTCAGCACCACAAGCGCACCGGTACGCACCAGTGCCCCCATCACAATGAACATCGCAGCGATAGTCCAGGGCGCCGGGTTGGACAAAACCGCAAGCGCATTGTCATAGGGCAATACTCCCAGCGCCAGCATCAGCGCAGCACCCGCGATCGCCACGACCTCTGTGGGATAGGTTTCACGCACAAAAAGCGTGAACATCACCGCGACGACCCCGAGGGTTACAAGAGCGCCGGTGGTCTGAGAAAGCTCAATCAGCGGGGTCAATGGCGGGGTGTCCTGAAGGATATGCGCACAGGCTCCACTGTTGCGCTATTATCCGTCGGCCACAAGATCGCTTTTGCGACGCGGCTGTACCAGCCAGATCCCCGCAAACATCAGCGCCATTGCCGCCCAGATCCCCGGCGAATAGGTCTCGCCGAGAATAAGTTTTGCCCAGAAGACGCCAAAACCGGTCACCAGATAGCTGACCTGCACCGCATAGACCGGACCCGCACGGCCCACCATCCACACGTATCCGGCATAGACCAGCACATGGATCGCAGACCCCGCGATCAGCGCCTTGCCTTCGGGGGTGAACGCTGCGGCAGGCGGTATCCACTGTCCGGTCACGACGGCCACTGGCAGCATGATCACCGCCCCCATCAGCGAAGCACCGTAAAGAACCTGAAAAGCGTCAAGACCGGCGGTGCCGAACCTCGCCACAAGGTTGCCTTCAAGGCCATAACAAAGACTGGCAATCAGCGCGACGATGATCCAGAAAACCGACAGGTTCATGGCCTGTGCGCCGGGCACGGCAATTATCAGAACACCGGCAAGCCCGAGGCTCAGACCAGCGAGGCGCGGCAGGGAAAACCGGTCAAGCCCCATGGCCAGTGCGACCGGAAAGGCCAGCATTGGCACCATCGAAAGCAGCAGCGACAAGACCCCCGAAGGTAGATGCACCGCTGCCTGATAGGAGGTCGTGTTGGGCAGCACCGTCCCGATCATCAGCACCATCAGGCAAATGGCCAGTTGCGGGCGCGTCACGGGCAGCCTGGTGCCGCGGATCAGCCCGATCACCGACATCAGCACCGCGCCGATCACCAGCTGCCAGAAAATCAGGCCGAAATGCTGATATCCGGTGGACACGGCGATCTTGGTCAGTGGCAGGGTGATCCCCCAGCCCGCGCCCATGATTATGAGAACGGCGATGAAGAACGCGGCCTCCCGACGGCTGTGGCCTGTCACGGGGCCGCGGCCTGCAGCAGGCCTCCGTCACGCACCATCACAATCCTGGTCGCCATGCCGGTCCGGTCGTCAGTTTCGACATAAACACCCGAGAGGGTCGCATCACCGGTTGCGGGCGTAAAACGCTCTTTGGGCATCCCGGTCAGAAAGCGCCGCAGCGGTTCCTGTTTTTCCATGCCGATCACCGAATTATAATCGCCGCACATCCCCGCATCGGTCAGATAGCCGGTGCCCCGCGCCAGAATCATTGCGTCCGCGGTGGGCACATGCGTGTGGGTGCCCACAACAAGGCTCGCGCGGCCATCGCAAAAATGGCCCATCGCCATCTTTTCCGATGTCGCTTCACAGTGGAAATCAACCAGGATTGCGTGGGCCAGCCCGCCGGGCGGGTGGGACTTCAGCACTGGCTCCAGCGCCGAAAACGGATCGTCAAAGGGCCGTTTCATGAACACCTGACCCAGCGCCTGAGCCACCAGTACCTTGCGGCCGTTGCGCGCGGAGAAAAGCCGCGCGCCCTTGCCGGGCGCTGCCCTTGAGAAGTTCAGCGGCCGGATGATGCGCGGTTCCTGTTCGATGAACCGGAGCATGTCCTTCTGATCAAAGGCATGATCCCCGAGCGTCAGGCAATCTGCACCGGCCTCCAGCAACGCCTGAGCATGGGCGGCCGAAAGCCCCATGCCCGATGTTGCGTTTTCCGCGTTCACAACGATAAAATCGAGCTTCCACGCATCGCGCAGCCGTGCCAGATTTTCGCACACGGCACGGCGGCCCGCGCGCCCCATCACATCACCAAGGAACAGAATTTTCATGAGGAGGATGGGTAGGGCGGCCAGGCATCCACGGCAAGGGAAAAGATGCTCGAGCCTTGCGCGGCGCATCACCAACAGAACAACCGGACCGGTCCGGCCGGTGGAACAGGATGATAAATATGACCTGGAAGCAGATTGAAGACGCAGGCGGCGTGGCCGTCATCACCGGCGGCGCAAGCGGTGTGGGCCTTGCGGCAGCCCGGTACCTGGCACAACGCGGGTTTGACCTGTTGCTTGCAGATATCAGCGCGGATGCATTGGGTAAAGCGGCCGCCTCGCTGCGCGCAGACAACCAGCGCGTTGAAACCGCCGTGACAGATGTCGCCCGTGCTGAGGATCTCGGTGCCCTTGCTGATCAGGCGTTCGCAATGGGGCCGGTCGCCGTGCTGATGAACAATGCAGGCATTGCGATGCCCAGCAGCACGCTCGAAATCAGTGACGCCTGGCGACAGATTATCGATGTGAATTTCTACGGCATCCTGAACGGCGTTCAGTCATTCGTGCCCCGCCTGATCGCAGCCGACCGACCCGCCGCCATTATCAACACAGGCTCCAAACAGGGGATCACTACCCCGCCCGGAAATCCGGCTTATAACGTCAGCAAGGCTGCGGTAAAGGTGCTGACCGAACAGCTCGCTCATGAACTTCGCGAAGCCGGCGCGCTGGTAGATGTGCATCTTTTTGTGCCGGGCTTCACCTATACAGGGATGATTGCGCAGATAATGCCTGAAAAGCCGCCAGCGGCCTGGACCAGTGAGGAATGCGTGGACTGGCTCTTTGACCGGATCGCGAACGGAGATTTCTATGTCCTTTGTCCCGACAACAGTGTGACCCCGGCACTTGATGCGCGACGGGTGCTCTGGTCTGCCGGTGATGTTACCGAAAACCGGCCTGCCCTGTCGCGCTGGCATCCGGACTGGGCCGCGCAGTTTGCAGAGTTTGAAAAAGATGCCGGGGCTTAAGCCCGCAGATCAATCACGTCCCGCTCGGTGACAATCAGATCAAGCGGCTGGTCGGTCGGCTCCAGCGGCAGGCCATTCGCCTGCTGAGCTGTATAGGCAAATCCGACGGCCAGTGTAGCCCGGCGCGCGCGCAACTGTTCAAGCGTCCGGTCATAGTACCCGCCACCATAGCCCAGGCGCCCGCCCTGCAGATCGAACGCGACCAGCGGCACGATCAGGATTTCCGGCTCGAAATAGTCGCAGTCTGCGGGGATCACAGCCCCGAAGGCACCTTTGATCATCACGGTATCCGGCTCCCAGCGGGCAAAGAGCAGCGGCTCGCCTGCCCCTGTAATCACAGGCACCCCGACCGGACCGTGAGCGCTGGCCTCTTCCATCGCGGGCCGTGGATCGATCTCTGTCCGGATCGCCATATACCCCGCCAGCGGCACGCCGCGATAACCGGCGAGCAGTTCAGATAGGCGCGCAGCCCCCGTGCCGGTATCAATCGCGTGGGCCGCTTTGCGGCGGGCAAAACCCTCTTGTCGCGCGGTGGCTTTGATCGCGGCCATATCCGCCGTCACAACAGCACCAGCACCGCCAGCCCGAGAAAGGCAAAGAAACCAACCACATCCGTCACCGTCGTCACAAAAGCGCCTGAGGCCAGGGCCGGGTCGACACCCACGCGCTCCAGAATGACCGGGATTACCGTACCGGCGAGCCCCGCCACGACCAGATTGATCACCATGGCCGTGGCAATGACATAACCCAGTTGCGGCGAGCCGAACCAGATAAAGCCGACGATACCCATGATCACCGCAAAAATCAGCCCGTTGATCAGCCCCACCAGCACTTCCCGCCGGATCACGCGCCAGACGTTGGCACCGGTCAGGTCCTTGGTTGCAATCGCACGCACCGCCACAGTCAGCGACTGGGTGCCGGCATTGCCCCCCATCGAGGCCACGATCGGCATCAGAACGGCGAGCGCCACAATCTGCGCCAGCGCCACTTCAAACTGCGCGATCACCAGCGAGGCGGCAATTGCCGTCACCAGATTGACCGCAAGCCAGGGCAGACGCTGTTTTGTGGTCTCGACCACACGGTCCGACAAAGAGCCCTCGCCGACGCCGGCGAGCCGCAGGATATCTTCTTCGTGCTCTTCATCCAGCACGGCCATCGCGTCATCGATTGTAATCACCCCGATCAGTCTGCCCTCGTCGTCAACGACAGGTGCTGAAATCAGGTGATACTGGTTGAAAGCATAAGCGACATCGGATTCTTCCTGCGTCGCGGGAATGACGCGAAAGGTTTCTTCCTTCAGATCCATAAGCTTTGTGGCTCTTTTGGAGCGCATCAGCTTGCCAAGGGTCACGTTGCCTACCGGGTGCAGGCGCGGATCAACGATGACGATATGATAAAACTGGTCAGGGAGCTCTTCTTCCGGTGTGGCGCGCAGAAAATCAATCGCCTCACCCACGGTCCAGTGCTCAGGCGCCATGACGACTTCGCGCTGCATCAGACGCCCGGCTGAATACTCCGGATAGCCCAGCGCCTGGCGCACCGCAACGCGGTCGGCATCTTCAAGCGCTTCGAGAATGGCTTCCTGCTGTTCGCCTGCAAGATCCTCAACAAGATCGACGACATCGTCGCTATCCATGTCGCGGATCGCCTGGTTCAGCACCTGCGGCGTCAGAACCGAAATGACCTCTTCGCGGATCGCCTCATCCAGTTCTGACAGGATCTCACCGTCAAACTCCCGGTCGTACAGGCGGATAAGCCGCGTCCGGTCAAAGGCATTAATCTGTTCAAGAAGGTCAGCGATGTCGGCCGCATGCAGCGGCTCCATCAGCTCAGTGAGCTTTTCGCGATCCTCGATATCAACGGCGTAAAGGATGGCTGCGATTGCTTTAGGGCCCAGAAGATAGGCCTCGTCTTCCACCTCCGCTTCGATCTGCCCGGTCTCGTCCGACATGCCGCGCCTCCTCTTTTGCCAGACAATAGGGGCCGGCCATGACGGATACAATGGCCCCCGGCTCTGACGTTGCCCTGACCTCTGACTGCGCCTAAAAAGGAACCATGAGCAGCACCAATCTCCTTCTGGGAATGACCTTCGGGGCCACCGGAAACCCGTTTCTCGTCCCGCATGACGAGGTTATTTCGATTAATACCCGGGGCGGCGTGCTGCTGCGTGACGGAAAGGTCGCCGAAACCGGAGACGCCGACGACCTGCGCGCCCGTCATCCGGATGCCTGCGTGACAGACTACGGCGGTCATCTGATCTGCCCGGGGTTTATAGACGCGCATGTGCATTACCCGCAGACCGCCATCATCGCGAGCTGGGGCAAACAGCTGATCGACTGGCTGAATACCTATACTTTCCCTGAGGAAATGCGGCTGAGTGATCCGGATTTTGCGCGTCAGACTGCAGACCGGTACCTCGATCTTACCCTCGCACACGGGACCACCACCGTTGCATCCTACTGCACCATCCATCCGCACAGCGTGGATGCGTTCTTTGAGGCAGCTCTGGTGCGCGGACTGCGGGTTGTGGCCGGCAAAACCTGTATGGACCGTAACGCGCCGCCGGACCTTCGGGATACCGCTCAATCCGCATATGACGACAGCAAGAGGCTGATTGAGAGGTGGCACGGCAAGAGGCGTCTCGCCTATGCGATCACGCCGAGGTTTTCGCCCACCTCGACGCCGGACCAGCTTTCAGCGCTTGGTGCGCTGTGGGCGGAGCATCCGGACTGCCTGATGCAGACGCATCTGTCAGAGCAGCCCGCGGAGATTGAATGGGTAAAGGGCCTCTTTCCGCAGGCACGCGATTATCTGGACACCTATGAGGCCCACGGGCTTCTTGGTGCGCGTGGCGTATACGGCCACGCCATCCATCTGGAAGCGCGCGAAACTGACCGGATTGCCGGGACCGGTGCCGCACTTGTGCATTGCCCGACATCCAACACGTTCATCGGCTCGGGACTGATGGATGTCGCAGGCCTTGCGGCACGGGGAATACCACTGGGGCTGGCAACCGATACGGGGGGCGGGTCGTCCTTTTCGATGCTGCGCACAATGGCTGCGACATACGAAATTTCCCAGTTGCGCGGCACCGCGCTGCACCCGGCGCAGCTTTTGTGGCTGGCGACGGCGGGCTCCGCACGAAGCCTGCATCTTGATGATCGCATAGGGCGGATCGCTCCAGGCCTGGAGGCCGATCTCACAGTGCTCGACCTTGCGTCGACACCCGCAATTGCGCAACGCCATGCCCGTGCGGAGGATATCTGGGAGGCTGTTTTTCCGACGCTTATGATGGGAGATGATCGCGCAATCGCTGACGTCTGGACAGGCGGGATGCGCCAGTCAGACCGCTGATCTAACAGGGCTGCGCCAGCACCATCACCCAGAACCGCCCGGGTCCTTCAACCAGAGCAAACTCACGGACGTCGCGCAGCAGCATATTTCGCCGGTGACCCGGAGAAGCCGCCCACCCGTCCATCACCTCGTAAAGGCTGCGCTGCCCCTGTGCGATGTTTTCGGCAATGTAGCACCACTTGTAGCCGGTACGGGAAACCCGCTGGCCGATGTCGGATCCGTCACTGCCGGTATGGCTGAAAAACCCGTTCTCCAGCATGTCGCGCGCGTGGCCCGCCGCTGCCTGTTCCAGCCTGTCCGACCAGCCTATTGCAGCCCGGCCCTGATCAGCGCGGAACTGGTTGAGCACCCGCACGGCCTCATCACCGGCCCACAGTGCCTGCGCCGACAAAAGCAGAATGAAAAGGGTCACAATGGGCTTCACAAAGCCTCCTGCAGGCCGCGCGCCATAGTGTTTTGTTTGCGTACCAGCGCGGCAAGGTCAAGCGTCGTCAATTGCCCGCCGCGCACGACTTCGCGTCCCTCGACAAAAAGATCGCGCACGGTATGCGGCCCGGCAAGCAGCAACGCCGCCGGATCCCAGCTGCCCGCACTTTCGATACCGGAAACATCCCAGACCGCAATATCTGCGCGGGCGCCCACCTCGAGCCGGCCGCACTCCGGGCGCCCGAGGATATCGGCACCGCCGCGTGTTGCAATCTCCAGCGCCTCGCCGGGACTCATGGCGTCCGCGCCCCGCGCCACGCGCTGCAGCAACATCGCCTGGCGCGCTTCGGCGACAAGATTACCGGCGTCGTTGCTTGCCGACCCGTCGACGCCGAGGCCGACAGGCACGCCCGCATCGCGAATGGCCCGCACCGGCGCTATGCCGCTCCCGAGCCGGCAGTTGGAGCAGGGGCAATGCGCCACACCTGTGCCCGTACGCGCGAAAAGCGCAATTTCTTCGGGATCGAGGCGCACACAATGCGCATGCCAGACATCCGGTCCGACCCAGCCCAGTTCTTCGGCATATTGTCCGGGCCTGCACCCGAACTGCGCCAGGGAATAAGCAATATCCTCTTCGTTTTCAGCAAGATGCGTGTGCATCATCACGCCCTTGTCGCGCGCAAGGAGGGCAGCATCGCGCATCAGCTCACGGCTCACCGAGAAAGGTGAACAGGGCGCGACACCAACCCGGCACATCGACCCGGGCGACGGATCGTGAAAGGCGTCGATGACACGGATACAGTCTTCGAGCACCGCAGTTTCGGTTTCTGTCAGATCATCGGGCGGCAGGCCGCCGGCAGATACACCGATGCTCATTGCTCCGCGCGTCGGCTGGAATCTGAGGCCGGTTTCCGCCGCCGCGTGGATCGTATCATCAAGACGTGCCCCGTTGGGGTACAGGTACAGATGGTCGGAGGTCAGCGTGCATCCCGAAAGCGCCAGTTCGGCCATCCCCACCTGAGCCGAAGTGAAGAAATGATCTGGCGTAAACTTCGCCCAGATCGGATACAGCGCCTGTAACCAGCCGAAAAGAAGCGCGTTCTGACCAGCTGGTACGGCCCGGGTCAGCGTTTGATAAAGATGGTGGTGCGTGTTCACGAGGCCCGGTGTGACAAGGCACCCCGAGACATCGGTGACGGGCAGACCATCTGCGTTTTCCGGGCCCACTTCCGCGATCACACCGTCACGAATGACAAGGTCGGCATTCTGCAGGACCCGGCGGGTGGAATCCATAGTGATAAGATGTGCTGCACCGCGCAGGATCAGGCTGCTCACAGCGGTGCGTCTTTCAGAATGGCCAGCGCTTCCGCATGGATCTGCGGGTTCGCGGCCGCGAGCGCCCGGCCCCCGTTATGAGCGGGACCGCCCTGCCAGTCCGTAACCATGCCACCTGCCGCCGTAATGAGTGCCACGGGCGCCTGAATATCATAGTGGTTGAGGCCAGCCTCAATCACGAGGTCAATCTGACCCGCCGCAAGAAGAGCATAAGCATAGCAGTCCATGCCATACCGCGTGAGACGCGCCTGCCTCGCAACCGCCCGGAATGCAGCGCCTTCGTCTTCGGACCCGACCTCCGGAAAAGTTGTGAAGACGGTCGCCTGCGCCAGCCCGCGCGGCGGAAGGGTGCGCAGACTGACGGATCCCTGTGGGCCCGTCATCTGTGCGATGCCTCCGGTGCCGGTAAACCGCTCACCGATATAGGGCTGGTCGATCAGGCCGTAGAAGGGACCTTCCTCATCCGAGCACGCGATCAGAACACCCCACGTCGGTGTACCGCTGATGAACCCGCGGGTGCCGTCAATCGGATCAAGGACCCAGGTCAGACCGCTCGTTCCGGACGATGTGCCGTATTCCTCACCAAGTATTGCATCGTCAGGGCGTTCCCGTGCGAGAATATCCCGCATGGCACGCTCCGCCGCCCGGTCTGCTTCGGTGACCGGATCAAATCCGTCGGTAAGCTTATTATCGGAGGCCAGTCCGCTTTTGCGAAAGAACGGCAGGATCGTTTCTCGCGCAGCATCAGCAAGAAGCTGCGCCACGCGGTCTGTATCCTTTACGTCGTGAAGAGACTTGTCAGCAGATGTCATACACCGATACCTGCCACCCGCGCCCGGACCCTGCAAGCCTCAAGCGCAGCTTCAGCGGCGCCTCAGGCGACGTCGCTGAGCACCCGGGCAAGTTCAAAGAGGCGCCGGCGCTGATTTTCAGGAATAGCGTAATACGATCGGACGAGATCCATGGCCTCTTTATCGCCCATCATATCAACCGGCACCGTATCTGTTTCACGGCTCTCGGGTGCACCTGATTTAAGGCCTTCAAAGAAGAAGGCGACGTCCACTTCAAGTGCATCAGCAATATCCCAGAGCCGGGAGGCGCTTACCCGGTTGGCACCGGTTTCATATTTCTGAATTTGCTGGAATTTGATACCAACACACTCCGCGAGTTTCTGCTGTGTCATCCCCACCAGCCAGCGACGCTGACGGATACGCTTACCTACATGTACATCTACGGCATGTGCCATTCGGTTTTCCCTGTTTCTGGCCGGATAACACCGGGCCGGGGCGGTGGATTATCGCCGAAAACAACGGCACCGCCACAAACTTGTTACAATTGCAGATCATATTGAAAACCTTTCTCGGATCAATAAAAATCCATGAATTCACCCGAAGGTTGCGTTGTTTCAGAGGCCGTTTCCGCCCGGTTCTGTTGCAAAAAAATGACATTTTTCGTCTCAATAACAGCGCTTGCAGCAGCCTCAGATCGTCGGTCATCTCCTCACTTCTGCTGATTATCGTTTCTTTCTGTACACTTGAAGGTTGTATCCGTAGTAATACTGAGTCCTTAAGGCAACCTTACGTCAACTGTGCGATAATGCAGGCCAATGCCCGCAATATCGCACATATAAACGGCGGTTCAGAACCCTTTTTCTGAATGATTATTCAATTATCAAAGCCTGCAAATCTTTCCGCGCGCAAACCGGGACCCGGAGACCTGCCAGCAGCCCTCAGGCGTTCACGGCGCGCAGCTTTGCGCCTTCTGTACCGGCGAAGGCCCGGCGCAAAAAGCCGGCGAGCGTGTCATGCACAAGACCTTTACCCGACTGAGCACCATAAAGGTTAATCATCTGTTCAGGCAGGTCCGGCAAGGTTCCGTTATGATCGATCCGTTCAAGATGCGGCGGCTCGGTTCCTTCGATCATCGTATGCACTGCCAGATCAGCACTCACGGTGGCCTCGATCGTTCTGTCACTTTCCGTTTCGACGATGACACTCCACGGGATCCCGGCAGTATCCAGCGCTTCGACGACACGGGGGCGAAAGGTACACTGCCGGCCGAAGGCCAGACGCAGCGGGGTGTGCCGCCATGCCGTCCCGCCAGGTGCGCCGATCCAGCGCAAAGGCTTGTGGCAGAGCGTTTCAGACCCCGGATCCGCAGAAGTCTCTGTCGTCAGGATCAGATCACATTCTCCCTTGCCAAACTGATCTTTGAGCGCCCGCGTATAAGACGAAACAAGATGGACGCGCATCCTCGGAAAAGCTGTGTTGAACTGCTTCAGAACCTGAGGAATAGCCGGATAAACGATATCATGCGGCACCCCCAGCACGATTTCGCCCTCGTATTCCTGATCGGTCAGACGGCTGATCACCTCGTCGTTCAGCGCAACCATGCGCCGCGCATAGACGAGCAACTGCTCTCCCGATGCCGTCAGCGCAATCGTTCGCCCGGACCTGTCGAGCAGATCAACGTTAAGAATTTCCTCCAGCCGTTTGAGCTGCATCGAGACGGCTGACTGCGTGAGATGCAGAAAACCCGCAGCACGTGTCACGCCGCCGGCATCCGCCACCGCCACAAAAGACCGTAAGGTCGTAACGTCAAGATTTCTCATATCACCATCCGTGATGCTTAGGCCAACAAACATTCGTTTTAAATATGAACCACGCGGTGTCACATATATCAAGCAAAATGATGAAACAGACTTAAATCATCACACAACTGGAAAGGATATTCTCCCATGTCCCTGATCGACACAATGACCCGCCCGGCCCGACACGCCCGTACCCGCACCTCGCTGCGCACCCGTCTTGACCTGTGGCGCTCCCGCCGCGCGCTGGCCCGTCTCGATGCGGCCGCACTGCACGATATCGGCGTCTCTCAACGAGCCGCAAAGAAAGAGGCCCGCCTGACCGTCTGGGATGTGCCGGAAAGCTGGAAAAACCTTTAGTATGGCGGCTCTGCAGGCGCCTGAAGCGCAGGAATGGACCTCTGGTTAACCATTTCTGCGCAATCGGGCGTATTCCTGAGCGAAAAGCCTTGAAATAGCCGTCGTTGAACCCGATATTCATCCGGAGAACGCGCAGAAGGTCTGACGCGTCTGTTGAGATTATTGGAGGTCTTAATATGGCTGACGTGAATACAATCCGGTCTGCGGCCGGATCCCGCGCCGCCCAGATTGATGAGGGTCTGCGCACCCATATGAATAAAGTCTACGGCACAATGTCCGTGGGCATGCTGATCACTTTTGCCGCCGCCTGGGCCATTTCCGGCCTCGCGGTAACCACTGATCCGGCGCTGGCAGCAGCGCAGATCGGCCCTGATCAGTACCTGACAAGTCTTGGTGCCGCGCTTTATACCTCGCCTCTGAAATGGCTGGTGATGTTCGCGCCGCTGATCTTCGTATTCGGCTTCACCGCCGGGCTTGACCGGATGTCAGCTGCGACAGCACAGACTGTTTTCTACGTCTTTGCGGCGGTTATGGGTGTGTCGATCAGCTCGATCTTCCTGGTATTCACAGGATACTCAATTGCACAGATCTTCCTTGTGACGTCGATCGCGTTCGCTGGTCTGTCGCTCTGGGGCTACACCACAAAAAAAGATATCTCCGGCTGGGGCGCGTTCCTGTTCATGGGCCTGATCGGTATCATCGTGGCATCCCTTGTGAACCTGTTCATCGGCTCGCCGGCGATCATGTTCGCGATATCCTCGATCGGTGTCCTGATTTTTGCGGGCCTGACAGCCTACGACACGCAGAACATCAAAAACACCTATCTCGCGCACGCCCACCATGGCGACCAGGAGTGGCTGCGCAAGTCCGGTATTATGGGCGCACTGAGCCTCTATCTGAACTTTATCAACATGTTCATGATGCTCCTGCAGCTCTTCGGCAACCGCGAATAATCCGGTTTCCAGGACCAGATAGCAGCCCGCCGTCTCTCAGGAGCCGGCGGGTTTTTTTATGCGCGCCGCGCGGGCCAGGCCTCGACAAACCCTTCGCACCGGTCATCAATGGGTTGGGTTAAAAGGGGACAGCCGTGAACATTCTCTGGATTATGTTTGATCAGCTGCGGTTCGATTATCTCAGTTGCGCGGGCCACCCGACCCTGCAAACACCCAACATCGACCGCCTTGCACGCAAGGGTGTCCGCTTCACCAACGCATATACACAGTCGCCTGTCTGTGGCGCTGCCCGGATGAGTGCCTATACCGGACGGTATGTGAGCTCACACGGCGCGCAATGGAACGGGGTGCCGCTGATGGTGGGCGAGCCGACCCTGGGCGATCACCTGCGCGCCAATGGCACCGGCTGCTGGCTGATCGGCAAAACGCACATGCGGGCCGATAAGGCCGGCATGGCGCGGCTGGGCCTCGCACCAGACAGCGTGATCGGCGCACGCCAGGCCGAGTGCGGATTTGACATCTGGTGCCGCGATGACGGGCTCTGGGCCGAAGGACCGGCCGGCCCCTACGACAGCGCGCGCAGTCCCTATAACGAATATCTGAAAAGCCGGGGGTACGGCGGCGACAATCCCTGGGCCGATTTCGCAAATGCAGCGGCAGATGACGACACGATTGCCAGCGGCTGGTTCATGCAGAACGCGGACCGGTCCGCGAATATCCTTGAAGAAGACAGCGAGACCCCCTGGCTCACCACGCAGGCGATGGACTTCATTGCTCAGGCAGAGGGACCCTGGTGCGCGCATCTGAGCTACATCAAGCCACACTGGCCCTATATCGTGCCGGCGCCCTATAACGATATGTACGGGCCGGCAGACGTGCTCCCGGCGACGCGGGACCCTGCGGAGCTGGAGCACCCGCATCCGCTCTATAAAGCCTTTACCGACACCATTATCGGGCGGAGCTTCCGGCGCGACGATGTGCGCCACAAAGTCATTCCTGCCTATATGGGTCTGATCCGGCAATGCGATGATCAGATGGGGCGACTCTTTGACTGGCTTGAGGAAAGCGGTCGGACAGATGACACGATGATCATTCTGACCTCGGATCACGGGGATTATCTGGGCGATCACTGGCTGGGCGAGAAGGACCTCTTTCACGCGCCTTCCGTGAAGGTGCCGCTCATTGTGTGTGACCCGCGCAGGAGCGCGGACCCGACCCGCGGCATCACCTGTGACGCACTTGTCGAATCCATTGACGTGACCGCAACGATCATAGACGCCGCAGGCGCGACCGTGCCGGATCATATCGTCGAGGGCCGGTCACTGATGCCGTATCTAAAAGGGCAGACACCTGATGATGCGCGTGACTTTGTAATCAGCGAATACGATTATTCTAAACATCCGGTTGGCGCCGCGCTTGAAGCGACACCCCGGGATGCACGGCTCTTTATGGTGGCCGATCACGACTGGAAACTTGTCCAGTGCGTCGCGGGGTACCGGCCCATGCTCTTTGACCTGCGCAATGATCCAGATGAGCTTACTGATCTCGGGGCAGATCCGGCTTATGCAACAATCAGAGAACGGATGTATGAAAAGCTGCACGCCTGGGGGCTGCGCATGTCACAACGCCTGACCGTCTCCGAAGATGAGATCAGGGCACAGCGTGCAGGCGGCAATGATACCGGCGTGCTGCTCGGCCTTGTGGATGGCACTGAGGTCGCGCCGGACCTGGTCGCGCGGTATCGGGGCAAGGTTCCGCGCCGTCCGTAAACCCGTCCGGTGGAACGAAAAAGGCCGCATCCCGAAGGATACGGCCCTGAAACGCAATCAAAGGCGATCTTACTTGATCTTGCCTTCTTTGTATTCAACGTGCTTGCGCGCAACCGGGTCATACTTACGGACAACCATCTTTTCAGTCATGGTGCGGGCGTTTTTCTTGGTCACGTAGAAATGGCCTGTCCCCGCCGAGGAGTTCAGACGAATCTTGATGGTGGTTGGCTTAGCCATGTTAAGTCTCCTGCTGCGCGCGCCCTCCGGTGAGGGGACGCATAAATCCTGAAACCCGGCTTTTAACCGGATGCCCGGGCGAGTCAACTGCAAAAGCTCAGACAGACGCGCTGCTGTGACCCTCCTCTGCCTGCCTGAGTTCGCAGGGCCTGTGAGAGAGCTTGCACGGGTGAGGCTGCCACTGCGTCGCGGTGATTTCTGCAAAGGCGTCCGTCAGGTGATAACCCGGCCATCGCGAGGGCGCAATAACCTCCAGGGCATGATGGCCGGAGCGTCCGGGCAAAGACTCTATGCACCCGGCCCGGCGCCCTCTGCACGCGAAACCTGATACTCGGCCCCACGGGGCCATAAATATGCGCGGAAGGCCTGTAAGCCGGATTCTGTTCCCCGGGTTACCCCGGTTCGATGACCATTCCTCTGACCATACGATTGCCCGTATGGCTACAGCTGCCAACCCGGATCTGCTGGGGCAAAAGCGGCCCCGCCTTCCGTTGCCGGTCGGCGCGCGATCCCTATTTGGCATTGCTCCCGGTGGGGCTTGCCGTGCCGCTTCTGTTGCCAGTCGCGCGGTGGGCTCTTACCCCACCGTTTCACCCTTACCCGCCACTGGTTTCGGTTGCCCGACCGGGTGACAAGGCGGTTTCTTTTCTGTGGCGCTTTCCGTCGGGTTGCCCCGCCCGGGCGTTACCCGGCACCGTTGCTTCTGGGAGTCCGGACTTTCCTCGATCCCGTTGCCAGGACCGCGGCCATCCGGCCTTCCGCGCGCTGCCGGTGGTGCGCCGAAAGCGGGCTCAAGTCAATGGGGCTCATCCGGTGGCCGGGGGTACTGCCGGACGCAATTCTCACCGCGGAACGTCACCTGCGCTATACCAGAGCCGGCAGTCCGCGTCGCATACCGGCCCGTTCCGCCAGGGTGCAAAGCGCAACCGGGTTGCAGCGAGCAGGGTTTCGTCGTCCACATCGGCGGTAAAGCCGGCCGCGCGGGCCGCCGCGCGGAAATTCCGCGGCGTGTCGGCGTGTCCCGCCATCGGGCCGGCGAGCCCCCTGCGCGCCAGCCTGGCCCAGTCGAATCGCGGCCCGGGGTCAGATTTTCGCCCGGGCGCCATATCAGAGTGGCCGATGACATCCTCAGGTAAGATCGGGTGCCGTGCCAGAATGCCGGTCAGGAGGTCTTCAAGCGCTGCCATCTGAGGTTCGGGAAAGGGATGTCTGCCGGTATTGTCGAGTTCAATGCCGACGGAGCGGGAATTGATATCAACGAGACCACGCCACTCGCCCGTACCTGCATGCCAGGCGCGATCATTTTCATCGACCATCTGCGTAATCTCACCCCTGCGGTCGATGAGATAATGCGCGGATACCTCCGATGCCGGATCACAGAGCCGGTCGAGCGCTGCCGCAGCATCTGCCATAGCTGTATAGTGGAGGACCACGATATGGGGTGTCAGGCCGTTACGGCGCGCACCGCAGTTCGGTGAAGGACGGGAATTCATCCCGGCAGATCAGCCGTTGGAGGCCCTGCGAAACGGTCTCGGATCCCATCTGCAGGCATAACCGTCACCATCCGGATCAAGCCCGAGGCGATCCCGCGCAGGCCCGCCCCGCGACAGGAATTCGATCTGCGCCAGATCCGGCGAGGCATATTTCGCGCAGTTACGTTCTGCCCGTGCGGCGCCGTTCAGGCCGGCGCGGGAATAAACTTTTGTTCCGACCGGATGCGATGTCTGCAGGGCAAAGGCCACTACGTTGGGCTGATCTCCGGCTGTGCGCTCGGGCAGCGCCGTGGGCGCCACAACCTCGTACTGCGCTTTGTTCCGCTCAATCCGTGCCGCGTCACTTTCGATTGTCTGACGTTCCGCCACGGCGGCAAAATCATTTTCATCCGAGATACCCGGGTTGTTCACAGCAGCAGGTGCCGGATTAGCCGGGCTTGCCTGCAACGGAGCAACACCCGAGTTCAGTGCAGCACCCTGCGCCCCGCCGGGGCGTGTGGCCTCGAGAACCCGCGTTGCTTCAAGTGCTGTCGCTTCAGCTGAACCGGCGACCGGCTCATAACCGGTCACGGGCCCCGGAGCACCAGTGCCTCCGGGCGGCGCAAGGATTGTGTCAGGCACCCTTGTGGTGGAGGATTCAAGCGCGGCGTTACGCGACTGAATGCTGTAGGTATCGAAACCGACCCCCCGCGCACTGTCAGGAATTTGCGGGGCGCAGGCCGCAAGGCCGGCCAGCAGAAAGGGTGCAAGAGTTAAACGGATGCGCATCATCAGAGCCTGTGTGTTCTGGTTTTCCAGTAAGGCTACCACCATTTTCCGGGCTTTGCCACAAATCCCGCCGATTGCTCGAGGCGATAGGCCGCCGACAGCAGGTCGGCCTCCGCCCAGGGCTGTCCGATGAGTTGCAGACCCAGTGGCAGCCCCTGTTTATCGAGACCCGCAGGCACTGAAATGCCGGGCAGACCGGCAAGATTGACCGTGACGGTAAAAATATCGTTGAGATACATCGCAACAGGGTCTGCATCGGTCATCTCCCCGAGGCCAAAAGCCGCCGAAGGCGTCGCCGGTGTCAGGATGGCGTCGATCCCTGCGGCAAATACCTCTTCGAAATCGCGTTTGATCAGGGTGCGGACTTTGCGCGCGCGGTTGTAATAGGCGTCATAGAAACCTGCCGAGAGCACATAGGTGCCGATCATCACACGGCGCTGCACTTCCGGCCCGAAACCTTCGGCGCGGGTCTTTTCATACATCTGGGTGATGCCGTCACCCTGCTCAAGCGACGCACGATGGCCGTACCGCACTCCGTCATAGCGCGCGAGGTTAGAGGACGCCTCCGCCGGCGCGATTACGTAATAGGCAGGCAGCGCGTATTTGGTATGTGGCAGCGAGATATCGACAATCTCGGCACCGGCGTCTTTCATCATCGCGATACCGTCCTGCCAGAGCGCTTCGATCTCATCGGGCATACCGTCCATGCGGTACTCTTTCGGGATACCGATCTTTTTGCCACGGATGTCACCAGTCAGTGCTGCTTCGAAATCGGGCACCGGAATATCGGCGGACGTGCTGTCTTTGGGGTCATGCCCGCACATCGCTTCCAGCATGATCGCCGCATCGCGCACGGATTTGGTCATCGGACCGGCCTGATCGAGCGAGGAGGCAAAGGCCACGATACCCCAGCGCGAGCAGCGGCCGTAGGTTGGTTTGATCCCGACCGTGCCCGTAAAGGCCGCCGGTTGCCGGATGGACCCGCCTGTATCCGTGCCGGTTGCGGCAAGGCAGAGATCCGCGGCCACCGCCGAGGCGGACCCCCCCGAGGACCCGCCCGGCGTCAGCGCCGCGTCGTCATTGCCGCGCCGCCACGGATTAACAGCATTGCCGTACACGGATGTTTCATTCGACGAGCCCATCGCGAACTCGTCCATGTTGAGCTTGCCCAGCATCACCGCGCCTGCATCTGCAAGCTTCTGGCTCACGGTGGATTCGTATTCCGGCAGAAACCCCTGCAGGATCCGCGAACCCGCCTGAGACGCCACACCTTTGGTGCAGAAAAGATCCTTGATCCCGATCGGCAGACCACACATCGCGGGGGCATCTCCCGCAGCCAGCCGCGCATCTGCAGCCGCTGCGCGTTCCAGCGCCAGTTCAGGTGTTTTGTGCACGAACGCGTTGAGAGCGCCGGCACCTTCGATGGCTGCAAGACAAGCCTCTGTAAGATCCTTTGAAGTGGTCTCGCCTGCCCTGAGCGCATCGCGCGCTTCTGCCAGCCCCAGTTTGTTCAGATCGCCCATTACTCAACCACCTTCGGTACTGCGAAAAACCCCTCGCGCGCGTCGGGCGCATTCGCGAGGATTTTGTCCTGCTGATCGCCTTCATGCACCTCATCGGCACGCTGTGGCAGCACCTGCGGGGTCACGGATGTCATCGGCTCCACCCCTTCGATATTCACCTCGCGCAGTTGCTCGATGAAACCCAGAATGGTGTTGAACTCGCCTGCCAGCGCCGGGAGGGCCTCAGGCTCGACCCGGATCCGGGCCAGTTTCGCGACGCGCGCAGCTGTGGTCTCGTCAATGGACATCGAAAGGTTTCCTTTTCAGCTCAGAGCGCCGTTTACCGCGCAGCCTGCCGCTTGCCAAGCCCGGAGCGCAGGTAGATGGCGATCATCCACCCCAGCATCACGCCGTTGAGCAGGTGCCAGACAAAATGCGTGCCCAAAGGCCATTGCGGACAGAGCGGCAGATCAGCTGTGCGAAAGGCCAGCGAGACAATCAGAAGCCCCGCGCCCAAAGCCAGCCCGCGCGCAAGTTCAGGCAAACGCCGGCGCAGCAGGACAGCGTAGATCAGAATAAGCAGCGGCACCGGCGCATAGCCCGCCGAAGACCCGAGCCCCGGGATCCTCTCAAAAACCGGCACCAGCAGGGCCGCATAGGGCACAAAAAGCGCCGTCACGGCCAGTGCGGGCCAGCCCCCCATCCCCCAGGCGTCCCGGTTCATCGCGTAGAGATAGAGAAGAATGAAGATCCCGATCGGGATAACATCCGCCATCCCCGCCCAGACCTCTGCATGGGTGTGAAAGAGATAGCTGCCGACCCCGATGGCCCCCAGCACCAGACAGAGTGCGCGTGCCAGCGGCGCACCTGCCGCGCGCTGCCACATCACAGCCGCCGCCAGCACAAAGGCAAGATTGGTCATCGCATTCACAGGCTCTGACCAGTATTCCGGCCCTGTCCGCTCGCAATAGGCATCCACCGCCCGTGTCCAGTCCATGCTCTCTGACGCCCCTTTTTCCGCTGGCCCTGCCTGAATGTCCAGGACCAGGGGCCGCGCGGTGCGAAAAAACCTCCCGGCCAAGGGTCCCCAACCCGACAAAACAGCACTACACTCGACCTATCGCATCACGGGAGAGGTTCAATGAAAATCATCTGGCTCGGACACGGCAGTTTCCGCATCGAAATCGAGGATCAGGTGTTGCTCCTGGACCCCTGGCTTACCGGCAACCCGATGCTCACCGATGCCCAGCACGCGCCCGCAACGCGGGGTGCGACGCATATCCTGATCACCCATGCGCATTTTGATCACATCACCGATCTGGTGCCGCTGTCGAAATCCCTCGGCGCACCCGCAGTCGGCATTTATGATCTGATGACCTGGTTTGAGGGCAATGACGGTCTCAGGACGGTGGGTTTCAACATGGGCGGCACGGTGCAGCTTGGCCGCGTCTCAGTGAGCCTCGTGCCTGCGCTGCATTCCACCTCGCTGGGCGGCGCACCGGACGCCCCTGTCGGCCGCGAAGCCGGGTTCATCATCCGGGGCGAGGGCCACACGGTCTATGCCTCAGGTGATACCGGCATCATGGCCGACATGGACTGGATCGGCGCCTACTATAAACCCGACATCGGCATCCTGAGCGCAGGCGGGCATTTTACCATGGACATGGCCGGCGCCGCCTGGGCCGCGAAGCGCTATTTCGATTTCAAAACCGTTATTCCCTGCCACTACCGCACCTTTGATCTGCTCGAACAGTCCGCAGACGACCTGATCGCGGGCCTGCCGGGTGTTGATGTGATCGAGCCGCAGGTCATGGAGCCGATTTCCCTGTGATCACCCCCTCGCCGGAAATCGCGGCGATTGTCACGCGCTGGAATGAAGCTGTGCGCACATGTGACCGGGATACCGTCGAAAACCTGCTCTCGCGGGATGCAGCACTGCGCTATGTCGGCACCGCGTCGGGTGAGCTCTGGAGCGGCAGCGTGCTGCGCCGCGGGTTGCCCGACCACTTCGCCGAAGTGCCCGCTTTCAGCTACCGCAACCAGAGTACCGAAGCCTTTGAACAGGGCAGCACCGGCTGGGCTTTCTGGCACTCGGACATTCATTTCCATGACACGGGCGTGACGTCGGAATACCGGATCACATTCATCTTCACCCTCGAAACAGGTGCCTAGAAAATCGTGCAGATCCACCTGTCAAACCCGACACCCAACTTTGAGAAACTGGGGATTGAACACAGCGCGCTGGATGCGCTGATGGCCGCAGCCCGCGATGGGTTCGAGACTGCCGGTCGCGAGGGTCTGGCCTCGGTGATGTTCACCGATGTGGTCGACAGCTCGGCGCTGGCGGATCTTGTCGGCGACCGTCTCTGGACGCTGAAGGTTAACGCACATCTCGACATGGTGACGGATACCGTGACGCGTCACGGCGGAACACTGGTCAAATCTCTGGGCGACGGGACGATGTCGACTTTCCCCACCGCTCGCGCAGCACTGGATGCCGCGCTGAGCCTGCAGCAATCCTGCCTTTCCGACAGCACCGAGCCTGCCTTGCAGTTGCGCGTTGGCATTCACACCGGTGAGGTGATCGAAAACAAGGGCGACTTTTTCGGCACCGTGGTCAACAAGGCCGCCCGCATCGCCGCCAGTGCAGCCCCGGACGAAATCCGTCTCTCCGATGCCACCCGGATCCTCCTGGGGCGCAGCGTCTGTTACGCATTTGCCGACGCTGTCGATGTCCCGCTGAAAGGCCTTTCCGGTATGCATAAAACCTTCCGGCTGGAGCGCAGTTCTGAGAGCTGAAGCAGCGCGCAGCCAAAGCGGTCAAAACCGCCCGTGCAGGACAGACGGGTCCTGGTCAGCGGCGGTGCAGAAAGAACGCGCGCAGCATGACTTCGGATTCTTCGGCGGCGATGCCGTCATAGACTTCCGGCGCGTGATGGCACTGCGGATGCGAAAAGATGCGCGGCCCCTGCGCCACGCCGCCCGACTTAGGATCATCTGCCCCGTAATAGAGCCGCGCGATCCGCGCCGCTGAAATGGCCGCTGCACACATCGGGCAGGGCTCAAGCGTCACATAGAGGTCGCAGCCTGTCAGCCGTTCTGATCCCAGTGATGCACAGGCCGCACGGATGGCCAGCACCTCTGCGTGGGCCGTCGGATCGTTAAGCTCCCGCGTCCGGTTTCCCGCCGCCGCGATGACGCGACCCTGCGCATCCGCGACAACCGCGCCCACCGGCACCTCGTCGCGTTTGGCCGCGGCGCGCGCCTCCGAGAGGGCCTGCTCCATGAAAGACGTAAAGACCATGTGCCGGTGTCTCCTAAAGCGGCCCCTTTCGCAAGAGCCCCGAACAGGATATGCGGCCCCCATGACCGCGTCCAAAACGCCCGAAGGCGACCGCATTGCCAAAGTCCTGAGCCGCGCCGGTGTCGCAAGCCGCCGCGAAGCCGAACGCATGATCGCAATCGGCCGGGTCTCTGTGAACGGCAAAGTGATCGGTTCACCGGCACTGAACGTCACAGCAGCGGATAAAATAGAAGTGGACGGCAAACCCGTGGGCGCGCCTGAGCCGCCACGTCTGTGGCTTTATCACAAGCCGGTGGGCCTCGTGAGCACAGATGCTGACGAAAAGGGCCGGGAGACGATCTATGACAGCCTGCCCGAAGATATGCCGCGAGTGATGAGCATCGGACGCCTCGACATCAATTCCGAGGGTCTGCTGCTGCTGACCAATGACGGCGCGGTCAAACGGCGCCTTGAGCTGCCCTCGACAGGCTGGCTGCGACGCTACCGGGTGCGGGTGAACGGCCGGCCCACGGATGATACGCTTGAGCCGCTGCGCCGCGGCGTGACTGTGGATGGCGAAAGATTTCAGCCGATGACCGTCAGCCTCGACCGGCAGCAGGGGGCCAACGCCTGGCTGACCGTGTCACTGCGCGAAGGGCGCAACCGCGAAATACGCCGTGCGCTCGGCGATGTGGGCCTCATCGTAAACCGGCTGATCCGCATCAGCTATGGCCCCTTCCGGCTGGAAAGCCTGAAGCCGGGCGAGGTTGAGGAAGTGCGCCGGAAAATCGTGCGCGACCAGCTGGGCCTGCCCGACGAAGTACCGACAGCCCCCGCCCGCGTGACCGACTCGAAGAAACCCGGCGGCAAACGACCCGCCGGTGTCAGGCACACCCGCGCACCTCACCGCCCGAAGCGGTGACAGGCCGTAAAACGTGATGCCCGGGCGGCGAAATTCCCCCTGTAAAAGCGCGCCGGCCGGCACCAGATTGATACATATGCCTGCGAACTGTACCGTCGGGTGATGCATTGCCCCCCACACGCCGGGCCTGACCGATTGAGAACTGGCGCGGGTGCAGCAATGCACTTATATTAAACTGAGCTGCCGTGCAGGGAGAGAGCATGACACCGACCACGTTTCAGAAAACCGCCTATGTGGCGTTGCTCCTGGTGATGCTCGGCATCACCTCCGGACTGCTGGGCGGGGTCTGACGCATGGCGCAGCGCTTTGGCGGAAAATACAGCCCCGGCGGCCGTACAGACGGGTCTGACCGTCCGGCCGGTTCCTATTCCGGAGCGCGTGTCGATCCGGCGGGCGCGCGGGCAAATCTGATGTTCCTGCCCGCTCTGACCCTGCTTTTCACCTCGCTTTTTAACGGCGCGCTCGGGCTTGCGACCGGTGTTGCCGGTGCCGGCATTCTCAGCCTCGGCGCCTGGCTGTTGCGCGGCGGGTTACAGGCCGAGGCTTCCTGGCATGCCCGTAAAGTGGCGCGCCGCCCTGCTCTGCCACGAAAAATTCTCGCCGCTTTGCTGGCGGGTGCCGGTATCGGGCTGGGCGCTGTCAGCCATGGCAGCGGACTGGTGGCGGCGGTGCTTTTTGGCATGGTGGTAACCGGGCTTCATCTCGCCGCATTCGGCGCCGATCCGCTCAGTGACAAAGGGATGGAAGGCATCGATACCTTTCAGCAGGACCGCGTGGCCCGCGTGGTCGATGAGGCTGACAAACACCTCGCAGCCATGCGCGATGCGCTGCTGCGCGCCGGCGACCGCGATGTCATGACCCGGCTGGAACAGTTTCAGGAAACCGCCCGCAGGCTTATCAACACGGTTGAGGACGATCCGCGCGATCTGACGGCCGCACGCAAATATCTTGGCGTCTATCTGATGGGCGCACGGGATGCTTCGGTCAAATTTGCAGATATCTATGCCCGTAGCCGGGACGCCAGGGCCAAAACCGACTACCTTGTCCTGCTGGACGATCTGGAGCGGAATTTCGCGGCACGCAACGAAAAGCTGCTGCTGGATGACCACAGCGACCTGACGGTCGAAATCGAGGTCCTGCGGGACCGTCTGCAACGCGAGGGGGTCCGAACAGAATGACGCCGCCCGCAACGAAAGGAACCCGATATGTCTGAGGCAACACGCGCGAGCGCCCAGAAAACCCTGGCCCAGGTCGAAGAAGTAACAGCGGTCGTGCTGCCGGTGCCTGCAGAAGCCAATGCCATCGTGACGCTGGCCGATGCGGATGAACCTGCAAGCGCAGAAATCAGACAGCGCATGAACGAGATCGACATGGAGGATACGAACTCCATCGTGTCTTTTGGCAGCCGCGCGCAGGTCGAGCTGCAGGAAATCAGCCAGGCGATGCTCGGCGGTGTGCGCAACAAAGACGTGGGCCCGGCCGGCGACAGCCTGCGCAACATCGTCTCGACGATCCGGGGGTTTTCGGTCTCCGAGCTCGACGTGCGCCGCAAACGCAGCTGGTGGGAGAAACTGCTGGGCAAAGCCGCGCCCTTTGCGCAGTTCACTGCCAAATTCGAGCAGGTGCAGGACCAGATTGACCGCATCACCGATGATTTGCTGAAACACGAGCATACGCTGCTCAAAGACATTAAATCGCTTGATGTGCTGTATGAAAAAACGCTGCAGTTCTATGACGAACTGGCGCTTTACATCGCCGCCGGCGAAGAGAAGCTGCGCGAACTGGATGAAACGGTGATCCCTGCCAAAGCTGCCGATGTCGAGGCCGCCGCTGAGAAAGATCAGGTGATGGTGGCGCAGGAACTGCGTGATCTGCGCGCCGCCCGCGATGACCTTGAACGCCGGGTGCATGATCTGAAACTGACCCGTCAGGTGACGATGCAGTCGCTGCCCTCGATCCGTCTGGTGCAGGAAAACGACAAATCGCTGGTGACCAAGATCAACTCCACGCTGGTGAATACAGTGCCGCTCTGGGAGACCCAGCTGGCCCAGGCGGTCACCATCCAGCGCTCTGCCGAGGCCGCAGCGGCGGTGCGCGACGCCAATGACCTGACCAATGAGCTGCTGACAGCCAATGCGAAAAACCTTCGCGAGAGCAACAAGGTGATCCGCGAAGAGATGGAACGCGGTGTTTTCGACATCGAGGCCGTCAAACAGGCCAATGCGGATCTGATCGGCACCATCGAGGAATCGCTGCAGATCGCAGACGAGGGCAAGGCCCGCCGGGCCGCAGCAGAGAAAGACCTCAAAGAGATGGAGACAAAGCTGCGCGATACGCTTGCCTCGGCCAAAGCCCGTGGCGACGGCACCGGGGACAATACCGGCACTTCTGTACCGCGCTGAATGTCCATGAGGGCGTCCGTCAACAGGCTGAGGCACGGGTGCACTGTGAGTGCCGCATTGCTGGCGCTGGCCGCCTGTGAGACGGGCGTGCTGACCAGCAGTGCGGTGCCCCGCGCCCGGCCCGCTGTCGCAGCACCGGCCCCGCAGATCGTGCCAACCTCTCAGGAGAGCGCCGCCCTGCGCAGCTATCTGGTGCAGGTGCAGACCGCACAGATGGGTCAGGGCCTGCTGCGTGACGACGGCGGTGGCCCGGACACGCCCTTTTCCGCGGACACGCTGGCAAAAAACTTTGAACGGATCGTCTTTTATGACGAATATGCCAACGCTCTGCAGGGACGCGGCGGCGAAAGCCCCTTGCGCCGCTGGTCGTCACCGATCCGTATGGAAATCATTTCGGGTGCCTCTGTCCCGCCCAGCCAGCGCGAAGCTGACAACATCAACATCCGCAACTACGCCAGAAGACTTTCGGATGTTTCCGGCCATCCGATCAGCTTTTTCGGGCGACCGAATTTTGTGATTGTGATTGCCAGTGAAGACGACCGGAGTACCGCCCTCGATGCCGCTGCGGCACGAATTCCTGGCATCACCGCGAGCAGCCTTGATGCGCTCAGAACGCTCTCACGCGACACCTACTGCGCGGTTGCAGCCTATGCCGCCGGAACGGATGCCAGCACATATACGGCCGCCGTGGCACTGATCCGCGCGGAGAACCCCGGGCTTCTGCGGCTGAGCTGTATTCACGAAGAGCTGGCACAGGGGATGGGCCTGGCCAACGACAGCCGGGATGCGCGCCCTTCGATCTTTAACGACGACGACGAATTTGCGCTGCTGACGAACCACGATGAGTTGCTGCTGAAAATGCTCTATGACCCGCGGCTGAAGCCTGGCATGCGCGAGGACGAAGCCGCACCAATCACCCGCATCATCGCCCGCGAACTGGTCAGTGGGCCGCTTTAACAATGCTGATGCACTACATGATGACAACAATATAAAGGACTGACATTATGGGTATTTTTGATTTTCTCTCCGGAGAATTCATCGATGTCATCCACTGGACGGATAACACCCGTGACACGATGGTCTGGCGTTTCGAACGCGAGGGGCATGAGATCAAGTACGGCGCAAAGCTGACTGTGCGCGAAGGTCAGGCAGCGGTCTTTGTGCATGAAGGACAACTGGCAGATGTCTTTACACCCGGTCTTTACATGCTCGAGACCAATAACATGCCGATCATGACCACGCTGCAGCACTGGGATCATGGTTTCCGCAGCCCGTTCAAATCCGAGATCTATTACGTAAACACCACCCGCTTCAACGATCTGAAGTGGGGCACGAAAAACCCGGTGATCTGCCGTGATCCGGAATTCGGGCCGGTGCGTCTGCGGGCCTTTGGCACCTATTCCATCCGGGTCTCGGATCCTGCGAAGTTCCTCGTGGAAATCGTTGGAACCGATGGGGAATTCACGATGGACGAGATCAGCTTTCAGATCCGCAATATCATCGTGCAGGAGTTTTCACGCACCATTGCCCGCGCCGGCATCCCGGTGATGGATATGGCCGCGAACACCCGCGAACTCAGCACGCTTGTGGGCAAAGAAATCGGCGCGCAACTCGCCGAATACGGCCTTGCCATGCCGGAACTTTATATTGAGAACATATCACTGCCACCCGCAGTTGAAGAGGTGATGGATAAACGCTCCTCCATGGGCGTTATCGGCAACCTCAATGAATACATGCAGTTTCAGGCCGCCGAAGCACTAGGACGTGACGGTGCCGGAGCAGGTGCCATTCAGGCCGGTGTCGGCGCGGGTCTTGGCATGCAGATCGGACATACGATGGCGCAGCAGGCCGGCCCGTGGGGCGCCCGTCCCGCCGGCGCGGCAGTACCACCGCCACCGCCGCCCGTGGAACATGTCTGGCACATTGCGGAAAACGGCCAGACCCGCGGTCCGTTCTCCAAGGCATCGCTGGGGCGGATGGCCTCAGATGGTGCCCTGACGCGTGAAACCATGGTCTGGACGCCTGGCCAGGACGGTTGGATGACCGCAGGTGATGTGACGGAACTGGCGCAGCTGTTTACCGTACTTCCACCACCACCCCCGCCACCTGCGTGAAACTGAAACGCTGCCTTGCGCGTATATGAAAGGATCCCACCCCGTGCCGGGAGGCCCGCTTGAGATACCACCGCCGCACATGGTTAAAATGGCTGCACTGGAGCATGCTGCCGCTCGTGCTCTGGTTTACCTTTGTACAGCCCGACGACATCCGCCCGCTGGGCGAGGAAGCTTTTATGTTTCACTCGGTCCTCGGTCTGATCTTTGTCAGCCTTGCGCTGCTCTGGACGGCCGACTACATGCGACGCGGCCTTGCCGGGCGCCCGGGACCAAAGCTCACGGGGCTGCTGCGCACTTTCCATTCACTGATGCACCGCACGCTGATCTGGGGGCTGTTTCTGGTGGCCTTGACAGGATTTTTGCTGGGGTTGACCTCGACAGTGCTGCTTTGGGCCGGCGGCATCGTTCCCATCGCACCACCTCTGGGCCTGCCCCGCGCCAACGATCTGGTGGGCTTCGTGCACGCCGTCGAGTTTTACACACTGGCCGCTCTTGTGGCCGGGCACGCTCTTTTTCACATCTGGCGTCATTTTGGTCTGCACGACAATGCCCTGCGCATTATGGTGCCGCGCGCGCTTCACAGGTTCCTGTGAAACACAGCCTGCCGTCGCAGGAAAAAGGAGCCGCCCGGTGACCCGCCGCACCCTGACCGTAATTCTGCACTGGTCGGTGCTCTGCCTGCTGATGCTGCTGCTGGCCGCGGGCAGCAGCCATGCCGTGCTGTCCTGGGCCTTCGGTCTGGCGGGGCTCGCGATGACGGGCCTCGCACTTGTTTTCGGCCTGATGAACGGCCCAGGGCCGAAACTCACCGGCGGTCTGCGCGCAGCCCACCCCTGGGTGCATCGCGCGCTTTATGCCCTGCTTGGCTGGAGTGCGCTGGCGGTTCTCACAGCGGCCGCAGGCAATGCCCTGCCAGGTCCCTCGCCGCGCAATTTGCTGGTCGCCCTGCTGGGCGCGGGGCTGTTGCACGGCATCTTTAATCTGTGGCGCAGCACGACGCTGAACGATGGCGCGCTGCGCCGCATGCTGCCTGTGCGGAAAGGATAGAGATGGCTTCTGATCTGCCTCCACCCGCGCCCGTCACACCGCAGGCAGAGCATCATTTCCCCTGTGATACCTGCGGCTCCGATCTTCGCTTTGATCCTGGCGCAGGGCAGATGATCTGCGATCATTGCGGCAATACCGAACCTCTCGATCACGGGCCCTGGCGCGCCGCCACCATCCGCGAGCTTGATTTTCAGGAAGCGCTCAGCGATGCCCTGCCGCGGGCGGATATGGAAGTTACCCGGGTGTCTAAATGCCCCAACTGCGCGGCCGAAGTGGAATTTGACCCGCAGGTACACGCCACCGAATGTCCTTTCTGTGCCACACCCGTAGTTGCCGATACCGGCACCCACCGGCATATCAAACCGCGCGCGGTCCTGCCCTTTGGCCTTGACGAGCCGACCGCGCATGCGGCGATGAACGACTGGCTCGGCGCTTTGTGGTTTGCCCCCTCAGGCCTCAAAGACTACGCTCGTAAGGGGCGCAGAATGCAGGGTATCTATGTCCCCTACTGGACCTTCGATGCCGATACCGCGTCGGGCTATACCGGCGAGCGTGGCACAGTCTATTACGAAACCCGGACAGTGATGCGCAAAGAGGGCCCGGAGAAAGTGCGGGTGGCCAAAGTGCTCTGGCGCTCAGTCAGCGGCCGCGTCGCACGCTTTTTCGACGACGTTCTGGTGCTGGCCTCGCGCAGCCTGCCCAAACGGTTCACCGATGCGCTGGCGCCCTGGGATCTGGCCGCGCTCGAGCCTTACACGCCCGAATACCTCGCCGGCTTTCGCGCCGAAGGCTATGCAGTGACCCTCGAAGAAGGCTTTGCCGAGGCACGCGCCGTCATGGATGCGACTATTGCCCGCGACATCCGCTTTGATATCGGCGGTGACCGCCAGCGTATTCATTCGGTGGATACAACCGTGCGCGATGTAACTTTTAAACATGTGCTGCTGCCGGTGTGGCTGGCGGCCTATAAATACCGGGGAGAGACCTTTCGTTTTGTGGTCAACGGGCGCACGGGCAAGGTGCAGGGCGAGCGGCCCTGGTCCACAATAAAAATCGCGCTTGCGGTGATCGCGGGGGCGATTGTCGCGGCCGTATTCGGCTATCTCTATGCGATGAACCAATGAGCGACTATGACACCCTCACAGGCCTTTTGCAGGCGCGCTATTCCTGCCGGGCCTTCCGCCCCGACCCGGTGTCACCAACTGACATCAGGGCGATCATCGATGCTGCGCGCCATGTGCCGTCCTGGTGCAATGCCCAGCCCTGGCAGGTCACGGTGACCACCGGCGATGCGACGGAGCGGTTCCGCAATGCCCTCCAGGAAGCGGTGGCCGGCGGCACCCCCGCGCCCGATCTCGATCCGCCCGACGGCTATCCCGGCATCTACGGCGACCGGCGCCGGGCCTGCGGCTGGCAGCTTTACGAAGCAGTGGGCGTTGAGAAAGGCGACCGGGCAGCCTCGGCGGCACAGATGATGCGCAATTATTCCCTTTTTGACGCGCCGCACGTGGCCATTATCACGAGCCCGCGCGCACTCGGCGCCTATGGCGCAATGGACAGCGGTGGCTTCGTCACCGCCTTCACCCTGGCCGCACGCGCCCGCGGGGTCGATACGATTGCCCAGGCGGCCATCGCTTTTTACGCAGGTTTCGTGCGCGGACATTTCGACCTGCCCGACGATTGCATGGTCCTGTGCGCCATCTCCTTTGGCTACGCCGACGCCGACCACCCGGCCAACGGATTTCGAACCGAACGGGCCGCGGTGGCGGACATTCTGGACCTGCGATCATGAGGGCCCTGCTGCAACGGGTCACCGAGGCCTCCGTCACCGTTGACGACGAAGTAACCGGCCGCACCGGGCCCGGGATGCTCATTCTTGTGTGCGCGATGCCCGGCGACGACGTTGACACGGTCCGCGCCCTGGCAGCAAAGATCTCAAAACTGCGCATCTTTCGGGACCCGGAGGGCAGGATGAACTTCTCACTCACGCAAACCGGTGGCAGTGCACTTGTGGTAAGCCAGTTCACGCTCGCCGCAGACACCTCGCGCGGCAACAGACCGGGCTTTTCCGGGGCCGCAAAACCCGATGAGGCCGAAACGCTGTATCTGCAGTTCGCTGATTGCCTGCGGGACCTGAACATTCCTGTCGAAACCGGGCGGTTCGGAACAGAGATGAAAGTGGCACTTGTCAATGACGGCCCCGTCACCATCTGGCTCGACACAGAAAATTCCTGAGCAGACTTGTCAGCCGTCACGTTCACAGGCAGAAATCCGGCTATGCAGAATAAAGACCTCCTCCGGGCGCTTTTTGACGCAGGCGTCCGGGCCGTACGCGGCGATACATCTGTGGCAAACGCGCTGATCGACACGCCCTGCCCCGCGCCGGATCAGATCATCGCTGTGGGCAAAGCCGCCGCTGCCATGGCGCGCGCGGCGGCGGATCAGTTCGGCGAGGTACCGCTGCTGATCGTGACCAAATACGGCCACAGCGAGGATGCCCCCGATCATGCCGAGATCATCGAGGCGGCCCATCCCGTTCTGGATGAAAACTCGCTGAAGGCAGGCGCGCGCATCCGCGAGGTCGCAGGTGCGATGGCGCAAGGCACTCATCTGATGATGCTGGTCTCGGGTGGTGCCTCGGCACTGGCCGAGGACCCGGTGGACGGGCTCGATCTGGCAGGCCTGAGCGCGCGGGCGCGCGACATGCTGGCCTCAGGCGCGGACATACATGCCATGAACGCCGCCCGCAAAAAGCTGAGCCGCATTAAGGGCGGCGCTTTGCTCCGGGAATTTAAGGGCTCGCGGGTAAGCACGCTGGCGATCTCGGATGTGCAGGGCGATGCGCTGTCGGTGATCGGATCGGGCATCGGAGACGCGCCGGAAAACCCTTCCTTTGAATTTTACCCGCGCATTGTGGCAAGCAACCGCATCGCCCGGGCTGCCGTCTCGGCCGCGGCGGCAGAGCGTGGCCTGCCGGTGCAGACCGATGCGGAGACCCTTTACGATGACATCAACACCATCGCGCCAAAGATCGCAGAGCGCCTGACAACCGGTGCACCGGGTCTGCATCTTTTCGGCGGCGAGCCCACCGTCGTGCTACCGGAAAACCCCGGCCAGGGCGGACGCAACCAGGCGCTTGCCCTGCTGATCGCGCGCGCCATTGCCGGCACGCAGGGGCTGCAGGTGCTGGTTGCAGGCACCGACGGCACCGACGGGCCCACCGATGCGGCGGGCGCGATCATCGACGGTGATACCTGGGAGGCATCAGGCGAAGACGCCCTGGACCGCGCCGACGCAGGCCCCTGGCTCGATGCGCGCGGCGCTTTGCTGCGCACCGGACCCACAGGCACGAATGTGATGGACCTCGTGATCGCTCTAAAAGCATGACGACCTGCGCTTGACAGAAGCCGCCGGTCCGGCAACCGTCAGCGCATGACCGGAAAAATCCAGCGCGAGATCGAAGAGCTGCCCGATATGGGCATCACCCTGTCAGATGGGTGCCGTCTTTCTGCACGGGTCTGGCGGCCCGTCGATGCCGGAGACGATCCGGTTCCGGCTATTCTGGAATACCTTCCCTACCGCAAGCGCGACGGCACCTGCGCACGCGATGCGCTGACCCACCCCTGGTTTGCCGCGCGTGGCTATGCCTGCATCCGCGTCGATATCCGCGGCAACGGCGACAGTGAAGGTCTGATG
>NZ_JAHEHZ010000230.1 GCF_024639605.1 Roseobacter sp. | reverse complement strand
TCACCAGCTTTGCCTCGACACCGCGACGCCGCAGTCGGAGCGGCGCGTGGATGTCGCATAGGTTTGCAGCAAGGTCATCGACCGGAACGCCGAGGCGCGTTGCAACCTCGACCTTATCCAAGGTCAGATGGATCTTTTGCGCGGTGACCGTTCCCGAGGCCAGCAAGACGCGCAGCAGGTCCGGTTCTGGTTTGCCGAGGTGCTCAACCAGCTCTGCGGCAGTGTCGTGCACGCTGCCGTTGCCGCGCAGATCGGGCGTTGCAAGCAACCGGTGTTCGTCTGCGGCCATGCCAAGGTGAGCGGCGATCAGATCAGCGATGCTCTTCTCGAGCGCGCGTGCCGGCAGGCGCCAGCCGGTTGGATCGGGTCCGCCGGAGATCAGGCGGTTGGAGACATAGTATCGATGCCGCCGGCCCGACTTGATGCTGTGGGTGGGCGTGAGCCGGTCGCCGGTGTCATCGCAGAGCTTGCCTGTGAGCAGGGCTGGATCGGAGGCTCCGATGGTTCGGCCCCGGCCGCGCCGTGCTGCCTGCTGCAGCTTCTGCTGAACCCGGTCCCACAGGGCCTCGTCGATGATGGCGGGATGCTTGCCGGGCCAGATCTTGTCCTTGTGACGGATCTGCCCGAGGTAGACCGGGTTCAGCAGGATCTTGTGGATCTGCCCGCCGGACATTCGGTTGCCGCCCTGTTCCCGACCGGAGCGGAAGCGGTGACGCTTCGATCTGAGCCCCAGTTCAGCCGCTTCCCGTTCGACAGCGGCGAGGGAGCCATGCCGGTCATAGAGATCAAAGAGGGTCTGGACGGTCCGGGCTTCATCCTTGTTGACCACCAGCTCGCGGGCGTTGGGGTCGGGATGCGGATCATAGCCAAGAGGTGGCACGCCGCCCATCCAGAGGCCCTTCTTCTTGGAGGCCGCGATCTTGTCGCGGATGCGTTCGGCGGTGACCTCGCGTTCGAACTGGGCGAAGGACAAGAGCACGTTCAGGGTCAGCCGTCCCATGGAGGAGGCGGTGTTGAAAGCATTGTCTAACGTCAGCGCTTGTGGGACAGATCTGAGGTTTTTCTAACGGAGGATTTCTGGTTCATCGCAGCCATTATGGAGCGAAGATGAACAAGAAATCCGGAACATCGAAAGACGCAGCGGATAAGCTGGTCAAAACCATTCGCCGCAAGACGCGGCGCTTACATTCCCCGGAAGAGAAGATCCGCATTGTCTTGGCGGGTCTTCGCGGTGAGGAGAGCATCGCTGCTCTGTGCCGCCGCGAGGGGATCAGCGAGAGCCTGTATTATTCCTGGTCAAAGGAGTTTCTGGAAGCAGGCAAGCAACGCCTGGCGGGTGACACCGCGCGACAAGCAAGCTCGCCTGAGGTTAAGGAATTGCGTTCGGAATCTGCGGCCCTGAAGGAGGCGGTTGCTGACCTGACCCTGGAAAACCGGCTGCTCAAAAAAAGTATGCTCGGGGATGGGGAGTACGAGGTATGAGGTACCCTGGATCAGAGAAGCTTGAGATCATCCGCACTGTGGAAGCCTCACATCTGCCGACACGCCGGACGCTGGAGACGATCGGCATTCCCAGCACGACCTACTACCGTTGGTACGATCTGTGGTCTGAAGGTGGTGTCGATGCACTGGAAGATACGGCACCGTGCCCCCAGTCTGTGTGGAACCGCATCCCGGATGAGACGCGGGAGGCCTTCATTGAGTTTGCCCTTGAACATGAGGATCTGACGCCCCGCGAGTTGGCGGTGAAATACACCGATGATGAGCGGTATTTTATCTCGGAATCATCGGCTTACCGCATCCTGAAGGCTGAGGACCTGATCACCGCACCAAGGCATATCGTGATCAAGGCGGCCAACGAGTTCAAGGATAAGACCACCCGAATAAACGAGCTCTGGCAGACCGACTTCACCTATCTCAAGGTGGTTGGCTGGGGGTGGTTCTATCTCAGCACGATCCTCGATGACTACAGCCGCTACATCATAGCTTGGAAACTTTGCACCACGATGAAAGCGGAGGATGTGACCGACACGCTTGATCTGGCGCTGGAAGCTTCAGGGTGCGCAAACGCAATCGTGGCAACCAAGCCCAGGCTGCTGAGCGACAACGGGTCGTCATACATCGCGGGCGATCTGGCTGATTATCTCGAAGACAAGGGCATGGACCACATCCGCGGCGCACCGTTCCACCCACAGACGCAAGGCAAGATCGAACGCTGGCATCAAACGATGAAGAACCGCGTATTGCTGGAGCACTACTTCCTGCCCGGCGATCTCGAAGCCCAGATCGAAGCCTTCGTCGAATATTACAACAACCAAAGGTACCACGAGAGCCTGGGCAACCTGACGCCCGCTGACGTCTACTTTGGGCGCGCGGAGCAAATCTTGAAACAGCGAGAGGAGATCAAGCGAAAAACAATGAACGAACGGCGCTTGCGCCACAAAACTGAAAACGCGTAAACTCAATCAAGGATGAGCCAGAGCCTCCAATCAAGAAACGCTCAGCTGTCCCAAATTATCTGACGACGGACAGTAATCAATTGAAATATTTAGGGTTAATTCGCGTTTAAGTCAGAGCTTCAGATAGAACAAAGCAACTGCGGATGAAATGGAAACAAACTGTTTCCATTTTTGAAGCATTTGTTGAGCGATTTCTTGCTTACTTTTTGCAACTTCACGCTATACTCAGGGTTGTTCAAAGTACTGGTGGGGTAACTAGGAGTTTTTTCAGACTTATCTGGGCGACGCCTTTCCTATTGTGCGTCGCCCAATTTTATTGAGCATCACATAGACCTCAACACGCTTGGTCTATTCATAAGTGCCTCGTCCTATTTACCCGCATACCATCTAATCTCGCCATGTGCCGGGATCTTATGCCGTGAGCCTAAGCGGAACACCAAATTGTTTGTGACATGATCTCGTCTGATTGCAGCCAGCGCCCCATCAGTGTTCTAAAATTTGCGACGAAACCCGACAACTATTGCGTTCAATCCGCCGTTTGCGGAGGGTGTTTTCGGTAACCTTGAAGACCGCAGTTTCCGCAGATCGGACACTTAGAAACCGTTAGAAACCTCTGCTTTGGGAAAGAAAATCCAAAAGGTCCCGTTAAGGGATTACCCAGAACTCCGGGTACGGCCCGATGGCGTCTACAATCGATGGTTGACTGTATCGAAGCGATACGGTTTATGACCGGCGTTGACGCTCCGCTACGCCGACAAAACTCGAATTTCTGTCAGCTAGTCCGCGTCATTTTATTACTTAACCTAGATGGGAACCGACAATGAAATTAATGCAAATCACCGTAAGTGCCTGTATCGCAGCTCTGAGCTTTGCGATCCCGGCAAACGCCGCAGACCCCATTCCGGGCGCAGAAGACGGCTTCGCTCCTTATGGGTCACCAGTTGAAGGATGGAATATCTTTATCGATGCAGAGCGTGAAGCTTGCTTCATCGAACGCACTGACGACTTTGGACATGCAATTCAGATCGGCCTGACAAAAAATAAGAAACACGCTTACATTGGCGTGTTCACTTTGGCCGATGTTGATATCAAAAACCGCCAGAAGGTCGAGATTGATGTAAACGGTTTTGTATTCGACGGCAAAGCGCGCGGTATGAAAAGCAAGGACCTGCGTGGAGAATACAAGGGAGCTTACTTTGTCATCAAAGACGACAACATGATCAACGCTATCATGCAGGAAGGGACACTGACTGCATTCCCCAAAAAGACAAAGCAGCCAATAAAGGTTGATTTGACAGGTGTTAGTGCAG
>NZ_JAHEHZ010000106.1 GCF_024639605.1 Roseobacter sp. | reverse complement strand
GGCGCGGTCTCGATCGAGGGCGCCGAGGTCAGGCGCACCGGTGCGCCGCCGCTGAGGTTGAGCGCATATATATCAGTATTACCGCCCTGGCTCAGCGAAAAGACGATACGCTGCCCGTCCGGGGCAAAGCGTGGCGCGAAACTCATTGTGCCTTCCTGGCTTTCCAGCGCCCGGCGCTGCACCGAGGCTACGTCGAGCAGATAGATGCGCGGATATCCCGTCTCATAGCTGGTATAGAGGATGCTGCGCCCGTCTGGCGAGAACCGCGGCGCAAGCACAATGGAGTCGTCGCCGGTAAGATATTGCACGTTGGCACCATCGTAATCCATGATGCCGATCCGCTTGCGCCGGGCATCCTTGGGCCCGGTTTCGGCCACATAGGCCACGCGGCTGTCGAAATAAGCGCCCTCGCCGGTGATCCGGCTGTAAACTGCATCCGCCACTTTGTGCGCCATGCGCCGCCAGCCCTCCGTCGTGCCGGAGAACTGCAGACCTGAACCCATCTCGGCCCCTGAAAAAACATCATAAAGCCGGAACTTCACAGTCAGTTGTCCGCCGTTGACCGCAGTCGCGCCGGTGATCAGCGCCTGAGCGTTGATCGCTTTCCAGTCCGCATACTGCACCGGTGCTGCAAAACTGCTTACATTGCTGATAAACGCCGAGGCCGGGATTTCGCGAAAGAGCCCGGTGCCGATGAGGTCGGCAGAGACCACCTGGCTGATCTGTGCGGCAAGGTCTCCCGCTCCGGCGGTTTCAGCTTCAAAGACCGGCAGGGCAAAGGGCAGCGGCTCAATCACCCCTTCGGTGATCTCAATACGCAGCGGGCCGTCCTGTGCGGGCACCGGCGGAGCCGCAACCAGCGTCAACGCCATCGCAAGTCCGGTAAAAAATGCCTGAAGTCTCATTTGACACGCATCCTTTCAGGATTGAACGTCATTTCAATTTCCTGCCACTGGCCGTATTTATCAGCCGGCAGATCAAAACCCGACGCCCCGCAGCGGATGATCGCCCGGCGTGCCGCCTCAAAGGCCTGACGCGCGGCAGTATCCGACCCGCCGGAACTTGAGGCCATCGTAATCGAGCCCGTCACCGGTTTCCCATCCTGCGTCATGGATACGGTGACCACAACTGTTGTCCGCAGCGCATCAGTGGAAAGTGATCCGACATTCCAGCAGTTTGATACAGCCACACGCAGGGTTTCTTTCTCACCTGCTGTCAGCGGAGGGCCACTGGGCACTGCCGGCGCAGAAGACGGCGTCTCCAGTGCTTCCGCGAGCGCGTCGTTCAGAGCATCGGAAGCAGGCGCCGGTGTTTCGGCAGGCGGGGCCGGTGTCGCATCAGGTGCAGGCTGCGCCACTGTCTGCGGTGCCGGCGCCTTTGGCCGCGCAGGCGGACGCGGGCTGGTTGACAGCGTGCTGGCCGGTTTTTCGGCCTCCGTCACGATCTCGGTTGCGGCGGCCTCGGGGGCAGTGGCCTCTGCCGGCTCCTGCTCCTGTTCGCCTGTCTCATCCTGAGCCACCGCTTCCTGCTCCACCGGGTCGGGGGTCGCTTCGGGGTCGGGCTGTGTAACAGCCTCGGGGGCCACGCGGTCCACGGCTTCGGGCACGGCGGTATCGCTGATCTGCGGCACATCGACGGCCACATCCGCCGGGGGCTGTGGCAGTTCAGGCGCCTGATCGCTCACATCGGCCTGCGGTGGTGGCGGCGTAATCTGGGTGACATCGGGAGGGGTTTCTTCGCTCGGCGTCTCAGCCGGGGCGGGAGGGGCGGTCTCGGTCTGCTCATCAGGTGCTGAAGACACCTCCGGCGCATCCGGCGTGACCTCGGGGCTGGCCGGCTGGGCCACTTCTGTGACCGATTGCGGCGACTGCGCCGCCGCCACCATTGCCGCATATTCGGCGCCCGAGATCACGGAAACCTCAGACATCTCAAAGGGCAGAGGTTCGGCCGAAAACACATCGCCAAAGGCCAGCCAGCCCAGCAGGACCAGATGCCCGGCTCCCGATATGTAATGGCCGGTATGCACCGCCGCGCCCTACTGCCCCGTACCGCCGGACGCGTCGGCGCCGTCAAGCGTCGGCCCGCCGATATCGGTCACCAGACCAATGTTGGAGAAACCGCCGGCATTCAGAGCGCCCATGACCTCCATCACCCGCAGATACGGCACGGAGCCGTCCGCGCGCAAAAACACCCGGTCAGAGGTGCGCTCTGCTGCAATCGCCCGTAGCTTGGGGATAAATTCATCGCCTGCGGTCTCAGTTGTCTGGATCTGAATACTGCCGTCCGCCAGGATCGTCACCGTCAGCGGTTCTTCCTGATCCGTGGGCAGTGCTCCGGCCGCCGTTTTCGGCAGCTCCACTGGCACACCAACGGTCAGCAAGGGTGCTGCCACCATAAAGATAATGAGCAGCACCAGCATCACATCGACAAAGGGCGTGACGTTGATCTCTGCCATCGGCTGCGCGCGCGAGGTCCGGCGGCGCCGTTTGGTGGCCCCGCCCTGCTTTTGCATGACTCCGGCTCCCATCGCTCAGCTGTCCAGCTGGCGGCTGAGGATGGTGGCGAACTCATCCGCAAAGGATTCGTACCCCCCCAGGATTTGATCGGCATCCGAACTCAGCTTATTATAGAAAATCACCGCCGGGATCGCGGCCAGAAGCCCCAGACCGGTGGCCAGCAGCGCTTCGGCAATGCCGGGCGCCACAACAGCAAGGTTGGTGTTCTGTTGCTCCGCAATCTCGATAAAGGCGTTCATGATCCCGATCACCGTACCGAAAAGCCCGATAAAGGGTGCCGATGAACCCACGGTTGCCAGCACAGTCAGCCCGTTGCGAAGATATTCTGCCTCTTTGTTGATTGCCACATCCATCGAGCGGTCGATGCGCGCGGTGGCCCCGGCAATCAGCCCGCCGTCATCGCGGTGCGAGCGCTGCCATTCGGTCATGCCGGCGGCGAATATCTTCTCCGCGCTGCCCGAGGGCGCAGGCCCGGTCTGCTCAAAGAGCGAATCCAGCGGTTCTCCCGACCAGAAGGCCTGATCGAAAACCGCAGCCTCGGCGCGGGCGCGCCGGTACTGGATCAGCTTGATGACAATGATTGACCAGGACCAGAAGGAGGCCACGATCAGCATGATCATCACGATTTTTACGATGAGGGTCGCACGGGCGAACAGCCCGAAAAATGAGAAATCAATCTCATGCGCCAGTGCCAGCGTCTCTGCTTCCATATGCCTGCTCTTTGCTCAATACCGCCGTGGGCCGGTTTGCCGGCTCCATTGTCTCAGGACCCTACCCCACTGCAAGACAGATTGCTATCACTATGCTGTCAGGTGGGTCGCGTGACCGGCAGTAAGCGGAGTTCTGCTGGCAAACGCGCTGGTTTTCCACCCGCTCCGATGCAGACAATCGTCACTTCGGCCTGAAAAAGCAGGGTGTCGCCCCGCCAGACTTTCTGCGCCATGATCATTCGCGCCGGCGTCATCTGCGAGATGGTGGTATACACCTCCAGCTGATCGTCGAAAACTGCAGGCAACAGGTAATCTGCCTCGACCCTGCGCACGGCAAAAACCACGCCCTGCGCCTTCATCGTCAGCTGGTCGATGCCCGCCTCGCGCACCCAGTCGCTGCGCGCCCGCTCGATGAAGCGCAGATAATTGGCGTAATAGACGATGCCCGCCATGTCGGTGTCTTCGTAATATACGCGGATCGGAAAACGATGCATCGGCTCAGATATCCCGGTGCCGGGCGGCGGCGCGGCAGACCAGCGCCGCCGCATTGAAATCAAGCGTCTCCGCGGCAAGCACATCGCGGTGATTGTGGCAGGGCGTGACAGTCATCTGATCCCTTCCGAAAACATCCCGCACCCCGAAGGCCGGCGCCGGTTGCACCTCGCCCCGGTGCTCGTGCAGTGCGTTTTTACCCTCAATCAGCTTACGCTCCACCAGCGTTTGCGCCTTGCGCAGGCAAAGCCGGATACTGTCGGCGTAACGGGTTGGAACACCGTCAGGATCGTGACTGTTCCGGGCCACCTGCCATTCAAGGGTAAAACTCAGAGGCCCGGGCGCGCTCACTGCAGAAGCCCCACCCGGGCGGCCAGACGCATCGCAAGGCCCGGATCGGATGCCGCAGGCGGGAGTGCCGGATCATAGGCCGCCCGGATCAGTGCGGCGATATCAGGGCGCAGAATGGTCTTGTCGCCGGACACGGCAAGCGGCGAGCGGTCGCGGAACGCCAGATCCGACCACAAAAGCACCGACTGCACCACCTGGCTGAGCGCCAGGGTCTCCGCCGGTACTGCACTGAGATGCTCGTCCATCCGCAGAAACACAAAACAGGCTTTAATGGCGCCCTGCCCGTCGAAATGAAAGACCCGGTACTGATTGGCCTCCTGCTCTTTCAGCCGGCCGACCAGCGGAACCAGATCGTTGACCAGGCGGTCGAGCCCCGGCACCTGAGGCAACTCATCCCAATCGGAGAAAAAGAACACCATCATATTGCTGCCAAGCTCGGGGTCCGTCTCCGCCATCCGGTGACCGCTGAGCACCATGACGGCTTCCAGCGCGCCCTTCACAACCGCCAGTGTCTCATCTGTCACCCCGAAAATCACCGGTGCCACAGGCCGTCCCCAGCGTGCAAAGGCAAAGCTGCCGTCGCTGCGGGTAAAAAGTGCTGCTGTTTCGTCCGCGTCCATTAAGGTCCTCGTCCGGCGCTGTTATCTGTCGCCCGCGGCATCAGCCCTGCCCGCCAAAGAGATCGGGCGCGGGCCCCGGTGGGACCATCCCCAGATGTGTCCAGGCCTTCTGCGCCAGCAGCCGCCCGCGCGGTGTCCGCTGTATGAACCCCTGCTGCAGCAAAAACGGCTCAATGACCTCTTCGAGTGCATCGCGGCTTTCACTCAGCGCCGCGCTGAGCGTTTCAATGCCCACGGGCCCGCCGGCGTAGTTCTCTGCTATCAGCGTCAGATAGCGCCGGTCCGCTCCGTCGAGACCCAGCTGATCCACTCCGAGCCGGGTCAGCGCCATATCAGCCAGCTCTCTGGTGACCCGCCCGTCGCCTTCGACCACGGCGAAATCCACGACCCGGCGCAAAAGCCGCCCGGCAATCCGCGGTGTGCCGCGCGCCCGGCGGGCGATCTCGCGCGCCCCGCCCTCATCCGCAGGTGCGCCAAGTTTGCGGGCGTTGCGTTCCACAATGATGAACAACTCATCTTCGGTGTAAAACTGCAAACGTGTGGGAATGCCGAACCGGTCGCGCAACGGTGTGGTCAGCAACCCCATGCGCGTGGTTGCTCCGACCAGCGTGAAAGGCTGCAGCTCAATGCGCACCGTGCGCGCTGCAGGCCCCTCGCCGATGACCAGATCAAGCTCGAAATCCTCCAGCGCAGGATAAAGCACCTCCTCGACCACCGGATTCAGCCGGTGGATCTCATCGATAAAGAGCACGTCGCGCGCCTCGAGATTGGTCAGGATCGCGGCAAGATCTCCTGCGCGCGCCAGTACCGGCCCGGAGGTCATGCGGAAATTCACGCCAAGCTCGCGCGCCATGATCTGCGCCAGCGTGGTTTTGCCCAGACCTGGTGGTCCGTGAAAGAGCGTGTGATCCATTGCCTCGCCGCGCTGCCGGGCAGACTGGATAAACACACGCAGATTGGCCCGCGCTTCGGCCTGGCCCACGAACTCCTCCAGCATCTGCGGGCGCAGCGCACGATCACTGTCTTCTGGCAGCGCATCAGGGCGCACAGTGGGATCAATATCGCTCATCTGAACTCAACCATTTCAGCTCTGCGGTGCCAGAAGCTTCAGCGCCGCACGAATGAGCGCCGGTGTATCCGCCTCAGGGGCCTCTCCTGCGGCCCGGGCCACGGCACCTGCCGCATCGCCGGGAGTGTATCCCAGATTGGCCAGCGCAGACAGCGCCTCGGCCTGGGCCGATGACTGCGCAGGCGCCATGCGGGGCGCCGGTGCTGCCACACCCGCAGGCTCGATAACGTCCACATGTGAGGCATCTGCCGCGGCTGCCGGCGTTCCGCCCATCGCCATCACGCCGGGTGCTTTGTCTTTGAGATCGAGCACCACACGCTGCGCGATCTTGGGACCCACGCCTTTTGCCGCTTTGACTGCGTTCCAGTCGCCGAGTGCAATCGCCCGGCTCACGCCGTCAGGCCCCAGCGTGCCCAGAATGGCGAGTGACGCCTTTGCCCCCACGCCCTGCACCGACGTGAGCAACCTGTGCCATTCTTTTTCAACCAGCGTCGGGAACCCGAAAAGCTGCAGCACGTCCTCCCGCACCAGCAGATCGGTATAAAGAGCGGCAGCTTCACCCGCACCGGGCAACCCCGCAAGCGTCCGCTCCGAGCAATACACCAGATATCCGATACCGCGCACATCAATGAGCACATGGTCTGTGGCACGATATTCGATACGCCCGGAGATCTTCCCGATCATGCGCGCACCTTCAGGATGCGGCCCGGTATATCGCCCCCGCCATAATGCGCATGACAGATTGCGATGGCCAGCGCGTCGGCCGCATCCGGCCCCGCGATCTGCGCGCCCGGCAGCTGCATCTGCACCATGTGCAACACCTGCTTTTTGTCGGCATGGCCCACGCCAACCACGGTCTTTTTGATCCGGTTGGGTGCGTATTCCCCGACACTGAGCCCGGCCTGAGCCGGCACCAGCATCGCAATGCCCCGCGCCTGCCCCAGTTTCAGCGTTCCCGCGCCGTCCTTGTTCACAAAGGTCTGCTCAACGGCTGCCGCTTCGGGAAGCCACTGGCGAAAGATCGCTGTGAGCTGGCTGTGCAGGGATAAAAGGCGGTCCGCCAGCGCCTCACCTTCTGACCGGCAAATCCCGTTGGCCACATGGCGAAAGCGGCTGCCGGCGACATCGATCACGCCCCATCCGAGATTTCTCAGCCCCGGATCTATCCCGATCACCCGCACCATCTGCACCGCCCTGCCGAATTATCTCGTTTTTTATGCATTAGCACGAAAGGCGAACATCCGCCAAGCTGTTCGTTTTCTGCATCGCGCAGGGTACTCCGGGCGCCCGCATTGCTGGTTTCGGTTCAAAACCGTCATCAGGCGCAGTGTTTCCGACATCAGGACGTATTCCGATTTTATCATTCTTTACTTACGGTTAAGTATAATCAGACCTATGCAAAAACTGCATATCCAACATGCGTTTTCGCATCTTGCTCAAATTTCAGGCAAGACCTATCTGCCCTTCATCACACACCGGCATGACCGGTCAACACTTCAGATAAAGGACGGCACTATGGCTACTTTTGATACCACCCGCACCCGTTACGGCTCCGCCACTCTGGCCAGCCGTTTCTTCAACCTTTTCTCCAGCGCCTTTGCCGGCGTGGTTGCATGGAATGACGCACGCGTCACCCGCAACGCTCTGTCAGGTCTGACCGACCGCGAGCTGGACGATATCGGTCTGAGCCGCTCAGACATCGAAAGCGTTGCAGACAACACACTGATCCGCTGATTTTTGTGACTTCGGGGGCGATACGCCTCTGTAAAACGAAAAAGCCGCCCCTCCGGACCGGAGCGGGCGGCTTTTCTACCATGGGTGTCTGCAGACACCCGTCACACAACCAGCCGCCGGAACACCCGGCAACCTTACTAAACTCGCAAACTGAAGGATCAGCCGGTTAACACTGTCAGGAACTGTGCCAGTGTCGACGTAATCGCACCGGGCTGCAGGAACCAGGCGCCGACCTGTTCAAAGGATGTTCCGGCAGCCAGCACATCGATGCGGGCCTGGTATCCGGCCTGACCGATCATGGCAATTGCGGTGGCTTTGAGGACAAAGAACGCGACCATGCTCACAGCCAGCATCTGAAGTCGTGTATAAACGTGTGATGGCTTTGGCGTCAGCGTGATCAGCCCGTCATGGGTAATCTCTGCCGTGTACCCGGCGGCAAGCGCTTTGTGCCTGCGGGCGACACTGTTTATCCGTTTTTCGAACTGAGCGTATGTATCGGACATCCCACTCTCCTGGTAATCAGGCCCCCACCCGATTAAGACTAAAATTGTCAATATTCAGGCAGAAAACAAGCAGGAATGGCCAAATGAGGCCGAATTGGGGCATTCAGCGGGCAATTGTGGCAAGTGTTAACGTTGTCCAGTCAACAATCTGCTCGCGGTGCACCAGATTGATCCCGGCTGCTGAATAGACCGAGATCACCTCATCGGCCTGTTCGTTTAAAATTCCGGATAAAATTGCGAATCCCCCGGGCTGCAGATGACGTGCCATGTCGGGCGCCAGTGCGATGAGCGGACCTTTAAGGATATTCGCAAAGATCAGATCAAACGGACTGGCGTCATTCAGAGCCGGCGCGTCAAAGCCTGCGGCCTCCACGCAAAGGACGCGGTCTTCGAGGCCATTGGCGCGGGCATTGGTGCGCGCCACATCCACAGCCACCTCGTCGATATCGCTGGCAAGGACCGTCCCGGGCCAGATCCTCGCCGCAGCCATGGCCAGCACGGCCGTCCCGCAGCCGATATCCACCACGTTCTGTCCGACAAACCCCTCGCCTGCCAGCCGGTCAAGCGCCCGCAGACAGCCCAGTGTGGTGCCGTGATGCCCTGTTCCGAACGCCATGGCGGCCTCAATCAGCAGCGGCTCGGCTTCGGGCGGCACTTTATCGGCATCATGGCTGCCATAGACGAAAAAACGACCCGCCGAGACCGGCGCCAGTTCGCGACGCACATGCGCGACCCAGTCGGTTTCGGGCACTTCAGAAACCACAAATGGCTGCGCGCCGAATGCTGCGGCCAGAAGCGCCAGTGCTGTGTCATCAGGCGGTTCGGTAAAATAGCCACCGACCTCCCAGAGCCCGGAGCCATCCTCCATCTCGAACACGCCGACGCCGGTGGGTTCAGGTGACAGGTTCTCCATCGCCTCACCGAGATTTTCAGCAGGCGTCTTTCCGGGCAGCGTCGTCAGAGCGGTAAAGGTGGTCATCAGCGTCTCCGGTAGCGGTCCGGGTTCGGGTAGGGCCGTGGCGGCGTGGCGTCAAGCGCAACCGGCGTGTCAGGCCGCAGAGACAGTACAAAACGCCAGCCCCAGATCGCGGACACCGTGCCCACAATCACCCCGGCCGCCGCCTGGCCGTAAATCACCCCCGGTGCACCGAAAAAGCCCGCCAGAAAAGCCGCGGCGGGCAATGACAGCAGGCCTTCCTTGATCCAGTTTACGAGGGTCGAGCGCAGCGGTCGCCCGAGCGCATTGAACGCCGCATTCGACACAAAGAGCGCGCCGAGAAAAACAAATGCGCCCACACCAAACCGGGTAAAGGCGCGCACGATATCCGCGCCCTGACCGTTCAGCGCAAACCCCTCGATCACATAGGGCGTGGCAATGAGCAGCAGCGCCCAGGTCGCAAGGGTATAGAGCAGGCAGAAGATGATCGCATCGCGGTAGGTGCTGCGCAGCCGGTCCAGATGACCCGCGCCATAGTTCTGTCCGAAGATCCCTCCGATCGCGCCGGCCAGTGCAAAGATCCCGCCAAAGGCCACGACCGTCATCCGCCCGACAACCGCCCAGGCGGCAACGGCATCATCGCCGAAGGGCGCCATCACGATAGTGAGCAGATAGTTACCCGCAGGTGTCGCCATTTGCGTGGCAATCGCCGGCAGGGCAATCGCCATATACACCGGCATCACCCGGCGCACCCCGCTCAGATCCGGCAGTGCAATAAGATTGTTCCGTCCTGCGGCAAGCCACAGACCCATACCGAGCAACGCAAGCCGAAAGAGCACCAGACCAATGGCTGCGCCATCCAGCCCCCAGCCCAGCCAGACGATCAGCACCGGATCGGTGAGCATCAGCAAAAAGCCCGAGATCAGCGTGATGTACATGGCCTGGGCACCAAGACCTTCCGCGCGCAGCGCCCCCGAACAGATCAGCCCCACGGCCATCAGCACAAGCGAGGGAATGGTGATCGCCAGATAGCGCGCAGCCAGAGCCGCGGTCTCGCCTGTGGCACCTGCCATTGCCACCAGGTCGTGCCGGAAGAGAACAATCAGAAGCGCGACACCCGCCTGTATTGTCGTGGCAATAATTACGGCTGCCCCGGCCTGTTCCCGGGCCAGATCGCGCCGGCCTGCCCCGATGCTGCGCGAGATCATCGCCGTTGAGGCGATCATCAGCCCGACGCCTGAGGACACCGAGAAAAACTGAATGGCAAAGGCAAATCCGATGGCCGCCACCAGCTGCGCATCGCCAAGCTGCGCGATCCAGAAGAGGTTCGCCGCATCCACCAGAAACACAAAAGTAATGCCGAAAGCACCCGTGGCCGTCATGCGCACGACATGCCCCATTGTGGAGCCGGTCAGAAACCGCCCTTCGCTCATTCTGCGGGCGCTGGTGCCAGACGGGCAAAAACCGTCTCATTTCCCTTCTGAGGATGGCGCGGGATCAGCGTGGCAAGCGTCAGAGAGACCGCGGCCATCCCGGCAGCCAGGAAGAAAACAGCCCCCGGCGAGACCAGCCACAAGAGACCAAGCAGCACCGGCAGAAAGACGGCTGCAATATGGTTGATCGTGAAAGCCACTGCAGCGGTGGGCGCGATGTCGCCGGGATCGCCGATCTTCTGGAAATAGGTTTTCAGCGCCAGGGCCAGACCAAAAAACATGTGGTCGATCACATACAAGGCTGCCGCGACCTGAAACCCCCAGTCAAAGAAATAGACGCCACCATAGGCCAGAAAGACGCAGACGAGACCCGCATATTCAAAGACCAGAGCATTACGTTCGCCGAAGCGTGCAACGATTTTTCCCAGAAACGGAGCCACGGCCATATTGATCACCAGGTTGATCAGATAAAGCCCCGCAACCTCATGCACCTGAAAGCCGAACTTTTCGACCATCATAAAGCCTGCAAAGACCATGAATATCTGACGGCGCGCACCCGACATGAACTGCAGCGCATAATAGAGCCAGTAGCGGCGGCGCAAAATCATCCGCTTGATCTGCGGGTGCGGCGCTTCAAACTGCGGATAGGCCACCATGGCGAAAACGGCAATTGCCGCCGTGACGCCGCCCCCCGCCATAAAGACAATGTTATAGGTCAGCCCCAACGGCTCCCAGAGGATCATGATAATGAAATAGACGATGAATGTCGCGGCCGACCCCGTGGCCAGCAGCCAGCCCAGGATCTGCGGTGCGCGGTCTTTGGGCAGCCACTGCAGTTGCAGCGACTGGTTGACCGTTTCGAAATAGTGAAAACCCACCGAGCTGATGAAAGTCAGCATCAGGATGCCCGTAAGCTGCGGAAACTGCGCGGTAACGGCTGTGGCAAGCCCCAGAAGCACAAGCGACGCGAGCCCCAGCACCTGCTCGCGCACAAAGATAATGACCGCGATGACGCCAACGGCCAGAAAGCCCGGGATCTCGCGGATCGTATGCAACAGACCAATATCCGCGCCGTCAAAGCCCGCGACTTCCTCAACGAAGTTATTGAGCAGCGCAAACCAGGTATAAAATGCGACCGGCATGGCAAAAGCCATAAGAAAAAGCAGCGAAACGGGTCTGCGCCAGAGCGGCAGCGTTCGTGCCTCGGCAAGGGGGACATATATGGCCATGACACCTGATTATGCCTTTTACAGGCCTTTGGCGAGGTACGATTACGCAGCTCACCCCGGCGTGACTTAGGGGCGAGGTTCCCCTGTGATGGTTGCCATGGCTGCGACCGGCCGGGCATGCCGGTCTTTCGGGGTCGGATGGGTGAGGGTGCCATCGCTCAGCGACTTCAGGATCAGCGCCGGAAGGATCCCGGCGCGGCGGGACTGCATCGGGCAAGCACCGGCCTCGGCGCATAAAGTTCTGCGGCAGACGGGAACGGGTCATATTGCTGATCCGGCCTCAGGGCCGCCGCATCCCGAAACGGACGATCCTTCGAAGACATCCGGCACCGTTGCACCGGAAAAACGACAACTATCCGATATGTCATGAGCAGAGTTTCGTCAGTAGAAACTCTGCGGATCGATGTCCACGGCGATGCGCAGATCGCCCTTCAGCCTGACCTGCCCCACCCATTTCGCCAGAGCGGCCTGCAATGGCGCGGATTTCTCAGCCTTGACCAGCAACCGTACCCGGTGACGACCGCGCACCCGGGAGATGGGCGCAGGCG
>NZ_JAHEHZ010000229.1 GCF_024639605.1 Roseobacter sp. | reverse complement strand
ACCAGACGGGCGCTGCATCCTGCTTCCCCCTTTTTCGGAGAATAAAATGCGGTTTCTGGTAGGTACCATCGGAAAGGAGCAGGCCGTCTTTGCGGTCAAAGGCACAAGCGCGTGGAACCTGACGCGGGCTCTGCCTGCCATCGGGACAGACCTGACGTCGCTCGCCTCAGACAGTGATCTGCGCGAAAGACTTGCAGGCCTTGATGAACCCGGTGATCCGGTTGCGGTCTCCGAAATCACTCCCGCCCTTCCCGTGACACGCCCCGGGGCGATCATCTGTCTGGGCCTGAACTACGTCGAGCATATCCGCGAAGGTGGGTATGACATTCCGGATTATCCGGCGCTTTTCATGCGGGGGCCGAAATCCGTAATGCCCGCAGGCGCGCCGATGATCCGGCCTGACTGCTCTGACGAACTGGATTACGAAGCCGAACTGATGCTGATTATCGGCAAGGGCGGCCGGCACATCTCAGAGGAAACCGCCCTGGATCACATCTTTGGCTATACTGTGTTCAACGACGGATCCGTGCGTGACTACCAGCGTAAAACGCATCAGTGGACACCGGGCAAAAACTTCGACAACACCGGTGCCATCGGGCCGGTCGTGGTCACGCCTGATGAATTGCCCGAAGGCGCGCGCGGTCTGCGCATTGAAAGCCGGGTGGGGGATGAGATTTTGCAGCGGTCCGACACGGGCAATATGATCTGGTCCGCGGCTCAGGCCATTTCGATCATCTCCGGCTATACGACCCTCGCCCCCGGTGATCTCATTGCACTGGGAACACCACCGGGTGTGGGACACGCGAAAACGCCGCCCCGATGGTTGCGCCCGGGCGAGACCATTGAGGTCGAAATCGAAGGTATCGGCATCTGCGCCAGCCCCGTCATCGCGGAAAGCCGGGCTGCCGAAACGGCTTTGCAATCCTGAACGGCGACGCCGTTTCACTTCACGCACCAGCGATGACAGAGGGATTTGTCCGTGGCACTCCGGGCACACCCGGTACAGCAGGGGCCGCTTCTCCGAATATGCCTGTCTGTAGCCCGGAAACAACGCAGCCAGGGGCCGGTCCTGAGCTGTTTAATCATTTTGCAATCACGGGTCGCTACAGTCGGCACCCTGTAACCTGTAAATCGCTTAAGAGTGACCGATATGCCTCTTCCGACCCTCCGACAGGTCACTTTTGCCCTTTGCGCGGCCTTTACCGGATTTTCCGCACAGGCCGAAGTGGTCCTTGTGGGATGGGCCCCTGTGCCCGGATTTTACGAGGAAACAGAAACCGGCACCCCGGACGGATTTTTCGCAAATCTGGCGACACGGATTGCTGAACGTGCCGGTCTTGATGTCGAATTCAGGCGCTATGCCACCATGTGGGACGCGATCAGTGCGCAGGCAGAGGGCGAAGTTCATATGCTTGCGGGCGTCACCCGTCTCGGTGTCCTCAATGCGACCAACATATATTCGGAGCCTGTCGCGCAATCCGCACACTATCTTGTTGTGCGGATCGAAGACCGCGCCGGCTTTGTCCTGAATGACGGCAGTGCAAAACGCATTGGCGTGGTCGAGAGCCAGCGAATGGCATTCGCAGCCCGCGACAAACTCTCCGGCCACCAGATTATCGCTCATGAGAGCGGGCCTGACGGTCTGCACGCGCTTCTCGCCGGGCTGACGGATGCGCTTGTTGTCATCGGCGATCCGTTCTTCCACAATCTGCGCCTGAAACGGATCGATCACAGGGTCGCCGCCGTTGACGGGCCCCTTCAGACCTTTGAACGCTTTGTAGCGCTTCATGGCTCCCGTGCCGAACTCATGCCGCTCGTAAATTCAGCAGTATCTGATCTTTCAGCCTCGGGTGAGCTTGAATTCCTGCGCCAGCAGTGGGGACTGGTTCCAGCTTCGGGGCCTCCGGATCTGCTGACTGTCGGTGTGAAACATTTTCCACCCTTTCAGGTGATCAGGGAAGACGGCACTCTGACCGGATTTTCCGTCGAAGCGTTGCGTGCACTGGTAGAGCGCGCCGGCCTATCGCTGCGCTTTGTACAGATCACCAGCGAAGCCTTTGCCGCGGGTCCTCGCGCCGGAACCTACGACATACTTCCGCAGGCCGGTGTGACACCTGAACGCGCGCGCCGGATGGAGTTCGCATTGCCAACGAGCGCATATACCGTCGCGGCGTTCGTAAGAGCGGATGACAATTTCCGGCCGCAGTCGCTGGACGATCTGGCCGGTGAACGGGTTGGAGTAGTAAATGTCAATATAGCCCGGCGCAGGCTCGAAGCCGAAGGAGACATTGATCTTGTCATCTATTCAGACATCACCAGCATGATGGGCGCGCTGGCTGCGGGTGAGATACGTGCCGCCGTCAACATCGCCAGTGTCCTGCGGACCGCCGCCAGAGAAGGTGGCCTTGAGGACGCGACGCAGGAAGTCCGCCCGCCGCTTTTCTCCGGACAGCGCGCTCCGGCGCTGCGCTTCGGACTTGGTGATGTACGCGAGAGGCTGAACGTCGTGATACCGGGATATCTTGCATCAGATGAATACCGTGACCTTCAGATGGAATGGTTTGGCCCGAAGCCGCTCATTTCGGATCAGCATCTCTCACAGATCGCTGTCGCTACTCTTGCGGGTCTGCTTGTGCTTGGCACTTATGCCGCGCTTCAGCACCGGGCAAGATTGCTGCACCAGCGGGATGCGGCGCAGAACCAGCGCCTCGTCGAAATCGAGATGGATCACACGCGCAAAGCAAAAGAACTTGTCGCGCAGCTTGAAATGACCAATGCGGATCTCGCGCGCTCCAACAGCGAGCTTGACGCTTTTGCCTATATCGCGTCTCACGATCTCAAAGCGCCGCTGCTTGCTATCGAGCAGACGTCGCAGTGGATTGAAGAAGATCTGGGCCCTGTACTGACCGACGAGGCCCGCGAAAGTTTTGATCTGCTGCGCAACCGTGTGGGCCGCATGTCGATGCTGCTTCACGATCTGCTGGAACACGCGAGGATCGGCCGCAGCGAAGCTGGATCGCGCCTTGTCTCAGGCCGGCAGCTCGCCGCCGAGGTGATCGATCTTGCAGCCGTCCCGGAAAGCTTCACCGTGGTACTGGATCAGAGCCTCAACACGGTGCATGTCAACGCGACGCCGCTGCTGACGGTTCTTCTCAATCTTGTGCGGAATGCGGTGAAGCACGCGGAAAATTCCTGTGGCACAATCCGGTTGTCAGTCAGGGAAAAAGACGAGGCGCATCTTTTCTGCGTCGAAGACGACGGGCCCGGCATTGACGCGAAATACCACGAACGCATTTTCGGAATGTTCCAGACGCTCAGACCGCGCGATGAGGTGGAGGGCAGCGGTATGGGCCTCGCAATTGTTCAGAAAACTGTCACGCTTGCCGGAGGAAGTATTTCGCTGGAGTCTTCGCCGGGAAATGGCTGCCGTTTCTTTGTGGAGTGGCCGAAACTGCCGGCAGAAACGCATACCGGCGATCAGCAAGCGGCGTAAGCCCGGCCATACTTAAACAGCATCTGAATGCTTTCCCGGACAAACGTAATTGGTGCCAGTACGCCCGGTTGCAATTTGTTCTTCCTTTATCCACCCGAGCGCCGGACAGCAGCGAAAGGCGCCGATATGCTTGCGCCGACAAATCCCGTGGGCCGCAGGGCACCGGCATCCGGAACGACCCGAATGTCCGATGCTTCGCCGCTCTCAACAGGCACCTCGACGCTCCTACGCGGAAAACCCACGCCTTTACTGCAGGGCCTGCGGCAGAAACAATGCGATTGA
>NZ_JAHEHZ010000105.1 GCF_024639605.1 Roseobacter sp. | reverse complement strand
ATTATGACCGCACGCGGATCCGCGCCGATAAAGGTGAGCGGTGGTTTTGCAGCGGTGCCGAAGCCCGTGCCGCAGGCTGGCGCGCCGCGAAACGCTAAGTCACCTGATAGGGCAACACGCCCCGCAGGTTCGGATTGACGGTCAGACGGCGTTCAAGCGGCGGCACGGCGCGCTGGTGGCACGCGGTCCGCTCGCAGATCCGACAAGAGATCCCGATCGGTTCGAAGGCAGCTTCGCGGTCCAGATCCATCCCGTCGGCATAGACCAGATCACGTGCATGGCGTACTTCACAGCCCAGCGCTATCGCGTACCGCCTGAGCGGCGCACCAAAGCGTCCCGCAGGCTTAGTCACGTCGCGCGCGAGGCTGATGTAGCGCACCCCGTCCGGTGTTTCGGCAAGCTGACGTAAAAACTGTCCGGGCAGTTCAAAGGCGCGGTGCACGTTCCAGAGCGGGCACGCCCCGCCGAAGCGCGCGAACTGCAGACGGGTGGCTGAATGACGTTTGGTAATTGTGCCCGCCTGATCCACGCGTACGAAGAAAAAAGGAATACCCTTTGCGCCGGGGCGCTGCAATGTCGACAGGCGGTGAGCGACCTGTTCGATCGAGGCGCCGAAATGACCGGCCAGCACCTCGAGATCGTGGCGGCATTCGCGCGCGACACGCTGAAACGGACCGTAGGGCATGAGCGCCGCACCGGCAAAATAGTTGGCGAGGCCGATTTTGGCGATGGCACGTGCTTCAGCACTGTGAAACCGCGCGAGATCCAGTGTGGCCTCCAGAAGGGGATCCTGTTTGATGAGTGCCACCTGCAGCAATAACTGGAAGGTCTGTGTTTCATGCGGCGCACGGCGGGAGAGGATCAGTCTGCCTGTTTCGCTGTCGTAATGTCTGATCTGATCGGTGTCCGTGAAATCCACAGTGACACCGCTGTTGCCGAGCGTTGCTGTGGCCGCGACCCGGATGTTGCGGGCATTGCCCTCTTTGGTCGCGAAATTCTCGGCGGCACGGTCCACGGCGTCGATATAGTTGTCGCAATAGTGAAAGAAGTCGCGCACCTCTTCCCAGGGGCTGGGGGTTGCGCGGGCATCCTCGCGGCCAAGTGCCTCGTCAAGTGAGGCAAGCCGTTCCTGCATCTGGCGATAGCTCCGGTGCAGCTCCAGAAAAGCATGAGCAAAGGCAGGGGCGTTGGAGGCCGCCAGCCGCAGATCAGCCACCGGCGGAAGGCTGTCGGAAAAAAGCGGATCGGCGAAGGCCTCGCGCATGTCGCTGACCAGCCGTTCGCTGTCGCCGGCGCTGAGTTCGGTCACGTCGAGGCCGAACTCTTGTGCAAGTGCAAGCACAACCGTGGTCGAGACCGGCCTGTTGTTATTTTCCATCTGGTTCAGATACGGCAGCGAAACGCCGAGCTTGGTGGCAAAATCCTTTTGCGTGTTACCGAGACGGGTGCGCACTTCGCGCAGTTTGGCGCCTGCATAAAGTTTCTGACTGGTCATATGACCTGACCCTCCGGCGCAGATTTGCAAATTTGCAGATTCGCTGACCGTAGCTTTGCAAACCCACCCGGGCAAGGTGCAGGAAGACAGTTAATGAAACGCTAAGCCGGGTCAGGCAGCGGGAGTGCCAAGCCCGATCCTGCGTTCGCGCCAGTAGACCGCAAGAATTGACACAATGGCGGCCGTCGCTGTGATCAGCATGATGTACAGCAACGGGAAGGCACCCGTCTCGGGGGTCAGCAACACGCCGGCGAGTGCGCTGAGAGCGGCCCCGCCGCCGATCATAATCGCACCACCAAGGCCGGAAGCTGTGCCGGCAAGCTGCGGACGGACGGACAGCATACCGGCCGTTGCATTCGGTATCACAAGACCGTTGCCCATGCCTACAAAGGTCATGAACCCGAAAAAACTGAGCGCAGAGCCGTGGCCTGCCAGAAAAACACTCAGCGACAGGACAGCGCCTGATGCATTGATCAGACAGCCGGTGAGGATCAGCCGGTTAATGCCGATGCGCTGCGCGAAAAGTCCGGTGCACATGTTTCCGAAGAAATAGCCGATCGCCGGAGCGCCAAAGAATATGCCCACCCAGAAAGGCGACAAACCAAAGACTACAGAACCGACAAAAGGCCCGCCGCCCAGATAGGCAAAAAACGAGCCTGAACAAAAAGCCGCTGCCAGCGAATACCCCCAGAACCGGGGCGAGGTGAGCAGTTCGGGATACTCAGCAAATTGCTCGGTCAGCGTGCGGTCGGAGGGGCGCGCTGTCTCACCCTGGTCTGCCCAGGCCAGCCAGAGTGTCAGCCCGCCAAGAAAGAAGAGTGCCCAGAAGTTTGCTTTCCAGCCGAAAAGCTCGTCGAGAATGCCGCCGAACATCGGGCTGACCATCGGCACCACGGCCATGCCCATCGTGACATAGCCGATCATTGACGCCGCCTGATCCTGATCGAACATATCGCGCACCGCCGCGCGGCTCAGCACCATGGCGGATGCGACCACCGCCTGGCACATGCGGAAAAACAAAAAGATTTCTACATTGGGCGCGACGATACAGCCGAGCGTCGCCAGCATAAAGAGCGCGAGGCTTGCGAGGATCACCGGCCGCCGCCCGTATTTGTCGGAGACGGGTCCGATAAAGACCTGCAGTACACCGCTGATCCCCAGATAAAGCGCTACGGAAAGCTGCATCACGCCGTAATCCGTGCCGAAATGCTCGGTCATGCGCGGCAGGCTGGGCAGGAACATGTTCATCACAATCGCCGACATGCCTGCCAGCAGGATCAGTGTCGCGATGTGCGGTGGCGTGGACCGATCAAGAAAGTTGATGACAGGCGGATTTTGCATGCAGGAGATGTAGAACTGCCTCCCTGCAGAGTCCATGCACAGCTTACCCGTCTGAAACGCACAATTTGCGGATTTGCAGTTTGCACCAGAGAATGTGAATAGGCTTTGCAAATTTGCTAGATTGCACTTCGTATGGTCAACGCATTCCTGTAGTGTCCGCGATATCATTCAAGCGGGGTCCGGTATGAAAGACATTCTTGAGCAGCTCGAAGACCGGCGCGGAACGGCGCGTCTCGGCGGCGGGCAGAAACGCATCGATGCGCAACATTCACGCGGCAAGCTGACAGCGCGCGAGCGTGTGGACCTTTTGCTTGATGAAGACAGCTTCGAAGAGTTCGATATGTTCGTCACGCATCGCTGCACGGATTTCGGCATGGAAAAGCAGAAACCGGCTGGCGACGGTGTGGTCACGGGATGGGGCACGATCAACGGCCGGCTGGTTTATGTTTTCAGTCAGGACTTTACGGTTCTTGGCGGGTCCGTGTCGGAGACCCACGCCAGGAAGATCTGCAAGATTATGGATATGGCGGTGCAGAATGGCGCCCCTGTCATCGGGATCAACGATTCCGGCGGTGCCCGCATTCAGGAAGGTGTGGACAGTCTCGCAGGCTATGGCGAGATTTTTCAGCGCAACATCCAGGCCTCTGGCGTGGTGCCACAGATCAGCGTGATCATGGGCCCCTGTGCCGGCGGCGCCGTCTATTCACCTGCAATGACCGATTTTATTTTTATGGTCAAAGACAGCTCTTATATGTTTGTGACCGGCCCCGATGTGGTGAAAACGGTTACCAATGAACAGGTTACCGCAGAGCAGCTCGGCGGTGCCGGCACACACACGCGCAAATCCTCAGTGGCAGATGCCGCATTTGAAAATGACGTCGAGGCGCTGGCCGAAGTGCGCCGCCTTGTCGATTTCCTGCCGTCCAACAACCGCGAAAAGCCGCCCGTGCGACCATTTTTCGATGATCCGGAGCGTATTGAGCCTTCGCTTGATACGCTGGTGCCGGAAAATCCGAACACACCCTACGACATGGCCGAGCTGATTACAAAGCTCGCCGATGAGGGTGATTTTTATGAAATCCAGGCGGAATTTGCCCGCAACATCGTGACCGGATTTATCCGCATAGAGGGGCGCACGGTAGGTGTTGTCGCCAATCAGCCGATGGTGCTTGCGGGATGTCTGGACATCGACAGTTCGCGCAAGGCCGCGCGGTTTGTACGGTTTTGCGACGCCTTTGAGATCCCGATCCTGACGCTGATCGACGTGCCCGGTTTTCTGCCCGGTACAAGCCAGGAATACGGCGGCGTGATCAAACACGGTGCCAAGCTGCTTTATGCTTATGGCGAGGCAACCGTACCGATGGTGACGGTGATAACGCGCAAAGCCTATGGCGGAGCTTATGTGGTGATGTCTTCCAAGCACCTGAGGTCCGATTTCAACTACGCCTGGCCTACCGCAGAAATTGCGGTGATGGGGGCCAAAGGCGCGACTGAGATCGTACACCGGGGCGATCTGGGGGATCCGGAAAAGATTGCGAAACACACGGCGGATTATGAAGAGCGCTTCGCGAACCCCTTTGTCGCCGCTGAACGGGGCTTTGTGGATGAGGTGATCATGCCGCGCACGACGCGCAAGCGTATCGCGCGTGCCTTTGCCAGCCTGCGCAACAAAAAGGCGCATATGCCCTGGAAGAAGCACGACAATATTCCGCTGTAGGCCCGGAGGGAACGGTAATGATGACCCCTGCGTTCGCTCGGAAAAGAGCGGAAAATGGCGAAATCACACGGCAAAAGCATCAAAGACGACGAGACCTGCGACGCGCTGCGCGATCAGGGAGCCTCAAAGGAGAAAGCGGCCCGGATCGCCAATGCAATAGCCAGCGACAGCCAGTCGCCGTCGCAAAAGGGGGGCTGCAAGCTGCCCTGCGAAGAGTGCACGAAAGACGACCTCTGCACGCGCGCTCAGGAACTCGGGATCGAGTGGCGTCCGGATATGAACATGGACGCGCTGATCAGGGCGCTGCGCGCGCACTTATCTTTGCGGGGTTGCGCGCGTGACCCTCTTTCACAACATCAGCGATGCCCCGGAACACGTGGCGCCCTTTTCGCACGCGGTTGAGGCCGACGGCTGGGTGATCCTGACCGGACAGATGCCCACGGTGCCCGGCGCGCCTCAGGCAGATCTGCCCCGCGGGGTCGCAGCGCAGACCGATCAGGTGATGAAAAACCTGCAGACCGTTCTCGCGGGGCTCAGGCTGGACCTGAGCGATGTGCTGCAATGCCGCTGTTTTCTCACAGAGTTCGAGCGTGATTACGCTGACTTCAACGAAACTTACAAAAGCTGGTTTCCGGCGGACAGGCTGCCCGCGCGGACGACAGTCGGTGTAACGGCGCTGGCCGTTGGCGCGCTGGTCGAAATTGATTGCGTGGCACGCAGGAGGGATGCGCCATGACGAAACTCTGGAGTAATCAGGCTTTTACGATCAGCCACGCCGACGGAGGCCGGTTTGAGGGAAAGGGGCTGCGGCCGTTCTTTGAATACCGCGAACTGGGGATCAGTGCCGCGACAAAGGGCGCATATGGTGCGCATGTTATCCGTGCGGTGCCGGGCATGGAGAGCCCTGCCGCCTGGCACAGCCACGATCTTGATTTTCAGATGGTTTACGTGACCCGGGGCTGGGTTGTTTTCGAGTATGAAGAAACCGGCGAGCACATGCTGCGCGAAGGATCCTGTGTGCTGCAACCGCCCGGTATCCGGCACCGCGAAGTCCGCCATTCAGACGATCTGGAGCTGCTGGAGATCATATCACCCGCTGTCTTTGAAACAAAGGATGAGGCGGCGCCGTGAGCACCGGGATCACATATGTTTCGGAAGCCGCGGTTGCGCCTGACGCTTTGCTGGTGCCATCGGGGCAGCCGATGGATCTTTTCGAAGTACTGGTGGACCGGGTGGATGCCGAGACATGGATACGTTTCCGCTTTGTCGTACCTTCGATAGCGCGCGCACGCGGCGAGGTAAGTTTTTTCGACGTGCAGGACGATTTTGAATATCTGTGCACCCGCGTGGCGTTGCCATATCTTATTGAACGGAATCTTAGTGCCGATGCCGTGGTGGTCAGCCTTCTCGACCAGCCTGCGGAATTCGGACAGGCGGATGAGACTGTGACGCAGTTCGTCGAAGTCTTTCGTGTCACAGACGGCATATGCGCATGGGAGGCTTTATGACGCGCTCCTGCTTTGCGGCATTGCAGTCACATCGGGCGCAGATGCTTTTCGCGGCATATCCTTTGCCGGGTATCTGCGTTAGACTGCGCCACGGGCCGCATATCATGGCCCGGAACACAATCCCGCGCTGCGCAAAACCAGCTTTTGCAAGACCGGGTGAGGCAGAAAACAGGAGACATAAATGTCCGGAACAATCAGATTACTGGCAGTATTTGGCCTCGTTGCATTCGTTGCGGCCTGTGCCCAGGAGCAGGAAGAATTTGTTGTGGTCGACCCAGAGCCGATCTCAACCGAGCCGACCTACACCGGCAAGTACAAGTAATAACACTGCGGGGCAGGCTCCCGGGCCTGTCTCGTCACCGCCTGCGTCCCGCTGGTCTGACGGGGGGCTATCATGCTGAAACATCGCGGTTTTCCGGGGCGGCTGCCCGGCACAGACTATCAGTTTACGCTCAGACGTTTTAATCCGCGTGGCGTTACACCGCTCACTGCCCGCGAGCGCTTCAGAGATCGCAAGCCTGCTGACCGGCGTGCCGATGCTGCGTTTTTCGCTGCACTCTGGGAGCATTTCGGCGCGGAACCTTTTGAGCGCGGCAACCTTGATGCAGGCAGGCTCTCCTGGCTCTTTGGCCGCGAGGTGCTGCCGGCAACTGACCCCTTTGATCCCGAAAGTTATGAAGCTGTCCTGGTGATCAATGAGCCGGTCGCCCGTGCCTCCTTCCCCGAAGCTTTTACGGAGGGATCGGCGTGAATTTGCCGGCCAGTTCCTTAAACCGGCAGGTGTCGGCCTATACACGAGGCGGACGCACCCGGTCGTTGCGCGATACAACCCTTGCGCGTATTGTCGATAGTGCAGGCTGGTGCGTGTATCCCTGCCCCGGTTCTGCGTACAAACTTCGTACCCCTTCCCCTGGCGGACAGATCAGCGCACAACGCTCTGAACTGTCCGCCTTTTTCGCGGACAGCGGCTTTGGTGCCGGTGTAAGTGATATGCGTCAGCGGCCGCATAAAGACGGTCCGGCGAAAGGCAGAGCAAAGAGGGTCCCCTCGTGCAGTTCAGACACTTCATTTTCGCGGTTGCTTCCTGCTCCCTTCTGGCCGCCTGCGGCAACACGGTTACCGAACAATCGCTGGGCGGTGCTGTCATCGGCGCCGGTGCAGCGGTCGTTGTCAGCGGCAGTGTCCTGCAGGGCGCGGCAATCGGTGCCGCCGGTAATCTGGCCTATTGCCAGCTTAATCCGGGTCGGTGTAACTGACCGAAACTCCGGACTGAATTCCATATACCCACCGCATGCAGGACCTGCATGTGGCCTGTTGCGTTTGCGCCGTGCGCCCTCTGCCACCTTACCAGCCAGTGCAGCCATGCTGCCTGCCTCACTGTCACCCCGTTGAAGAAGGACATCCGATGTTCAGCAAGATCCTGATCGCTAACCGTGGAGAAATCGCCTGTCGGGTCATCAAGACCGCGCGCAAGATGGGCATTACAACAGTGGCGGTATATTCTGACGCTGACAGACAGGCGCTGCACGTGCGGATGGCTGATGAGGCGGTGCACATCGGGCCGCCACCTGCCAACCAGTCTTATATTGTGATCGACAAGGTGATGGAGGCCGTGAAGTCCTCAGGCGCTCAGGCAGTCCACCCGGGGTACGGCTTCCTTTCAGAGAATTCCAGGTTTGCCGAAGCACTTGATGCCGCCGGCGTTGCATTTGTAGGACCGCCCGTCGGTGCCATCGAGAAGATGGGCGACAAGATCACTTCCAAGAAAATTGCGCAGGAAGCCGGAGTTTCCACGGTGCCTGGCTATATGGGCCTGATTGCGGACGCGGATGAGGCGGTGAAGATCTCCGGCGAGATCGGCTATCCGGTGATGATCAAGGCCTCCGCGGGTGGCGGTGGTAAGGGTATGCGGATTGCATGGGACGACGAGGAGGCACGCGAGGGCTTTCAGTCGTCGAAAAACGAGGCGGCGAATTCTTTTGGCGACGACCGGATCTTCATCGAGAAATTCGTGACGCAGCCGCGGCACATCGAGATCCAGGTGCTCTGCGATGCGCATGGCAACGGCATTTATCTGGGCGAGCGCGAGTGCTCGATTCAGCGCCGGAACCAGAAAGTGGTCGAAGAAGCCCCGAGCCCGTTTCTGGATGAAGCAACGCGCAAAGCGATGGGAGAGCAGGCCGTCGCACTGGCGCAGGCCGTCGGATATACGTCCGCCGGCACGGTCGAGTTTATCGTCGATGGCGAGAAGAACTTTTATTTCCTTGAGATGAACACCCGCCTGCAGGTGGAGCACCCGGTGACTGAACTCATCACCGGTGTGGATCTGGTGGAACAGATGATCCGGGTCGCCAACGGCGAAAAGCTTTCGATCAGCCAGAAGGACGTGACCCTGACCGGCTGGGCCATCGAAAACCGGCTTTATGCCGAGGATCCTTACCGTGGCTTTCTGCCGTCCATCGGGCGGCTGACGCGGTACCGTCCGCCCGCCGAGGTGGCAGCGGGCCCCTTGTTGCAGGAGGGCACGTGGCAGGGCGACGCGCCTGCCGGCGATCTGGCGGTGCGCAATGATACCGGTGTTTTTGAAGGCGGCGAGATCAGCATGTTCTATGATCCGATGATCGCTAAGCTCTGCACCTGGGCGCCGACACGGGCTGAGGCCATCGAACAGATGCGTGTGGCACTCGACAGCTTTGAGGTTGAGGGGATCGGACATAACCTGCCGTTCCTGTCGGCTGTTATGGATCATCCGCGGTTTGTATCCGGAGACATCACCACAGCCTTCATCGCCGAGGAATATCCCGAAGGTTTCACCGGTGTGACACTGCCCGACGCGGAACTCGCGCGGATTGCGGCGGCGACAGCGGCGATGCACCGGGTGGCTGAAATCCGGCGTGCGCGGGTGTCGGGCCGGATGGACAACCACGAGCGTAAAGTGGGCTCGGACTGGAATGTCAGCCTTGGCGGGCACTCCTATGACGTGGTGATCAGTGCTGACACCGGGGGGGCGACCGTACGGTTTGAGGACGGCAAAGAACTTCGGGTCAGCGGCGCCTGGACGCCGGGTGATCAGCTTGCAGAAATGATGGTGGACGGGCGCGCGCTGGTGCTGAAGGTCGGCAAGATCAGTGGCGGGTTCCGCATCCGGACGCGGGGCGCCGATCTCAAAGTGCATGTACGCACCCCGCGTCAGGCAGAACTGGCGCGGAAAATGCCCGAAAAGCTGCCGCCGGATACGTCAAAGATGCTGCTTTGCCCGATGCCTGGTCTGATTGTAAAACTGAATGTCGCGGCGGGGGACGAGGTTCAGGAAGGGCAGGCTCTGTGCACCATCGAGGCGATGAAAATGGAGAACATTCTGCGTGCCGAGCGCAAAGGTGTCGTCTCAAAGGTCAACGCGGGCGAAGGCGACAGCCTGGCCGTGGACGATGTAATCATGGAGTTCGAATAATCCGTGACCTGTGCGGGCACCATAACTCCGGGCCTGCGCACAGGATGCGCCCTGGCGTGGCGGGATCAGTTTGTGCCGTCGGCGCGCGCCCGTTCCTTGGCCTCGCGGATTTCTCTCTGGCGGATCGGCATTTTGTCGATGCTGCGTGATATTTCGCGTCCGTCCCAGGGGAAAGGTTTGCGTACGTTCACAGTGCCTTCTTTATTGATGATCACCAGCATAAACCCGCGCGGACGCAGCTTGCGTCGCAGATCGGATTCCGCGTCAGGGTCAGTGTCGGTGATCACAACGACGTCGCGCTCGCGCATTGCGGCCTCGCGGGAGCGCAACAGTTCGAGCTGTTCTATGAACATTGGATCGTCCGGCGTATCGGCAAAAACAACCAGCGGGCGTTTTTTCCACTTAAATTGTTTTAAATCCACCTCAGTTACATCGACAAAGAGGGGATCTGCCACAGTTTCCTCAGCCGTTCCCGGTAAGGGTGCAGCTGCAAAAAAGCTCATCAGAACAACGGGTAGCAGTCTTTTCATTATCTCTCCTGATGCACCATATATAACCCCTGTTTCGGGATATGCGATGGGGAAGACGTGGGATTTTGCCATTAAAGCTGCGGCAAGAGGTCCGGGAGTATGATCGCGCAGGACGCGTCAGGCGGGCTTTCGCAGCCGATCGCCGCCAACCGGGCAGGAAAAGTCATGGATGTTATTCTTCATCTTGGTGCGCATCGTACTGGGACCACAGGGTTCCAGGATTACATGCGGCGCCACAAGGCTGCGCTCACAGAGCAGCAAGTCGGCTTCTGGGGGCCGGGGCGGACACGACGCGGTCTGTTTTCCGGCATCATCCCGGGGCCGGGCGTGGCGCGCGGACGCGACCTGCGGACAAGGGGAGAGGGCCGGGTGCAGCTGCGGCTGAAAGGCGCGCGCCATCGCGGTGTGAAAACGCTCGTGGTGAGCGACGAGAACATGCTCGGCACAGTGCGTGAAAACCTTTGCGAAGGCAGCCTTTATCCGTCGGCAGGAGAGCGTACAGCACGCTTTGCCCGCGCCTTTGACGGAGAGATCAGCGGCCTGTTGCTCTCGGTGCGCAGTCTGGAGCTCTGGTGGTGCTCGGCGCTGGCTTTCGGCGTCTCGCGCGGCCACCCGCTGCCTATGAAAAACAAGCTGGCGATGATCGCCGGGTCGCAGCGTGGCTGGCGCGATGTGGTCACCGATGTGGCCTGTGCCGTACCCGGTGTTCCGATCCGGGTGATGCCTTTTGAAAGCTTTGCGGGCCGGTCGGATGTCTTTCTTGCCCGCGGCACCGGTATCGATGCGCCACCCGATAACGACCGGCAGTGGCTTAATCGTGCGCCCCGCCTGCCGGACCTGCGCCGGGTGCTGACGGAGCGCGGCACAGAGGCTGCGGAACTGCCTTTTGGTATGGGTCGCTGGAACCCTTTTTCGAACGAACAGCATGCCGCGCTGCGCGAAGTATATGCGGACGATATTATGTGGCTGACCGCCGGTGCCGATGGCCTGGCGACGCTGACAGAGGACCGGATCCGGACAAGAGCGGGGACAACTCCGCCGGCCGGGTCAGACAAAAAAGGACAACCTGATGAGCACGAAGAAAGACAAGTGGCGCGGCCTGGCTGAAACAGAACTGCGCGGGCGATCACTCGACGATCTGACCTGGAAAACGCTCGAAGGCATCGATGTGCAGCCGCTCTATACGGCTGATGATATCGAGGGGCTGGCGCATCTGGGCACAGTGCCCGGCGAGGCGCCCTTTACCCGCGGTGTGAAGGCCACGATGTACGCAGGCCGTCCCTGGACGATCCGCCAGTACGCCGGCTTTTCCACTGCCGAGGAAAGCAATGCCTTTTACCGTCGCGCACTTGCCGCGGGCCAGCAGGGGGTTTCGGTCGCCTTTGATCTGGCCACGCACCGCGGCTATGACAGCGATCACGAGCGTGTCGAGGGAGATGTGGGCAAGGCCGGTGTCGCCATCGACAGTATTGAGGACATGAAAATTCTCTTTGACGGGATTCCGCTCGATAAAGTTTCGGTCTCAATGACAATGAACGGTGCGGTCATCCCGATCCTTGCCAGTTTCATTGTCGCAGGAGAAGAGCAGGGGCATGACCGCGCCGTTCTGTCGGGCACCATTCAGAACGACATCCTCAAAGAGTTCATGGTGCGCAACACCTATGTCTACCCGCCTGAGCCGTCGATGCGGATCATCGCGGATATCATCGAATACACTTCTGATGAGATGCCGAAATTCAACTCTGTCTCGATCTCCGGCTACCACATGCAGGAAGCGGGCGCGAGCCTCGTGCAGGAGCTTGCCTTTACTCTCGCAGACGGGCGCGAATATGTGCGCGCGGCCATCGACCGGGGCATGGATGTCGATAAATTCGCCGGCCGTCTGAGCTTTTTCTTTGCCATCGGGATGAACTTTTTTATGGAGGCCGCCAAGCTGCGCGCCGCACGTCTGCTGTGGTCGCGGATCATGACGGAGTTTGAACCGAAGAATCCGAAATCCTCGATGCTGCGCACCCACTGCCAGACCTCGGGTGTCAGTTTGCAGGAACAGGACCCCTATAACAACGTTGTGCGCACGGCCTATGAGGCGATGAGTGCTGTGCTCGGCGGGACGCAGTCGCTGCACACCAACGCGCTTGACGAAGCCATCGCGTTGCCGACGGATTTCTCCAGCCGGATTGCG
>NZ_JAHEHZ010000104.1 GCF_024639605.1 Roseobacter sp. | reverse complement strand
CATCACCCTGTCAGATGGGTGCCGTCTTTCAGCACGGGTCTGGCGGCCCGTCGATGCCGGAGACGATCCGGTTCCGGCAATTCTGGAATACCTTCCCTACCGCAAGCGCGACGGCACCTGCGCACGCGATGCGCTGACACACCCCTGGTTTGCCGCGCGTGGCTATGCCTGCATCCGCGTCGATATCCGCGGCAACGGCGACAGTGAAGGTCTGATGGAGGATGAATATACCGCGCAGGAACTCACCGATGCCGTCGAAGTCATCGCCTGGCTTGCCGCACAGCCCTGGTGTTCGGGCAGCGTGGGCATGATGGGCATCAGCTGGGGCGGATTCAACGGTCTGCAGGTTGCAGCCCTTGACCCTCCGGCGCTGAAAGCGGTCATCACGCTCTGCTCAACGGTGGACCGCTTTGCTGATGATATCCATTACAAAGGCGGCTGCCTGCTCAACGAAAATCTTGGCTGGGGGGCGACCATGTGGGCCTATTCATCGCGCGCGCCCGATCCGGCCCTGCGTGAGAACTGGCGCGAAATGTGGATGCAGCGGCTGGAGAACGAGCCCTTTCTGCCGTCGGTCTGGCTGCGCCACCAGCGCCGGGATGCCTACTGGAGGCATGGCTCGGTGATTGAAAATTACGGGGCGATCAAAGCGAAGGTGCTGGCCATAGGCGGCTGGGGCGACGCCTATAAGAACGCCGTACCGCAGATCGTGACCGGGATCGCAGGTGCCAAAGGCATTACCGGCCCCTGGGTGCATAAGTATCCTCATTTTGCCGTGCCGGAACCGCGCATCGGCTTTCTGCAGGAAGCACTGCGCTGGTGGGATCACTGGCTGAAAGGCGAAGATACCGGCGTGCCCGATGATCCCGACTACCGCGCCTTTGTCATGGACGGTGTGCGGCCCCGGCGCTGGTACGCAGAACGACCCGGAAGGTGGGTCGCCGAAGCCGACGGCGCCACCGCACATATGCCGCACCGCACGCTTTATCTAACCGCCAACGGGCTCTCGGACGGGCCGGCACGGCTGAATGCCCGGGTGCGCTCGCCGCAGGACTGCGGGGCAGAGGCCGGCGAATACTGCGCGATCTGGCTGGGGCCGGAAATGCCGGGGGATCAGCGTGACGATGACGCACGTTCGGCCTGTTTTGATACCGGCCCGCTGGAGCAGGACACAGATATTTTCGGCGCACCTGTTTTGCGGCTTTCGCTGGCGTCAGATCAGCCGCAGACGCAGATTGCCGTTCGCCTCAATCACATTCATCCCGATGGCGCGAGCACGCGGATCACATACGGGGTGCTGAACCTGTCACACAGGTCCGGACACAGTGATCCCGCCCCCCTCACCCCGGGCGAGATCGTGGACATTGAAGTGCGTCTGGATCAGATCGCTTACCGCCTGCCCGCCGGCCACCGTCTCCGCGTGGCGGTCTCGACAGCGTACTGGCCGCTGATCTGGCCCGCTGCGCAAAGCGCGGAAATCACCCTCACCAAAGGGGCAATGCACCTGCCGGTCCGGCGCACCGCGCGGGGCGATGAATGCAGCTTTGCGCCACCCGATGCCGCCGCGCCCTGGAAGACCGAAACCCTGCGCGCGCCGAAAAACAGCCGCCGGCGTGAGACTGATATGACCACCGGCGAAGTGCACCTGCATATCCGCGACGACTTCGGAGAAACCCGCGATGCGGATCACGGGCTGATCGCCGGCGGCATTGCGCGGGAAACATGGAGCATCCACCCGGATGATCCCCTCTCGGCGCGAGGGGCCTGCCACTGGACGGAGGAAATGGCGCGTGACGGTCTGCGACTGCGCACAGAGACCAGATCGCGCATGTGGTCCGACAAAGAAACGTTTTTTCTGGAGGCTCGCCTTGAGGCATACGAAAACGACCGGTTGATTTACGAACGCGACATCAAAGACGAGATTGCCCGCGATCACCTCTAGCGCGGACACATTATTAATCGGCGATTGCCCTTGATACGACGCCGGAAATGCGCAAGCTTTGGCCATCACAAAAAACATAAAAAATGCGCTGTAAACGCAATCTAACCGGGAGATTCAAATGAACGATCAGCTTAAATACTACAGTGACCGTGTGACCAAAGGTCTGATGACACGTCGCGAATTCGTCGGACGTGCAGCCGCCCTTGGCGTGACTGCCGCTGTTGCCAACTCCATGCTCGCTACTGCTGCGAAAGCCGCAGGCCCCGTTAAAGGCGGCACGATCCGTATGGGCATCCAGGGCGGTGAGAGCACCAACAGCCTTGATCCCGCGCTCGCAGCCTCTGCCGTGCCGACCGTCAATCTGCGCAACTTCGGCGATTGCCTTGTCAATGTGGCGCCCGACGGCAGCATCGAAAACCGGCTTGCCGAAAGCATTGAAGCCTCTGCGGATGCCAAAACCTGGAATTTCAAAATCCGCAAAGGCGTGGAATTTCACAACGGCAAAAGCCTGACACCCGACGATGTGATGCGCACGATGGAACGGCATTCCAATGAGGATGCCACGTCCGGTGCGCTCGGCATCATGCAGGGCATCGAGTCCATGGCCGTCGATGGCGACAATTTCCAGGTGACACTGAGCACACCGAATGCGGACCTGCCCTACCTGCTGGCTGACTATCACCTGCAGATACAGCCTGACGGCGGCTTCGATGACCCCGCATCCGGCATCGGCACCGGCGCCTATATGATTGAGGTGGACGAGCCCGGCGTGCGGCATCTCTTTAAGAAAAACCCTAACTACTGGGACGACAGCATCGGCCATGCAGATGAGATCGAGGTCCTGGCGCTGAATGACACCACCGCGCGGACAGCGGCACTGCAATCAGGACAGGTACATATCATTGACCGTGTGGAGCCCAAAATCGCGCAGCTGCTCGACCGTGCGCCCAATGTGAATGTTAAATCCGTATCCGGCCCCGGCCATTACGTATTTATCATGCACTGCAACACGGCACCTTTCGACAACGCCGATCTGCGCATGGCGCTGAAACTGGCCATCAATCGTGAGGAAATGGTCGATAAAATCCTGCGCGGCTATGGCACGACGGGCAACGATTTCCCGATCAACAAAGCCTATCCGCTGTTTGACGATACAATCCCGCAGCGGACCTATGATGCAGCACTGGCCGCCGAGCATTATAAGAAATCCGGCCACGACGGCTCACCGATTATCCTGCAGGTGGCCGACGGGGCCTTCCCCGGCGCTGTAGATGCCGCGGCTCTTTTCCAGCAGTCCGCACAGGCGGCGGGCATTCCACTGGAAATTAAACGTGAGCCCAACGACGGCTACTGGTCCGAAATCTGGAACGTGCAGCCTTTCTGTGCCTCTTACTGGTCCGGTCGTCCGGTCCAGGACCAGATGTATTCCACGGCCTATCTTTCGACCGCCGACTGGAATGACACACGGTTCTTTAACGACGAATTCGACGCATTGCTGAATTCTGCCAAGGCGGAACTGGACAACACCAAACGCAAGGAAATTTATTCGCAGATGGCGAATATCCTGCGCGACGAGGGCGGCCTTATCTGTCCGATGTTCAATGACAGTGTAGAAGGCGTGGCGTCAAATGTCGGCGGCTGGATCGAAGATCCGAACCTCACGATTATGAACTGCATGGCCGGTATCAAGTGCTGGCTTGACGCTTAAGGGCAGCGGCACAGATGCACCCGATTTTAAAACTGGTGGCCCAGCGCGTCGCGCTGGGCTGTCTTCTGCTCTTTGCAGCATCCGTTCTGATCTTTGCCGGCACCACGATCCTGCCCGGCGATGTCGCCCAGCAAATCCTGGGCCAGGCCGCAACCCCTGAGAACCTCGCGAACCTGCGCGCCGAACTGGGCCTGAACGACCCCCCGCTGACACGCTATTTCTCATGGCTAGGCGGTGTAATGCAGGGCGATCTCGGCACGGCACTGACCAACGGCCGCGATATCGCCGAAAGCCTCGGCGACCGGCTCTCCAACACGCTTTTTCTCGCCTTCTGGGCCGCTCTTATTTCCGTGCCGCTGGCCATCTTTCTGGGCCTGCTCGCGGTGCGATACAAAGACCGCTGGCCGGATAAACTCATTTCGGGCGTCACGCTGACGACGATCTCCATTCCCGAATTCATGATCGGCTATATCCTCATTTACTGGATTTCGATCCGCTTTGGCTGGTTTTCCTCCGTTGCAATTATCAACGACAGCATGAGCCTCGGACAAAAACTTAACGCCATCGCCATCCCAGTTATGGTTCTCACGCTCGTGGTGCTGGCGCATATGATGCGCATGACCCGGGCCGCGATCCTCAACGTGATGCAGTCCGCCTATATCGAGACGGCTGAGCTCAAAGGCATGCCGATGCTGAAAATCATCCGCAAACACGCCTTCCCCAATGCCATCGCGCCGATCGTCAACGTGGTCATGATCAACCTTGCCTACCTTGTGGTCGGCGTCGTTGTGGTCGAGGTGGTCTTTGCTTATCCGGGTATGGGCCAGTATCTCGTGGATCATGTGGCCAAACGTGACATCCCCGTGGTTCAGGCCTGCGGTCTGATCTTCGCCGCCGTCTATATCGGGCTCAATCTTGTGGCGGATATCGTCTCGATCCTTGCCAATCCGCGGCTGAGGCATCCCAAATGAGAATACCCCTCGCCGCCCTCCTTGGCCTTTTTTTCACCGGCCTCTTTTTCCTCATGGCGATCTTCGCAGGCTGGATCGCACCCTACGGCATGGCCGAGATTGTGGGCGACGTCTGGGAGCCACCCTCAGACCAGTTTCTGCTCGGCACTGACAGCATCGGTCGCGATCTCTTCAGCCGGATGATCTACGGCGGTCAGACCACGATCTTCATCGCCACTGCGGCCACAGCCCTGAGCTTTATCACCGGCTCCGTGCTGGGCTTTTTCGCAGCCGTCTCCGGCGGCTGGGTCGATCAGGCGATCTCGCGCTTTGTAGATCTGATCATGTCGATCCCTTCGCTGATTTTCGCGCTTGTCGTGCTCTCCGTCATGCCCACCACAATCACCATCCTAATCGTGCTCATGGGCCTGCTCGACAGCACCCGCGTCTTCCGTCTCGCCCGCGCTGTAGCGGTCGATATTACAGTGATGGACTTCGTCGAGGCAGCCCGCCTGCGCGGAGAGAAAACCGGCTGGATCATCTTCCGCGAAATTCTGCCGAATGCGCTCTCACCTCTGGTGGCCGAAATGGGCCTGCGCTTTATTTTTGCGGTGCTGTTTGTCTCCACGCTCTCCTTTCTGGGCCTCGGCGTACAACCCCCTCAGGCCGACTGGGGCGGCATCGTGAAAGAAAATAAAGAAGGCATAAACTACGGTATCGCCGCAGCACTCTATCCCGCCTACGCCATCGCAGTGCTCTGCATCTCGATCAACCTCGTGGCCGACTGGGTGCTGAACCGCACCACGTCGCTCAAGGGAGGACGCGGCTGATGCAAAGATCCCAGCGCACAAACAGCAGCGGGCCGGCGGGTGGGCGCCTCTGGCGCAGCCAGACAGACCAACCGGCGAACCCGCAGCAGGATCCGCAATATGACTGACCCCCTTCTTAAAGTGCGCGGCCTGAAAATCGGTGCCACAATTTATCCACCGGGAGAAAAGTCCCGTGACATCGAAATCGTGCACGGCGTCGATTTCGATCTGGAAAAAGGCAAGGTTCTGGGTCTGATCGGCGAGTCCGGCGCCGGAAAATCCACCATCGGGCTGGCGTCCATGGCCTACGGGCGCGGCGGTGTGGAACTCACCGGCGGCAGCGTCGAGGTCAATGGCCGTGACATACTGAAATCCGGCATCCGCGATATACGCCGGTTGCGCGGTGCCGAAGTTACCTATGTGTCCCAGTCGGCAGCAGCGTCCTTCAATCCCGCCAAAAAGATCATGGAACAGGTCATCGAAGCCGCAGTCCTTCAGGGCAAATTCGCCCGACGCGAGGCCGAAGACCGCGCAGTTGAGCTGTTCCGTAAACTCGGCCTGCCTGATCCCGAAAACATTGGTCAGCGCTATCCCCATCAGGTGTCCGGCGGTCAGCTGCAACGCTGCATGACAGCGCTCGCCCTTTGCCCCCAGCCTGACCTTGTGGTCTTCGACGAGCCCACCACTGCGCTCGATGTCACAACCCAGATTGACGTGCTCGCCGCGATCAAGGAAGCCATACGCGACACCGGGGTCGCGGCGCTTTACATTACGCACGACCTTGCCGTCGTGGCCCAGGTGAGCGATCATATCATGGTCCTGCGCATGGGCGAGATGGTCGAATACGGCACCGTCGATCAGATCATCAATGCCCCGCAGGCGGAATACACTCAGGCTCTGGTTTCGGTCCGTTCGATCAAACACATCGAAAAGCAACCGACCGGAACACCCATGCTGAAAGTGGAAGGTATCACCGCCCGCTACAGCGGAACCGACTTTGACGTGCTCAGGAACATCAATGTTGAAATGTATCCCGGTCAGACGCTCGCCGTCGTGGGCGAATCCGGCTCCGGCAAATCGACGCTGGCGCGGGTCATCACCGGGCTGCTGCCACCCTCGGCGGGCAGCATCACCTTTGATGGCCGCACCCTGACATCAAATCTCGCTCAGCGTCCGCGTGACGATCTGCGCGAGCTGCAGATGATCTATCAGATGGCCGATACCGCGATGAACCCGCGTCAGACCGTCGGCACCATCATCGGTCGACCGCTGGAATTTTACTTCGGCCTCAAAGGCGCCGAAAAACAACGCCGCATTCAGGAACTGCTGGACGAAATCGAACTGGGCGAGGGCTTTCAGGACCGGTATCCGGCCGAGCTTTCGGGCGGCCAGAAACAACGGGTCTGCATCGCCCGGGCACTGGCGGCCAAACCAAAACTCATTATCTGCGACGAGGTCACATCGGCACTCGATCCACTGGTTGCGGACGGCATCCTCAAGCTGCTGCTCAACCTGCAGAAAATCGAAGACGTGGCCTATCTCTTCATCACGCATGACCTCGCCACCGTGAAAGCCATCGCGGACAGCATTGCCGTGATGTACATGGGCGAGGTCGTCCGCTACGGCCCGAAGTCACAGGTACTGAGCCCGCCCTTCGACGACTATACCGATCTTCTGCTGAGCTCGGTGCCGGAGATGAAACTCGGCTGGCTCGAAGAGGTCATAGAACACCGGAAAATGGAAAGCGCCGGCAACTGAGATATGTCGTTGCCGGCCCCGATGCAAAGCCGCCGGGCAGCGGTCTCTGCATCATCAGGAGAGACCACCTGAGACCGCGACGCCGCTGTTATTCTGCGGCTATCGCGCTGCCTCTTATCTCCCAGGGGCGCACGAAATCGCCCAGTACCGCACCGATTGCGGCCTCATCCGCGCCATTTGCCTCTACCTGAGCCACCAGCCCGCGTTTTTTGTCGTCAACAACCGACACCACACGCGCCGCCACCCCTGCCGCTTCAAGCGACTGATTGTAGATGCGCGTAATCGCATGTTTGCGCAGGTCGGGTTTGAAGATTTTACCCACGGCTGTTTTTGGCAGCTCGTCCATGATGGTCAGATGCCGCGGCTGTGCTGCGCGCTCATGCACCCGCTCTTTGCAGAAGGCCAGCAGTTCCTTTTCGGTAACGCTCGCGCCCCCCACCAGTTCAACAAAGGCGCAAGGCACCTCGCCGGCATGCGCATCCGGCTGGCCGATGGCACCCGCAAAGGCGACCGCTTCGTGATGCAGCAATGCCTCTTCGATTTCCGCCGGATCAATGTTGTGGCCGCCGCGGATAATCAGATCCTTGGCCCGCCCGGTGATCCACAGATAACCGTCCGCATCCACGCGTCCCAGATCGCCGGTGCGCAGATGCTCGCCATAGTAAAGATCTTTGTTCTTTTCCTGCTCTGTATAAGTGTTACCCACATAAACGCCGGGGTTCGACACACAGATTTCGCCAATCTCATCGGTTTCCGCCGTAACCGGTCCGTCCGGCGTGCTTTTGTATATCTTCACGTCGCAATAAGGCAGCGGGATACCGATGGAGCCCACTTTCTTTTCGCCGTCGGTCGGGTTGCAGGACACCAGGCATGTCGCTTCGGTCAGACCGTAACCTTCGACAAGCGTCACCCCCGTGGCTTTTTCAAAGCGCCGGAAAAGTTCCAGCGGCAGGGGCGCCGATCCGGAAAATGCTGTTTTCACGGTACTCACATCCGCATCGATCGGGCGCTGCATTTTGGCGGAAATCGCAGTTGGCACGGTGATGATGAAAGTGACTTTCCAGCGCTCGACGAGCTTCCAGAAATTGTCCATCACACCCTCGCCGCGATAGCCCTGAGGCGTCGGAAAGACAACATGCGCGCCTGAAACAAGTGCTGCCATCAGGATCACATGGCAGGCAAAGACGTGAAAAAGCGGCAACGGGCAGATGATCGTGTCTTTTTCCGAGAAGAGCAGCGTTTTGCCCAGCCAGCCGTTGTAGACAAGCCCGGAATACCGGTGCTGGGCCACCTTTGGCATCCCTGTGGTACCGCCGGTGTGGAAATAGCAGGCCACGCGGTCTTCCTGAATATCCTCAAATGTCAGCGTTTTTGGCTGTTTGGCCAGCTCCGCGTTGAAGTTCAGATACTTCGCCTGGTTCTGCACTTTCAGTTTCGGCCGGATAAGCGGAACGATCCAGGATTTCGGCGGCGTGAGATACCGCAGAAGATCCACCTCGAGCACAGTTTTGACGCCGGGTGCGAGGGCCACAGCTTCGGCGGTTTTGTCTGCCACATCGGTCTTCGGGAACGGTCGCAGTGTGACGACGACACTGGCCCCGGTCTCGCGCAGGATGGAGCCGATCTGTTCTGCATCCAGCAGCGGATTGATCGGGTTTACGATCCCGGCCACCGCCCCGCCGAGCAGTGCCAGCACCGTCTCGTTGGCGTTGGGCAGGACATAGGCAACAACGTCCCTTTCCGTGACGCCAAGCGAGCGGAAGAGATTGGCAGCCTGGGTGGTTTTGTCTTTCAGTTCTGACCAGCTGAGCGTTTCTGCCTTGTCGCCCGGCCCGGAAAAAATCTGGTAACTGACGGCATTCAGGTCAGGGAATTTCGCGGCTGTTTTACTCAGCACACCATAGAGCGTCGGCGGTTCAGGCCGGTCCGCCCATGGCATTTCTGCCTCAATAGCCTCGCAGTCTTTCGTCCCTGCAAATGTCATCCGGTTTCCTCCCAGGACGCCCCTTTCCAGGGCATTTTCAGTTGGCGGAAACGATGCCTGGGTTTGCGGTCCAGTGCAAGCCGAACCGGGCCTCCGCAGGAGACCGGACGTCACGTAAAATCGCGCGCTGGCGCTATTCGGCGGCCATGCCGTCCGTAAACTGCAGCCGGGCGAGCCGCGCGTAAAGTCCGTCTTCGGCCACCAGCTGGTCATGAGGACCGGTCGCGACCACCCGCCCCTGATCCATCACCACGATGCGGTCAGCCTTTTTGACGGTTGCGAGGCGGTGTGCCACGATCAGCGTCGTGCGGCCCTCGCTGAGCCGGTCGACAGCCGCCTGCACCGCACGTTCGCTTTCCGCATCAAGGGCGCTCGTAGCCTCATCCAGCAGCAGCACAGGTGCATCCCGCAGAATAGCACGGGCGATCGCGATACGTTGTTTCTGCCCGCCTGACAGCATCACACCGCGTTCTCCGAGCCAGGCGTCGTAGGCCTCGGGCAGTGCCGTGATAAAGTCATGCGCGGCGGCGGCCTTTGCTGCCGCCTCAATCTCATCGTCCGTTGCTTCCGGACGGCCAAAACGAATGTTCTCACGAGCGGAGGCGGCAAAGATCACCGGATCCTGCGGCACCAGAGCCACGGATTTCCGGAAATCATCACGCCTCAGATCGGCAAGATCGACGCCGTCGAGCAGGATGCGGCCGGAAACCGGATCGTAAAACCGCAGAATCATCTGAATGATTGTCGTCTTCCCCGCGCCGGACGGGCCGACAAAGGCCACAGTTTCCCCGGGCTCGATGGTCAGGCTGACCCCGTCAAGCGCATTCACCAGAGGACGCGACGGATAGACAAAAGTGACGTTCTCAAACGTAAGCCGCCCGGTGACAGGCTGCGGCAGACGCGCGGCTTCTTTCTGTTCTGTGACGCTGTCTTCGGACTGTAAAAGCTCCACCAGCCGCTCGGTGGCGCCGGCAGCGCGCTGCAACTCGCCCCATATCTCCGAAAGCGCTGCCACACCGCCTGCGACCATCACCGCATAGATCACGAACTGCACCAGTGCGCCCTGGGTCATTTCTCCGGCCCGGACGTCTTTGGCCCCGATCCAGAGCACACCCACAATCCCCGCAAAAACGAGGAAAATCACGATAACGGTCATGATCGCACGGGTGTAAATACGCCGTCGCGCCGCGTCATATGACAGCTCCGTCATCTCGGCAAACCGGCCGCGACTGGCGCTTTCATGGGTAAAAGCCTGCACTGTCTGTACCGCACTCAACGCCTCCGAGGCATTGCCGGACGAGGCCGCAATCCAATCCTGGTTTTCGCGGCTCAGCACTCTGAGCCTGCGCCCCAGCACCAGAATAGGCACGATCACCGCCGGCACGATCAGCAGCACCAGCCCCGTTAGCTTGGCCGAGGTGAGCAACATCAGCACAAGACCACCTGCAAAGATCAGAATATTACGCAGCGCGATAGAGACAGACGAGCCGATCACCGACAGGATCAGCGTGGTATCGGTGGTGATCCGGCTCAGGACTTCGCCGGTCATGATCTTTTCGTAGAACGCGGGGCTCATGCCGATCACCCGGTCAAAGACAGCCTTGCGGATATCGGTCACCACCCGCTCGCCCAGACGGGTGACCAGCGCATACCGCACGCCCGTTCCGACAGCCAGCAAACAGGCGATGCCCAGAGCCGCCGCAAAATAAAGATCGAGATCGCGCGCGCTTTTCGTATCAAAATTATCCACGACCCGGCGCACTGCGAGCGGCAGGGTCAGCGACAGCATGGCCGTCACCACAAGGGCCGCAAGGGCAGAAAACATCAGTTGCCGGTAAGGCCAGACAAAAGGCATCAGCGCCGCAAGTGCGCCCAGCTTGCGTGATCGGGCACGTTCATCCGTCTGCCCCGGTGCTGCCGGAGCCTGTTGTGTGGGCCGTGCCATGGAACTTCCTCTGTCGTCTGCCCTGTTCTGGCCGCTGCTTCGGGCGGGGTCAAGACACCGGCCAGTGCTGTGCGGCCAGGCGACGCAGCCAGGTCACGGGTGAGGGCGGCAGCGTCTGCTCAGGAACAGGCCGGCGTCCACGGGGTCGCGCGCTCCGGAGTTCATTACGCATCGGTCAGGGGGACAGTGGCAGTGCAGCAGATACTGACCGCATCCGCGTAACCCGTCCCGACCGGCGGTCCGGGTCTGCCGCTCTGACAAGGGCAGCAAAACAACTGCCTGATGCAAGAACCTGCGAGGGTCTGACACGGTCTGCTGCCATAAAGATCAACACGATGATGACCCGGTTCGCCGCCAGGCCGGAGATCCTGTCCCGGTGGGACCGCCGCATTCTTGGTTGCTACGCCGATCTGCCCGAAACGATGATAAAGAGCACGGTTGAGCGACCTCGCGGCGTCCGGACGCAGACAACGCGTTCTGAATTTCGCGCTGACGGGTGGACCGTCGGTGATGCGCTCGTGTTCAGCGTCTTTTCCACTGCGTCCGGCTGAACAAGACGCGCGTCATCGCACCCGGCCTTGCCGTCGAGGCGTTCGCTACATTCAGCTTCCAGGCGCTCGCAGATCAGTTCGCGCGCAGTCAGGCGAAATGAGCTGAGCCTGAGCAAAGCTTCTTTGATATCAGCCCTTTGCAGTGTTTCATCCCGAATGGTGACATCAAACTCCCCCGAAATCTGGCCGCGCTGACATGACGTGTTCTCCTGAAAAAATCAGAAGCTTCAGGATACTGATAAAGCAGGCAAAAAATTGCATCTGTCCTTTTTTGCCAGCGCCCGGGCCCATCCTGTACCGTCCCGCGGCTCTGAAATGAGCCCGGGCCCCTGATACCACCTTGAATTGGTTTCCGGCGGGGTGGACAGCTGTGCCGTCCTTTTCAGGTTCTGTACGACCGGTCAGCACGCCTGCGGAACAGCTGTAATTCTCGCGGCGCAAATCTCGCTCGGACATGGCCGCCGGAAGTCTCGCGCCGCCGAAGCCTTTGACCGTTGGTTTTGAAAGACGTGTGAGACAACACAGCCCGCCTGATCAGACCAGACCGGATACTCTGGTCCGAAAAAAGGCAACCAGCG
>NZ_JAHEHZ010000228.1 GCF_024639605.1 Roseobacter sp. | reverse complement strand
GACCGCAAACGCCTTGCTGACCGTGCTGTCCGGCTGGCGCCTGCTTTGATGCGTACCGTTTCGGTGAAAAAAGACCGGTTCGCGACGCAGCTCCGGCGTTTTCGGCCTGACGCTTTTGCCCGCGAGAACAGCCGTAAAGAGCGTCAGCTCAGGGATCTGGCCACGCGGCTCTCTGACGCCGGGCAGCGGCAGATCGCAGCCTGGCGGCGCAAAATCGACAGCGCAGAACGTTTGCGCCGCACCCTGGGTTACGAGGCTACACTTGAGCGCGGCTTTGCCGTTGTGCGCAGCGAAGGATCCGTGGTGACACAGAGCAAAGTCGCTGAAAAAGCGCAGCGGCTGGAGATCCAGTTTGCCGACGGGCGCGTGACACTCGACAAGGGAACATCGGGCGGAGGTGCACCACGTAAGGCCGCGCGCAAATCAAAAGCGCCCGGGCAGGGATCGCTTTTCTGAGGCTCAGACGCCGAGATTGGGCGCGAGGCAGATCATCTCTTCGTCCAGATCCGAGGCTTCATAAAGCTCGGTCAGTCCTGGCACGTTTTTGAAATCTGCCGTCAGGCCGTCACCGTCCTTGCGGAACGTCCAGCACTGCGGATCGGGATTGTCTTCATAGACAAAACAGATCTGGCCGGACTGTTCATACCACTCGCCCTCTTTGCATTCGCCGTCCAGAAACGTCCATTGCACACGGCGGTCTGCAAAATACCGCTCAGCCCCGTATGCAGCACCATCCTGACCGTAAAACAAAGTTTTGCCCCGGGTGTAGGCATCAAAGGCCTCGCCATCCAGAACCCCTTCGGCCAGAGCAGGTGCAGCAAGCGAAAAGGCCAGACCGGCGATCGCATTCTTAATAACTAAATTCATGATCGCATCTCATATCTTTAAGGTTTCAGTCGAAGCGGGCAGACGGGTACCTGTTGCCGGGGTGTGCGGCATCTCACCGGTCAGCCGGCGTACTCTGGGGTCCATCACGCGCCGCCAGAGCGGCGGCACAAGGGCCAGCGCGCCCATGACCGGCACGGACCGTGGCAGGACCGGCGCACGATCCCCGTCGAGGCGCAGCTGATCAAACGGCCGGCCGGGGTGCATATGATGATCCGAATGCAGCGGGGCGTTCAGCATCAGAGCGGCTGACCAGGGCTGCGGCGCGTTCCAGCTGTGCCGCGGCCCCATCGGTTCGGTGCGGCCACCCGCCACCAGGCGGCGGCGCAGGCCATAATGTTGCAGGTAGTCGGACAGCAGGAGTTGCAGTTGCGCGTAGGCGCTCATCGAAATCAGTGCCACGATGCCGGCGGCACCGGCCAGCAGCCAGGCGAGGACCAGCGCAAGTGCAGCACCGCCCAGCCAGACCGCATAGGGGTGCAGCTGACCCGGGCGCCGCCGCGCGTTTTCCGCGCGCCAGCCGGCGACAAATTCCGTCACTGATGCCCTGGCCGCAAACCGCCAGAAGCTTTGCCCGAGCGGCGCTGAGTTAGGATCTTTGTCTGTTCCGGCATGCACATGATGCACCAGCAGATGCGCCGAAACATGCTGTCCGTTGAGCAGGGACACATAGATTGCAGCGCCAAGGCGTCGCGCCGCACGACCCTGCCGGTGGATGAGCTCATGCGCACAGGCATTCGACACCTGGCCGAAAAAGAGCCCGGCACCCATCAGCAGTAACGCTGTTTCGGCACCGCTCAGATGGCCTGGCCGGCCGACGGCGAGCAGAACGGCAGGAAGTGCCGTGAAATGCAGGGCAACGATCAGCAACGGCAGCCCTGTGGCCAGACCGGCACCCGCGCGCGCGGCAACGCCTGCGCGGTCGCACAAAAAGACCACCAGCGTCATCGTGATAAGTCCCGCCGCAGCCCATATGCCACCCAGGACGGCACCCGCCAGCAGGCAGGCCCCGGGTAAAAGGCTGGCCAGCACGAAAGCTGCGGAGGGCGCGAGGCGTGTCATATTAACCCTTTGTTTACCTCTTCCGGGCGGCACCTCCAAGCGTGCTGCGCTGTCGCGGTTAATGGCGGAAGTTTCGGATCGGACACAGGATTGTCGTTTCTGACCCCCCGGGCGCCTTCGATTGCGGTTATTCAGGTCATCGCGGGGCTGCTGCTCTGTGATCAGACCGCGAAATACGACACGGGCCGCGCAGGCCGCGAAAAGAGCCGGAGAAACGTGATGGCACTGGATAATTCTGACAAATCCGACCGCAGGGGCGTGTGGAAATCCGGTGCCGGCAAGGGTCGCCGCCACACCAAAGGCCGGCAGTTGCAGGACGACGCCTGGAATGAGGTCCGCGCGCTGCTGGGCGACCGGCCCCGCCGGCGCGATCTGCTGCTTGAGTTTCTGCACCTGATCCAGGATGCACACGGCCATTTGTCGGCGTCTCACCTGCGCGCGCTGGCAGAAGAGATGCGCCTGTCGATGGCCGAAATTTATGAGGTCGCCACGTTTTATGCTCATTTTGATGTCGTCAAAGAGGGCGAGGCGCCGCCGCCTGCACTGACCATCCGGGTCTGCGATTCGCTGTCGTGCGAACTTGCGGGCGCGCAGGCGCTCAAAGCGGCTCTCGAGGACGGGCTGGACCCGGCAGAGGTCCGGGTGCTGCGCGCGCCCTGCATGGGCCGCTGCGATACTGCACCGGTACTGGAACTGGGACACGCTCATATCGATCACGCAACGCCTGAAAAGGTAAAGGCGGCGATTGCTGCGGGCCACACTCATGCGCTGATCCCTGATTATCAGGTCTACGCTGACTATGCGGCCGACGGAGGTTATGACACCCTGCGCGACCTGCGTGCCGGCGGCGATCCCGTCGCGGTGAAGGAAAAGGTCCTGTCTTCAGGACTGCGGGGTCTTGGTGGTGCGGGGTTCCCGTCGGGGCGTAAATGGGATTTTGTACGCGCCGAACCCGGGCCGCGCTATCTTGCGGTGAATGGCGACGAGGGCGAACCCGGCACTTTCAAGGATCGCTATTATCTGGAGCGCACGCCGCATCTTTTCCTGGAGGGGATGCTGATCGCGGCCTGGAGCATCGAAGCAGAACAGACCTTCATCTATATGCGCGACGAATACCCGGCGGTGCTGGAAATCCTGCGGCGCGAGATTCGTGCGCTGGAAGAGGCAGGCATCGTCGCCCCCGGCTATATCGACCTGCGGCGCGGGGCCGGCGCCTATATCTGCGGAGAGGAATCGGCGATGATCGAGTCGATCGAGGGCAAACGCGGCCTGCCGCGCCACCGCCCGCCGTTTGTGGCGCAGGTTGGTATTTTTGGCCGGCCGACGCTGGTCAACAACGTTGAAACGCTTCACTGGGTGGCGCGGATTTGCCGTGAAGGACCTGAAATACTGTCCGCGGTGGAAAAAAACGGGCGAAAGGGCCTGCGCAGCTACTCTGTCTCCGGCCGCGTGGCGCGGCCCGGCATCTGTCTGCTGCCCGCCGGGTCAACGATTACGGACATCATTGAGGCAGCAGGCGGCATGCAGGAGGGCCACATATTCCGCGCCTATCAGCCGGGTGGTCCCTCCTCAGGGATTCTGCCCGCAAGTATCAGTGATGTGCCACTTGATTTTGATACGCTGCAGCCGCTTGGGTCGTTTATCGGATCAGCCGCTGTTGTTGTCCTGTCCGATCAGGACAGCGCCCGTGATGCCGCACTGAATATGCTTCGGTTCTTTGAGGATGAAAGCTGTGGCCAATGCACGCCCTGCCGGGTGGGCTGCGAAAAGGCGGTCAAGCTGATGCAGGCGGAGCACTGGGATCAGGTATTGCTGGAAGAACTCAGCACCGCGATGGTCGATGCCTCGATCTGCGGTCTGG
>NZ_JAHEHZ010000103.1 GCF_024639605.1 Roseobacter sp. | reverse complement strand
AGCGCACATGGTAAGAACACCAGCGATCCCGATCGCCCAGACACCGCCCGGCGAGGCCATGATTTTGCCGATCACGCCTTGCGTGCCGCCGGACCCGCCCGACGATGCACCAAGCGTTGTGAGGGCCAGAATACCAATGCCGAGGTGTACGACACCGGTGACGAGCATGCCTGCGCGGGCGATCAGGCCCTTACCGTCCGTGCCGTAAGCTTCAAGGTCCCAGATGCAGTCAATCAGTCTCCAGGCGGCATAACAGGCCATGCCCAAAGCGATCAGCACAACCACGAACCAGGCATCCCCGCTGAGCCGCTCCATCACGGATTGCGTACCTTCGGCCTGACCGCCCGACGCGATCGACCAGAGCGAAAATCCGGCCACCACCAAATAAACCAGCGCGCGCCCGGCATAGCCCGCGCGCATGACCGGCACTGCCCAGCGAAAATCGTCAGGGTTCACTTTTTCGAGGATTTTGGCGCGGGTGGACTGGGCGTCGATGGCCAGAGTATCGGCGAGGCTCATAGTGGTCTCCTGTGTGAGTAGTGCGGCCCCGGCAGGTGAGCTTCGCTCGCGCCCGAACACTGTTCGTGAGATAACGCGCGATATGCTGTCAGGTTCCGGAGGTTATCCGCCCCCTGCCCCGAACAACACCATTAAGATACTGTATTAATTTACTTTTTCCTGATCTGATATTTCATTACTACCTTGGCGATATCAACCAGCATCGCTTCAAGATCCGCATCCGCCACCTTCGCATTCTTCATCCGTATGGCATAGCCGCCTTCGCCTTTGCGCGCCGTCATAGGAATGCCGCGCACGTCAAAACGTTGTGGCGTATCGCCGGTCAGCACTGCGGGCAACAGCGGTTTCAGCCGCTCTCCGCGTTTAAGCTTCGGGATGATCGAGCGGTACTGCCGCTTGGGCGTGGTGGCGATGTCAACCTGCTCCTCGATGGTCTCGCGCAGCTCCAGACAGGCAAGGCCCAGCGACACATCACCCTGCGCGGTGCCAAGCCGTTCAGCGATCTCCGACTGGGTCATTTCCTGCAGGCTCTGCGCCAGCAGTCCGATCGACAGAAGCTCTTCAAATCCGGTCAGGTCCCGCCGCATGGTGTTCTCGTGAAACCGCTCTTCGAGGTCGGCAAGGGTGCGGTCCCCCTCCTCCGTCGCCACGATCGCCAGCACCTTACGTCCCAGCTTGCGGCAGGCCTCAACCCGCCGGCGTCCGGATTGCAGCACAAAAATATCGCTGGTCTCCAGCGGTTTCTGCGGGTCGGCTTCCCAGCCCGTTTTTGCCGGGCGCACACGCACCGGCTGGGTCTGGCCGCGGCGCTCGATATTGGCCACCAGACGGTCGAAATCCTCGTCCTGCTGCCAGCCCGTCTGCCGGTCACTGCCCACCTCATCTGTGATTTGCCCAGGGTCCAGTTCCAGCGCCACAGTGCCCGCCATAACCCCGTTTTTCAGGGATCCGTGGGCCTCTTCGATGCGCTGTTTCAGCATGTTCATCGCTGACCCGGCCCACATGCCGCCCATGCCGCCTTTACGGTCTTCAATGGCCTCTGCGGGTGTCTGCGTCTCTTCTTCAACCGCGGCGTTGAGTTTGCGTTTCCGGGCCATCAGTTCCAGCGCTCCCTGATAAATGTTTCGGCATATCCACGGGTTGGCAGATCCGGCATGATCCGCTCCACCAACGCGTCATTGACCGCATTTGCATTCGCCATGAAAGCCCGCGCGGAGGCGCGCCGGGTCTTGGGCGGCAGGTATTCGTAGATGCTTTTATACTCTTCGGCAGCGTTGGCGATCGCGTCTGAACGGCTGTACCAGACCTGCATCACCTCGCGCGGCGCCTTGCGGTACAGATCGAGGATCTGGTCGGTGTCCTGGTCGTTCTGCTCCTGCACAATCGTCGGCAGTACCATGTGACGCCCGCCGCCTATCTCGATGTCGGATTCGAACCCCATAATGAACTCCAGATACTCTCCGATGTTTGAAACATAGGTCGCCAGCGTCGCAAGATCGAAGCCCTTCATGGTCTGCGGAATCACCACGCTGTCAGCAGCGATCAGGCCGTTGAGCTGCATCAGCGTCAGCGAAGGCTGTTGATCGATCACGATCACATCTACGGTCTCATCAAGCGCCCGGGCATAGGCCGCGTGATCAAATTCGCCATTATCTCCGCGGATATTTTCCACGGTCGTGACAGGCGGGTAAGCCGCGTCCCAGGCCCTTATCGCGTTGCGCAACACGCCATATACCGGCACCTTTGCTTTCTGAGACATAAAGAACAGGCTGATGTCGCCGTTCTGAATATTAGCGCCCCCAGGAATGAGCCTTACGCCCGGCCAGGGCGTCGGTTGCCAGACGGAATTCAGCGTTTCAGGATCAGGTGTTTCCAGCGACACAGTGGCCGGATCATCGACGCCCATGAAGTCCGCGAGCGTCGGCGTGTCGTGCTGAAAAAGCGGCAGTTTCTCGTCTGCAAAATAGAGGCTGACCGTGGCCTGCGGGTCCGCATCGATGACGCCCACGCGCAGCCCGTAGTTCAGGTTGATATACTGTGCGAAGTGCGCAGCGGTGAGCGATTTTCCCGTGCCGCCCTTCTGCGCGCCGAAGGTCACCACCTTTACGGGTTCGCCGGGTCGTCGCCAGTGCAGATAGGGTTTGCGCGCGGCCTTATTGGAGCCGATGAGCGCGCGGATCAGCATAATCTCAGACGGTGAGAAAGTGCGCTCACGGCCCCGGCGTTCGCCTGCGGGGAAGGAGGGCTCTTCACCCGAGATCCGCGTCAGATAGGTGGTGTCAACGCCCAGAAACTGTGCTGTTTCAACCATTGAAAAACGCCGCGCCACACGTGTCCGCAGTGTCAGATCGCGCTGAAGTTTGGTGTTCACCGCGCCCATAACCCGGCTCATATTCCGGATAAACTGTTCGAACTGCCCGTATGCCATCTGATTATATCCGCGGATATTTCATTTTTTCTCAGGCCTGCGCCCGGTATTTTTCTGGTTCCACAGAACAGGAGTGCCGGAAGGTCTGCAAGCTCTTTTGCGCCAGTTCCCACCTTTTGAGGTAACTTCTGAGCACTGCATTTTTGCTTGCCTCCGTTGCCGTTCCCGCGGCCCTGACGAGCTTGATGAACATTTCATCAGTTGGGGGGCGCTGCCAGTGCGAGGGCCACTGCGAGGACAGCTTTCGCAAGAGCAGGGCGAGTTCCGGTTCAGACAGCCTGAGCGATATCAGATGCGACGTCTGGGTGGCCAGAATGTCGGCTGGAACCGATACACCGAGATCAGTCCAGAGCCGGACCAGATGCGCAGACACAACGGCCTCTGTGAGCACTTCAGGCGGTAGGCTCTTGTGCAGAATGTCGCGCGTACTTTCGCAAAGAGCGGGCTCAGGTTCTCGGGCCGCAGCAGGGTAGGGCGCGCCGGCAAAACAGCGCGCCCATTTGCGGATGAGCTTGTCTTTATCAGTCTCTGAAGGCTCCTCAGAGTGGTTTTTAAGGATATGATTTTTAATCTGAGTCATGCGTGCATCTGGCTGAACACTGCGTTCAGTTTTCCGGTCGGGCTGCAGCGATGGTCTGCGCAGGGATGCGCGCCAGTCCTCCCAGAACGTCACCCGGTATTTCAGGCGATAGTTATACCCGTTTGCGGTGCGTTGCTCCTGGGTATCTACCAGCCCTGCCGCGCGCAGATCCCGGATGTATCCGGAAACCGCAGAGCGCGACCGGCCGAGGCGCTCACTGAGTTGTTGCAGGGACGGCCAGCAGAAACCTTCGGTATTGGCCATACGGCACAGCTCGGCCAGAGTGCGGAAAGCACCGGGCGTCAGGTCGAGATCCATGATCTCTACGGGCAGCGCAACGAAGCCTTTGCGCGGGTTAAATGAAAGCTGCTCAGACATTTTTTCCTCGATCCGGCAATGCAAAAAGCTTGCAGGTTTAGGGGCGCCGGACTATTCTGAGTGTGAGAAGAGTGAATATCCGACAGGATAATTGCTTGGGGCCGGGGGGTTGCAGCCGCCCGGCCTTTTCTGTTGCTGCCCTACATGCCGACCTCCCTGATCGATGCAGACAAAGCTTCTCTGACGCGGCAATCCGCGGTACTGTATCTGAGTGCTCTGCTCACTGCGCCACCTGCTCTATGCACGGCTTTGCGCCGCTTATTCATGGTATTGAGTGATATATAGCCCTGAATACCATGTTTAACGCAAGAGATTCTTCTTATCGGGGCGTCCCCGCGTGTCCGATCCCCTTAGTTTACAGGGGTGCCGCGACCGGAGCCGCCCTGTAAACGGGCTGTTCGCACAGGTCGGGAGCATATCGACGAGGCAAAACGGCGAATCAACAATGCGGTAAGCCACCGTAACAACGGCACGAAAATGCGGCGATACGCCTGTTGCGCAAACAGCGCCCGGGCGGCGTGCCGTTGCGAAATCACCGGCGCCGGATATGAACGCTCCAACCTTGCATCTGCAGACCGGCGGAACCGCTGTGGCGGTCGCGGCGTTGATCTCAGAACCCAACAAACGGGCAGGAGATCCGCTGTGCAATATTCTGAGTTCGGGTCGGTGGCTGAAATCCCGACGACAACAGACGACACCTTTGCCTTCACCGTAAAGGGGCATATCGGAGAGGAAACCTCCGAAGTACTCGCGGCCTATATGAACGATGTCTTTGACCGGCACGATGACGTCAGCATGCTGCTGGACCTGACGGAATTTACGGGCAGCGACAGCAGCAGCATTCTGAACCGGGAGGTCCTCAAATCCCGGTTGCGGTCGCTGACCCACATGAAGCGCTATGCCGTGATCGGAGCGCCGGAAGCCGCCGGGCGGATGATCAGCCTCTTTGACCACCTGATCCCGGTCGAAGCGAAAGCATTTGCATCTGACGAAACTGACGCGGCCTGGGCCTTTGTCGGCGCACGTCCCGCCGCAACATAATGATCGCGGGCGGGCAGGGGGCGGACCTTTGTCTGCACCCGCTCATACCGCATGTAAGGAGATCCTGATGACACGTTTCACGACCGCGCTGGCCACACTGCTGATTGCCGGTACAGCCGTCACCGCCGAGCAGGTCGGCAATGTCGATGTCGACTGGCTGGGCAATGATATCATCGTCGAAGCCTTTGAAGATCCGGACGTTCAGGGCGTCACCTGCCACGTTGCTTATTTCGAGCGTGGGCTTATTGACCGTCTGCAGAAGGGCAACTGGTTCGAGGATCCGTCCAATTCGTCAATTTCCTGCCGGCAGACCGGCCCGATGACCATCGGCGACATCGACCGCTCTGATGAGGGTGAATCGGTATTTTCGGAACGCCGTTCGATCATCTGGAAAACCCTGCAGATCAGGCGCATTTTCGACGAAAAAAATCAGACGCTTATTTACATTGCGCATGCCCGCGAAATTCAGCAGGGCTCGGCCAAAATGTCGATATCAACCGTGCCGCTTTACGAAATACCGGGGTCTTCATAGGGTGCCGGTGACGCAGGGTCACATACGTCACAGATTAATGCGGCAGGGTCTGGCAGGAAGTATAACACGTCCTACTAAGCGACCCATGCTGATTTTTCTCAGAAAGCGGCCCGCCTGTGACAGTACAGTTTACCGATACGATTACCCCCCTTGTGCAGACGCTCGCCCGCGTGCGCGAGAGGCTGGAGAGCGACCGGGTTTTTGCCACCGTTGTCACCGGCAGCGGTCACGTGATCTATGCCGACGACACAATTCAGAACGGCCGCAGCGGGACGCCCGTGGGGACACGGGGAGAAACGCTGCCGGATCTGGTGTTGCAGATGGATTTTCCGCTGGTCGTGGACAACATCTTTTCAAATCCGGCCACGTCACGGATGAACTGGAGCCTGCCCGGGGGACTGGGCGCTTATATGGGCGTTCCGGTGCACGACCATGACGGCACGCTGCGGGGCACGGTTTCCGTGTGCACGCGCAGACCGCGCCACTGGAACAGCGCCGATGTGGCGTATTTCGCCGGTGCCGGGCCGGAGATTTCAAAGCTTTTACATGCAGAGGCGGTCTGGTGATGACCCCCTTTTCACCGAATGCGCGCGGGCCGGCTTTGCTGTCCGGTCCGACGCGCGTGGCTGCGCGGCGGGTGCGGCGGGGGTATCACCTGCCCGATATGTCGCGCCCGTCGTTGCACGTTTCACGGCGCTCCGTTTATTGCGGGCGCGGTGTTCGTATCCCGCAAGACACGGGCTGGCAGAATTGAGGCAGACGGGGCATTGGCGTCCCGGATCAACAGTGTACCACAGAAAAACTTCCGGGTGCGGTTTGATAATAATTACAGGAGGTTGCAGTGAATAAAGAATGGTTCACAACAGTACTGGCAGACCTGCAGCGTTGCGCGCGGGAAAATAATCTTGAAATGACGGAAGAATATCTGCGCTGTGCGCTTGAGGTTTTCCCCAAGGAGGAGGTGCACCTGCGTCTGGTCACCAGCAACGGAATCTTACTCGGCGACTGCGACCAGAGCGCCTGAAGGCGCGGCACAAAAAAAAGCCCGCCGGCACGAAGACCGGCGGGAACTGGTTACTTTGATCGCCGTACGGGCGGTCACCAGGTGGCTGGTCGGCGACGTCGGGGAACGGTCGCGGACAGGCCAGAGTGCGGGGTCAGACAGACGAGGCAGGAACGGCTGACCGCATTCACAAAGGTAACGCCATCCCACCCTGTTGGTTCCCGGCGAATTAACATTTTTTTAATTTTTTCCGGCGGCCGTATCTGTGCGACAGATCTGGCGTATTTCGGGTTGTGCGCAGCTTTTCGCGGCACCCGCGGGACCGGGCAGGGGGCTTTGACATGCGCGGGGCGGAACTGCCGGGGTGCGCCGCGCATTGGGTCCCTGAGGGGGGGTTCGTGTGCCGCTGTGGTGCAGACCCGATCCGCGAAAAGCTGACAGCAAAGGAGATGAATATGTCGATCAAGAGAATGGTGACCAAGCTTGCCCTGGCCTATGCCGCGACGAAAGGGGCAGAGGCGTTCCGCAATATGGGCGGTATATCGGGTCTGAAAGACGCGCTGCAGGGCTCTACAGGGCCCGGTGAGGCGCGCGGTGGCATGCAGGGCCGCATCGGCGGCGACAGGGCATCGGGTGCCGGGGGTCTCGGCAGTATCCTCGCGTCCCTGGGGCAGGGCGGTGCTACGGACGGTCGTGAGGCCGGGACGGGTGGTCAGATCAGCCCGCAGAACGCCAGCCTCGGCTCTCTCTTCGGGATGCTCGCCGGTGCTCTGGGTCAGCAGGTTGAGCCACAGGCCGCAGCCCGCGATCTTGACCGCCAGTTCGAGGTCAACGATGCCGAAGCGGAGAGCGATGCCCGCCCGATCCTGCGCGCCATGGTGCACATGGCCCGTGTGGACGGCCACATCGATGAAGCGGAACAGTCAGCGCTGTTCGATATTCTTGATGACGCCTCGGACGACGAGCGTGCGATGCTGAAGTCCGCCATGCGCGAGCCGGTGGATGCACAGTCGATCGCGGCTGAGACACCGCGTCATGCGCGCAAAGAGGTCTATTCCGCCGCACTGCTGATAAGCGGCCCGGACAACAGCCACGAGATGGCCTTCCTGCGTGATCTCGCGTCTCATCTGGGTTTGCGCCAGGGCGAGCTTGATGATCTGCACCGGGCGATGGGCAAGCCCGTGATCGCGATGTCCTGACCGGCTTTTCCCGGCAGATATGCACATGAAAAAGCGCCGCGGCCCGATTGCCGCGGCGCTTCTCTTTTTGCGGTGACCGGTGGGTCAGCCCATATGACGGGTGCGCTCAACGCAGTCGCGAAGCTCGTTGCGCATCTCTTGCAGGCGGGCGGTCAGGTCACTGCTTTCGACCTTGTTCACAGCGTCGTCAAATGCGTTCAGCACTTTCTGCTCGCCGTTGCGGACCTGGGCCATCACGTCCTGATCAATGTCATCGAAATACGCGCGGGCGGCGACCACCGCCTCATTGACCTGCGACATGAACGAGCCGCTCTCGCTGATGTCAAAGCCATGCTCCCTGAGAGTGGTGCGCAGCTGATCCACATGTTTTGCATGCAGGTCCAGAAACTCGCGCGCGACGGGCTCGAAGTCTTCCTGTGCTTCGGACACCAGCTTTTCAAAGCCGTTGCGCACATCTGTCAGCCGCGTCATCAGCTTTCCCAGCGCGCGTTCGGCGTCAGACCCGAAGAGTTCATTATCAGTTGTGGTACTCATTTTATCCTCCTTTGATGGGTATCGAGGATCAACCTGCAGTTGCCTGTTTCGTTCCGGTAAATCACGGTCACCCCGGCCTCTGCCGCTCCGCGCGGGCGGCACGGGTTTCTGCGGCGCAGCATAAAAGGGGTTGTGCTGATCGAAAAACATCCATATACCATCCACATGGATGGAGAATTGCTATGAGTAATGTCCGGTCGCTGCGCGACAAGCTGCCTGAGAACGAAAAGATCACGATCAATCTGGGATTTGTGGACCTCGGACGCATCGATCTTCTGGTGCGCGAGGGGTTCTATTCCAATCGCAGTGATTTTATCCGCACGGCAATCCGCAATCAGATCGACAGCCACGGTGACAGTGTGCGCCAGTCGATCGAGCGGCATACGATGGAGCTTGGCCTGAGGGATTATACCGTGGCCGATCTGCAGGCGCTGCGCGATGCGGGGGAGGTGCTGCATGTAAAAGTGGTGGGTCTGGCGCGTATCGATGATGCGGTGACGCCGGAACTGGCGCTGGAGACCATCGGATCGATCACTGTTCTGGGCGCTTTGCAGGCCAGCGCCGCTGTCAGAAAGGCGCTTGCGGACCGAATCCGGTAACCTGATTTCTAAGTAAAAAGGAAAAACGATATGTTTGAGTTCAACGCCGGCGGCCGCCGCCCGGTGACAGGAAAACTGCGCGCCGATACCCTGCGCGCCGCAAATGATCTGGTGCAGCGCACCCTGGCGAAACACGGGCTTGCGTCACCGGTAGGGGTCGCAGAACCATACGCCGGCGCAGGGAAAGCCGGCACGCAGAAGAATACATCAGCCAGACCGGCACGACCGGCAGGACGGGTCGCACAGGCGATGCGGTCTGAGACCTTTCAGAACAGCGCCGGCACCCGCGATTTCCGCATTTATGTGCCGCAAAAGGCGCAGCAGGAGGCCAGAGGTCTGGTGATGATGCTGCACGGCTGTACCCAGACACCGGAAGATTTTGCAATCGGCACGCAGATGAATGCGCTGGCCGGGGCGCAGGGTTTCATCACTGTCTGGCCCGAGCAGAACCGTGGTCACAATGCGCAATCGTGCTGGAACTGGTTCAGCCCTCAAGACCAGCAGCGCGACCGGGGGGAGCCCGCCATACTTGCGGGCATGGCGGAACGTTGTGCCGCCGAATACCGGGTGCCGTCGTCAAAGATCTTTGTCGCCGGGTTGTCGGCGGGGGCGGCCATGGCGGTTATTCTGGGCGAGACCTATGCTGATGTCTTCAGCGCGGTGGGGGCACATTCGGGGCTGGCCTATGCCTCGGCGCAGGATGTGCCATCCGCACTTGCCGCGATGGCGGGCACCGCAGCGCCGGGTGCGGCTGCAAGCGGTGCGGCTCTGACGCGGACGGTGGTTTTTCACGGATCAGACGACCGCACGGTGCAGCCCGCGAACGGCACACGGATCGTCGAGGATGCACGCGGGCGCTGGCAGGATCTGGCGTTTGAAACCGAGACATCAGAGGTGATCAACGGGCGCCGGACAGACCGGTATTCCGTCACCGATGCGGAAGGGCGCAGTCTTGTGGAGCACTGGCGCATCGACGGTCTCGGACATGCGTGGTCGGGCGGAAACTCCGGCGGGTCGCATGCTGATCAAGCGGGCCCGGATGCGAGCGCCGAGATGGTGCGGTTCTTTTTCGATACAGATAAGGAGACAGGCGCATGAGTGCGACACTGACGTTCGATGCGGTTTCGGAGGCACGCCCCGGGCCGCGCTGGCTGGCACGCTGGCACCGCTCATGGCCGGCTTATGAGGCCTGGTTCTGTGCGCGCGGCGGCGATGCCGGCCCGTCCCGGGCGGCCTGTGGGGAAGCACTTGCAGAACACATGCCGGAGCTGGTGCCTGTCTGGGAAGAGCTCACGGCGCTTGCCGGCGGTTCGGACCGGGCGGCACGGTTTTTGTCGACCTGGTGCCCGCCGGCCTATCTTGGCGGCTGCTCGCTCGCAGCGCTCGCGGATGCCGACGACGTGCAGCTTGTGCGCAATTATGATCTGTCTCCGGATCTCAACGAGGGTCTGTTGCTGCGCACCGAATGGACGGGACGTGCGGTGATGGGAATGACAGAGTTTCTCTGGGGCCTGTCGGACGGGATCAATGATGCGGGTCTGAGCGTGGCACTGGCCTTTGGAGGGCGCAGCGAGACGGGCCGGGGGTTCGGGATCACCACGATCCTGCGCTATGTGCTGGAGACCTGCGATACCGTGCCCGAGGCCCTGAAAGTGCTGGGTCGGGTGCCGTCGCATATGGCCTATAACATCGTGCTGGCCGACGCCGGGCGGCGCACTGCAAGCGTCGAACTGGCGCCCGGCGGAGGCATGCGCGTTATGCCACGCGCCATCGCCTGCAACCATCAGGATGCTCCGCCACGGGCGGACCGGCCAGGCTTCACCCGCAGTTTTGAACGCTATGCCAATCTGGAAGCGATGACCAAAGCGCCCGGCGATCTGATGCCTCGTTTTCTGAAAGCACCGCTCTTTCAGACGCGCTACGGCGAAGGGTTCGGCACGCTTTTCACAGCCGGGTACGCGCCGCTGCGGCGCACGCTTTGCCTGAGTATCGCAGGCGAGGTCTGGCATCAGTCGCTGGATGACTTCCGCGAGGGGCAGCGGGTGGCGCAGTATGACAGCACCTCTGCGCTGGTGCCGGCGCCTGAGGCCGGTCCCGACTGGAGCCGCGCTGCGTATATCGACTGGGCGGCGGTCGCGCGCGACTATGCGGCGGGGCAGGGACGCGCCATCGCGCAGTATCTGCCCGCGCCTGCACAGGAAGCCGCAGTGCTGCACTGAACGGGCCTTCCCGGGAACATTCACACCACCGGAGCGTTGGTCGTGAATGTTTCCGTGGAGGGTTAACAATGGATCTCGATATTAAAGGCAAACGTGCGCTGATCACCGGTGGATCCGGTGGCATAGGCATTGAAACGGCAAAAATTCTCAAAGACGAGGGCGTCGGAATCGTCCTCACCGATGTGGATGAGGACAAGCTGCGCGCGGTCTGTGACGATCTGGGCGTCGAAGGTCAGGTCGCTGATCTGTCAACCGTTGAGGGTGTTGAAGAGTTTTTCGACAGCGTCGGCACCGCGTTTGATATCTGGGTACACGCCGCCGGGGTTACAGGCGCCAAAGGCGATCCGCTGAAGATGACCGAAGAAGACTGGGACCACGCGCTCAACATCGATTTTATGTCGTCGGTGCGCATCGCCCGGCACCTTGCGCCGCAGATGTGCCAGCGGCACTGGGGGCGGATCGTGTTCGTCACGTCGGAAAATGTCGCACAGCCCTATCCGGAAGAAACGGTATATAACGCCAGCAAATCCGCCCTGCTGAGTTTCGCGAAAAGCATCGCAATGCAGCATTCGGGAAAGGGGCTGCTGGTTAACTGTGTCGCACCTGCATTTATCGAGACACCGATGACCGACGGCATGATGGAGCAGCGCGCCGAAGACATGGGCGTCTCGTTTGACGAAGCGGTTGAGAGCTTTCTGGAAGAAGAGCGCCCCTATCTGGTGCTCAAACGCCGGGGCCAGGTCGAAGAGGTGGCACCCACAATCGCGCTGTTGTGCAGCAACCGGGCGACTTTCACCACCGGGTCGAATTACCGCGTCGATGGCGGAGCCGTCGGGTCGATCAACATATGAGCCGGGAGGCCGTTGAGGCGCGCATCGCGGCGCACCCGGTAACGGGTAGCCCTCAGCAGATGCGACGCGCGTTTGATGCGCTGGCAGGCAGCGGGCCGGAGGGGGAGCCGGTATCCCGGGGCGGTGTCCCGGCGCGGTCCTTTGGCGCGGGACCACCGGTCGTCTGGCTGCACGGAGGCGGATACGTCTTTGGCTCCCCGCAGAGCCATGCGGCAGCGGCGACCGCTCTGGCGCGGCGCGCAGGTGTCGAGGTTTACGTGCCTGACTACCGGCTGGCGCCTGAGCACGCCTGGCCCGCGCCACTGGAGGATGCCTGCCGTTTTATCGAAGCTTTCGGCGCGCCGGTGCCGGTGGTGGGTGACAGTGCGGGTGGCCATCTGGCCCTGACGCTGGCGCGGAAAATGCCGCAGGCG
>NZ_JAHEHZ010000102.1 GCF_024639605.1 Roseobacter sp. | reverse complement strand
TCGATACGCTGGCCGGTGACGCGCACAGGCTTACCCTGACGGCGGCCGAAGGTATGCAGCTTCTGGCTTTTCGTACCGGCGGGTCCTTTGAGCCGCACGATCACGACGCGCACGCAGAGCATAACGCTCATGACAGCCAGGACGAGGATCATGCGCATGAAGATCAAGCCGGGCATTCAGATGAGGACCATGCGCATGATACCCCGGAGCAAGCAGGGGCAGAAAAGGCGCATGACGAACATGATCACGCCGGTGACGCTGACCCGCACATCTGGCTGGACCCGCAGAACGCTCAGGCGATCCTGACTGCCGTTGCCGGAACGCTGGCAAAGCTTGATCCGGCCAATGCAGCACTTTACCGCGAAAATGCGCGCGCCGGACGCGAGGAGATCGCTCAGGCCGCAGCGCAGGTCGCCGACCGGATGTCGGCCCTCAGGGACATCCCGTTTATCGTCTTTCACGACGCGTTTTATTACTTCGAGGCTCGGTTCGGGCTGAGCGCACGTGCTGCCGTCAGCCTTGCGCATGGCCAGGGCGCCAGTGCCGGACACCTCAGCCATGTGCGCGGGGTTGTCCGGGAAACGGGCGCTGTCTGCGTGATGGCCGAACCGCCGGTGCAGCAGGGGCTGATCGATGCAATTACCGGTGACGGTGATCAGCGGGTAGAGGCCATCAGCCCGCTGACAGGAGAAAACCCAAGGGGAAAATGGACTTACAACGCGTTTCTCATGCAGATCGCAGAGGCTTTCCGGCGCTGCCTCGCGCCGGCATGATGCTGCCCGCCGGGTAAAGGTATTCCAAAAAAAGGACCCCGCGGGGGAAACGCGGGGCCCGGTACGCACAAAGTCTACTGGCTAATCCCGTCAGACGGCGATCCTGCCACCGCCTTGTTTTGTGACGACCACCACCGAGGGGCGCGGTGGCATGGCCGGGTCGAAATCCGGCCAGCGGGTGGCCGGATCCTCAAAGGTCGAGTTGCGTTCGAAGCCTTTGAAGTCCTTGGTTCCGTCGGTCCCGGGGTGCTGCACCGCCAGGAACAGTGTCTCGCCGCTGTCGTGGAAGTAGGGACCGCAAAGTTCCCCGCCCACGGGGCAGCGGAAGAACAGGCGCGAGGTGCCGCGCAGATCTCCGGTTGTTTCCAGCCCGTAAAGACCGTCCGATTTGCCGGTTTTGCCCCAGCTCGACCCCTGATCCGTGGAGATCCAGAGCCGGCCTTCCGCGTCGATGGCGCAGTTGTCCGGTGAGCCGAACCAGCCGTTCTCTGATGTTTCCGGATTCCACTGCGCGCCGACCTCTTCAATGGCCGGATCGCCGCATTTCACCAGAATAGACCATGTGCCTGAGGTGGCGGCATGGTCCTGTCCGTCTTCCCTGATCTCGATTATGTGACCAAAGGAGCTTTCGGGCCGCGGATTGGCCGCGTTCACCTCTTCTGCAGTACGCCGGGTATTGTTGGTCAGCATCAGATAGGCGGTGCCGTCCGGGCCGGGCTGTGCATCCTCGGGGCGATCCATCGGGGTGGCCCCAAGCAGATCGGCCGCAATACGCGTGTCGATCATAACATCGGCCTGGCTGTTAAACCCGTTTTCTGCCGTCAGCGGCCCCTGACCATGCACCAGTGGCAGCCAGGCGACAGTTCCGTCCTCGTCAAAACGCGCCACATAGAGCGTGCCGTCCGAGAAAAGCGGGCTGTTGAAGACGGCTGTTTCATCGGTGATCGTACCGCCGGAGATATATTTGTACTGATAGTCAAAGCGGTTATCGTCGCCGGAATAGATCACGAGGTGGCCGTCTTTTGACACGGTTGTCTCAGCTCCCTCATGCCGGAACCGCCCCAGAGCCGTGTGTTTGACCGGCATCGCATCTGGGTTGCGCGGGTCCACTTCGACGACCCAGCCGTATTTATTGGGCATATTGGGCTCTTTGTCGACATTCCAGCGGTCGTAATATTTGCCCCAGGCGTACCAGCTTCCGGGCACACCGTAGCGGCCATAAGAGGTGCTTTCGGGGTTGCCGCTGTCGATGACCGCTTTGCCGTCGGCGTCGACATTATCGGTCCAGAAGTAGCCGTGGAAGTTCTCCTCAGCCATCAGGTAAGTGCCCCAGGGGGTCATGCCGCCCGCGCAGTTGTTGATGGTACCCATCACCGATGTCCCGTCGGGGTCATCGTTGGTTTTCAGGCGGTCGTGGCCGGCGGCCGGGCCACTCAGCGTCATTTCCGTATTCAGCGGTGTGATCCGGCGGTTATAGCGGCTGTCGCGCACCAGTGACCATTTGCCATCTGCGCCCTGTGCGATCTCGACCACGGTACCACCATGGGCCGCCATTTCGATCTCGACCAGTTCTTTGGTCATATTGGCAAAGCCGTCGCGGTCCTGGCGGCCGATCTCGGGGAACATGACCTCTTCGTTGGTATATTCGTGGTTCACACACAAAAGGCCGCGGGTGCCTTCGTCGTTGAGCGCGGTAAAGCCGACATAGTCATTATTGTAACCGAACTGCTTCAGCTGCGCGTCAGCTGTCTGGTTCATCACATCGAATTCGGGCGCATCTGCCGTGATCGGATCGCCCCAGCGCAGCAGAATATCGGCGTTATAGCCCTCCGCGATGTGGTGCGTTTCGTCGTTGCCCCAGGAGAGTTCGTCAAAGTTGTAGCGCCCTGCGGCGGCAGCAGATGCCTGTTTCGGCGCAATCATCGCCGAGGTGCCAAAGAGCGCGGTCGTGGCGCTCACGCCCAGAATGCCGCGCATCACGTCGCGCCGGCCATAGCGGCGGTTGATCACATCGCCGATCGTCCGGCTCAGGTTCGGGTTCGTCGGAATGTCGTCAAATGCCTCAAACGCTTCGGCTTTGTTACCGAATTCAGGGTCATTGATAATTTCTTTGCGGTTCATGTGCAGCATCTCCCGGTTGCATCTTCTGGGGTAACGGCGCGGGCGAATCCCAACCGGCCGGACCTGAGTTCTGAATGCCCTGTTGGTATGACGGTGTTGTGACAGCCCCCGCGTCACGCTTCAACCTTGTCGGGAAATCAGAATAAATGCAATGCTTCTGATTGCTGCTGGCCGCTTCTTATACGCCGGCTGCTTTTCAGCTCAGCGCGCTCAGAAGCCCGGGAATGCTCTTTTTGAAGGCGAAAAAACCGCGGGTTGCCCGGGGCCATGCGGCCCGGTCGGTTTCCCGCATAATCGTCACGATCCGCGGCGCACCCTCATGCGCAGCAAAGCGCCGCACCTGATCTGCCACCGGTCCGACCGGGGCGAAAGGCGTCACAATCTGATCCAGATTTTCTTCCCGGGCCCAGATCATCAGTGCCTCTGCATCCTCCAGTACGGCAATACTGCCGTCTGCGGCCGGCATGTGCCGCGTCTGTGCATCCTGTGACGCAGCGGCACGAAAAGCGGCGATACGGGGGGCAGGGGCCAGCGGCGTGAACCCGGTCTGCGGCGCCATGACGGCATGAGACGCAGCTTTCATGGCCTGAAAGGCAAAGCCGGGGCTCAGGTCTTCCTCGTGCATCAGAAACCCGGTCCGCAGAGCGGGATCGGGCCGCACCGGATCAGGCAGGGGCAAGGGTTCGGGCACCGCTGGTGCTTCACGCGCGGGCGCCTCTCCGGCAAGCTGCCATTTCGGGTGAAAACGGCCCCCGGTGAATTTTGAAATATTCGATGTGCGGGCCAGATAGGTTTTGCCAGGCGTCTGAATGCCCGCCACCCAGCGCCAGCCCAGCGTATTGGACGCAGGATCACCATCAAGCAGATGCCGCAGAAAGAAATCTGCGCCCAGCTCCCAGGGCAGCTCCAGCGTGAAAATCCAGATCGACGCAAACCACATCCGCGCGTGATTATGCAGATAGCCGGTCTCTGCCAGCTCCTGTGCCCAGGCATTGAAGCAGTCGATGTCCGTCTCGCCCTGGCAGGCAGCCTCCCAGCGGTCACGCAGCCCGCTTTGCGTCTGCACCTCGTTAAGCTTTGCGCGCAGCGCGCGCTGGTACTGGTCCCAGACACCCGGCCGCATCTCGAGCCAGCCCTTCCAGTAGGTGCGCCAGTACACTTCCTGGATAAACTTTTCCGAAGCTGACGCGGAATGTCGCCCCAGAACAGCCCGCAACACCTCTTCTTCTGTGATCAGCCGGCAGCGCAGATAAGGCGACAGACCCGACACGCTGACATGCCGTCCGGGGCCGTGATCAAAATTGCGCCCCGCGGCATAATCGCGCCCGGCGCGGGGCACAAAGGCCTGCAGCCGTTCGAGAGCGGTAGTGCGGTCGGGGGGGAAGGTTGAAACTGCGTCCATCGCACGCCATCTAGGCCCGGAAAGGCGGTGATCAACCATCACCTTCCGGAACCCTGCCAAAACCTCACCCGGCCCCCCTTGCAGCCCCCCGGTGGCAATACTAAGGTTTCATCAACAGTCCGTCGGGTATGGTCCCGGGGACAACAGCAGACAGGCACCCCACATGAAAGATCCGATCGAAACATACATGAATCTTGTCCCGATGGTGGTCGAGCAGACAAGCCGGGGCGAGCGCGCCTACGACATCTTCTCGCGCCTCCTGAAAGAGCGGATCATCTTTCTCAGCGGACCCGTGCACGACGGGATGTCGTCGCTGATTGTGGCGCAGTTGCTGCATCTTGAGGCGGAAAATCCGTCCAAGGAAATCTCGATGTATATCAACAGCCCCGGTGGCGTTGTGACCTCGGGTCTGTCGATCTATGACACGATGCAGTACATCCGGCCCAAGGTCTCTACGCTGGTGATCGGGCAGGCGGCCTCCATGGGATCGCTGCTGCTGACCGCGGGCGAGGCGGGCATGCGCTTTTCCCTGCCCAACAGCCGCGTGATGGTGCATCAGCCGTCGGGCGGGTACCAGGGCCAGGCGACAGACATCATGATCCACGCCCAGGAGACCCAGAAGCTCAAAACGCGCCTGAATGAAATTTATGTCCGCCATACCGGCCAGACCCTCAAAAAGATCGAAGCCGCTCTTGAGCGCGACAACTTTATGTCGCCCGAGGAATCGAAAGAATTCGGCCTGATTGACGAGATTGTTGAAAGCCGCGGCAAGGCAGACGACGAAAGCTGATCAGGAAAGCAACATCAGCAGGGCAAGCATGCTGCGTTTACCATTTTGCGATTGTGGACCTGCCGGTGCTGTCCTAAGCTGACATAACCACCTCAACCGGCATGCCGTTCGGGCGTGCAGGCTCCGATACTAAAGACCTGAAAGGGTTGATATGGCGACGAATTCGACCGGTGACAGCAAAAACACGCTTTATTGCAGTTTCTGCGGCAAGAGCCAGCATGAAGTTCGCAAGCTGATCGCGGGCCCGACCGTATTCATCTGTGATGAATGCGTCGAACTCTGCATGGATATCATCCGCGAAGAGACCAAAGCTTCCGGATTGAAATCGACCGACGGCGTGCCGACCCCCAAAGACATCTGCGCAGTGCTCGACGATTATGTGATCGGTCAGGCGATGGCCAAACGGGTGCTGTCGGTGGCGGTGCACAATCACTATAAGCGTCTTAATCACGCCCAGAAGGGCGGCGAGATCGAACTGGCAAAATCCAACATTCTGCTGATCGGCCCCACGGGCTGCGGCAAAACGCTGCTGGCGCAGACGCTGGCGCGAATTCTGGACGTGCCCTTTACCATGGCCGACGCCACCACCCTGACCGAAGCGGGGTATGTGGGTGAGGATGTGGAGAACATCATCCTCAAATTGCTGCAGTCCTCGGAATACAATGTGGAGCGCGCGCAGCGCGGCATCGTCTATATCGATGAGGTCGATAAGATCACCCGGAAATCCGAGAACCCCTCGATCACCCGTGACGTATCGGGCGAGGGTGTACAGCAGGCGTTGCTGAAGCTGATGGAAGGCACCGTGGCAAGCGTGCCGCCTCAGGGCGGGCGTAAACATCCGCAGCAGGAATTCCTGCAGGTGGACACCACGAACATCCTGTTCATTTGTGGAGGGGCCTTTGCCGGTCTGGACAAGATCATTGCCGCCCGCGGTAAGGGCTCGGCCATGGGCTTTGGCGCGGATGTACGCGACAATGATGCGCGCGGTATCGGTGAGATCTTCACCGATCTGGAGCCGGAAGACCTGCTCAAATTTGGTCTGATCCCTGAATTTGTCGGGCGTTTGCCTGTGCTGGCGACGCTTGAGGATCTGGACGAAGATGCGCTGGTGACGATCCTGACACAGCCCAAGAACGCACTGGTCAAACAGTACCAGCGTCTGTTCGAGCTGGAAGACACGCAGCTCAGCTTTACTGACGACGCGCTGCAGGCGATTGCCAAACGTGCTATCGAGCGCAAAACCGGTGCGCGTGGCCTGCGATCGATCCTGGAAGACATCCTTCTGGACACTATGTTCGAATTGCCGGGGCTGGATTCAGTTGCCGAAGTGGTCGTGAATGAGGAAGCGGTGATGTCTGATGCCGCCCCCCTGATGATCCACACCGATGCTGCCAAAGAACCTGCCAGCGCGGGCTGATCCCGGCATCGACACACAAAACAGCGATAAGGCAGGTCTGGTCTGGCCTGTCTTTCATTTCCCTGACAGCGGCCTGATCAACCGGACCCCGCCGGATGTGCAACAGCCGTGACCCTGACAGACCTGAAGAGACCATAATACGCGAGGACATTCTGCAATGCCGGTTGAACGCATCCGCTCGGGCGGAGAATTTGAAACCAGAGTGGGCTATTGCCGTGCGGTCGTTGCGGGCGGCTGGGTTCATGTGGCGGGCACAGTCGGGCAGGGCGACGGCGTCACAGAGCAGTGCGCGGATGCGCTCAGAACTATCGAAAAAGCCCTGAACGAAGCAGGATGCCGGTTCTGCGATGTGGTGCGGGTGACCTATATGCTTCCGGATCGCGCAGATTTTGAACCCTGCTGGCCTATGCTGTCGGCGGCTTTCGGTGAAAATCCGCCCGCCGCCACAATGATCGAATGCGGGCTGATTGACCCGAAATACCGCATTGAGATCGAAGTGACAGCCCTTATGCCCGGCGCCGGGTGATCGCATGAGAAAGCGGGTGCTCACATCGCCATCCGGCTGGACCTTATCTCCTGTTTCCGGCATATGTGGTGCAACAATGCGACCGGAGAAAAACCCATGGGCATTCTGAACTCATTGCTGCGTGCCGTCACCTGGTGGAACGGGCAGACGCTGAATACGCAGCTCTGGACATCGCGCCACGGCGTGAAGGTCGGCGAGGACACTCAGGGCAACATTTTTTACGAAAACAAAGACAAATCGCGCCGCTGGGTGATCTATAACGGTGAGGCCGAAGCCAGCCGGGTTGATCCGGACTGGCACGGCTGGCTGCATCACACCTGGGACGCGCCGCCAACTGACAAACCCCTTGTGCATAAGCCCTGGGAAAAACCCCATCTGGAAAATCTAACAGGCACCCCGCTTGCGTATGCACCTAAAGGGTCGATCCGCAGATCTGATCCTGAGCCGCGCAGTGATTACGAGGCCTGGTCGCCGGAGTAACACCCATGTCCGAAAACACCACCGAAGTTCTGACTGGCGCGGCTGTGTTGGCCGCCGCCGTAGCCTTTGTGGTCTATGCAGGCCAGGTCGCGGAATTCTCCGGCGGCTCGGCAAGTTATCCGCTGGAGGCGAGCTTTCGCAGCCTTGAAGGCGTCGGTGTGGGCACCGATGTCCGGCTTGCAGGCGTGCGCGTCGGGCAGGTAACGGATGTCATTCTCAACTCCGAAACCTACCGTGCCGACACCACAGTATCTGTGGTGCAGGGCATTGAGATCCCGGACGATTCCGCGATCGTGATTTCTTCTGAAGGGCTGCTGGGTGGCAATTTCGTCGAAATCGTACCCGGCGGATCACCGTTTTTCTACGAATCCGGCGATACCATCGAGGATACACAGGGCGCGGTCAGTCTGATCAGCCTGTTGCTGAAGTTCGTGAGCGGCCAGTCCGAATGATGCGGGTCATGGCATTGATGCTGATGCTCCTTGCGGTGCCGGCGGAGGCACAGCAGCGCGTTACCGAGGCACCGGGCGTTGTTCTGCGCGGGCTCGATAAGATTAACGGCCTGCTCTACGACATCGAAATGTCTACCGGACAAACTGCCGAGTTCGGCGATCTGCGCATTGAGCTTACATCGTGCCGCTATCCGGCAGGCAACCCGTCGGGCGATGCCTTTGCCGCGCTTAAGATTTCGGATGCAAACCGCGGTACGGAACTGTTCTCGGGCTGGATGATCGCCTCGACACCGGCTCTGTCAGCGATGGATCATTCGCGCTATGACATCTGGGTCATGCGCTGTGCCACTTCCTGAGGGCTGCGCACGGGTGGGCGCAGAAAGTCAGCCTGTTGTCCGACGGCTTTTCCAAGCGCATGCTGATACTGCGCCCGCGTGACCTCAATCCCGCCGAGCCGTGCCAGATGCTCTGTCAGAAACTGCGTATCAAACAGCATAAAACCTGCATCGTTTAACCGGTCCACCAGGCAGGCCAGCGCAATTTTAGACGCATTGGTGCGCCGTGAAAACATACTCTCCCCGAAAAACGCAGCCCCCAGCACGACCCCGTAAACCCCTCCTACCAGCGCGCCATCCTCGCGGATTTCCAGCGAATGGGCTTGTCTGCGGGCCTGTAAGGCGATGTAAAGATTTCGGATTTCAGCGTTGATCCAGGTATCCTGCCGGTCGGCACATCCGTCCACCACGCCGGCAAAATCCTCATCGATCGTCACCTCAAAGCTGCTCTGCCGCATGGCACGGCGAAGCGAGCGCGAGGCGTGAAATCCTTTCAGAGGCATCACGCCGCGGCGCTGCGGGTCCACCCAGAAAATCTCGGGATCATCGCGCCGCTCTGCCATCGGAAAGATACCGGTGGCATAGCCCTGCATCAGCAGATCAGGTGTAAGGCCCATTGCTCCGGCAGGTCAGCTGCTGCTGAGATTGGTCTCCAACCAATGCTCCAGCCAGTGGATATTATATGCGCCGGAAAGCACCGCCTCCTCGGCCAGCAGCGCGTGAAAAAGTGGCACGGTGGTGTCCACACCATCTACAATCAGCTCGCCCAGAGCGCGGTAAAGACGCGCGAGCGCTTCGGGCCGGTCCCGTCCGTGCACGATCAGTTTGCCGATCAGGCTGTCGTAATAGGGCGGGATCGAATAGCCGTCATAAAGCGCACTGTCCATCCGCACACCCAGACCACCGGGCGCATGATACTGCGTGATCCGTCCCGGACAGGGTGAGAAATTAGGCAGTTTTTCCGCGTTGATGCGCACCTCAATGGCATGACCGTTGATTTTCAGGTCTTCCTGTTGGAAAGACATCTCCATCCCGGCGGCAACGCGGATCTGTTCGCGCACCAGGTCGACCCCGAAAATGGCCTCAGTAACGGGGTGTTCGACCTGCAGACGGGTGTTCATCTCGATGAAATAGAACTCGCCGTTCTCGTAGAGAAACTCGATCGTGCCCGCGCCGATGTAGTTGATGCGCGCCACGGCCTCGGCGCAGGTTTTACCGATCGCGGCACGTTCTTCGGGCGAGATTGCGGGGCCGGGGGCCTCTTCAAAAACCTTCTGGTGGCGCCGCTGCAAAGAGCAGTCGCGCTCTCCCAGATGCACCGCGCGGCCCTTGCCGTCGCCAAAGACCTGGATCTCGATGTGCCGCGGCGTGGTCAGGTATTTCTCGATGTAAACTTCGTCATTGCCAAAGTTGGATTTGCCCTCGGCGCGGGCCGTGTGGAATGCTTTTTCCATTTCGCCGGCGTTTTTGGCAACTTTCATACCCCTTCCGCCGCCGCCTGCGGTGGCTTTGATGATCACCGGATAACCGATCTCTTCGCCAATGCGCTTTGCATCTTCCAGCGTTTCCACGCCGCCCTCGGAGCCGGGCACGCAGGGCACGCCGAGATTGCGCATGGTTTCTTTGGCCGTGATCTTGTCACCCATGACGCGGATGTGCTCGGCTGTGGGCCCGATAAACGTGAGGTCATGGTCTTCCACAACCTGCACAAAGCCTGCGTTTTCGGACAAAAAGCCATAGCCCGGATGGATCGCCTCGGCGCCCGTGATCTCGCAGGCGGAAATAATCGCAGGGATCGACAGATAACTCTGAGGCGAGGGGGGCGGTCCGATGCAGACGGATTCGTCGGCCATCCGCACATGCATCGCATCGCTGTCAGCGGTGGAATGAACCGCAACCGTGCCAATGCCCATTTCGCGCGCGGCGCGGACAACCCGCAGGGCAATTTCACCGCGGTTGGCGATCAGGATCTTTTTAAACATGGGCCTGCCCTCCTATTCGAGGATGACGAGCGGTGCGCCAAACTCCACAGCAGCGCCGTCCTCGACCACGATCCGTTTGATCGTGCCGGCCCTCGGCGCGGGGATGTGGTTCATGGTCTTCATAGCTTCGACAATCAGCAGAGTGTCGCCTTCAGAAACTGTCGCGCCGACGCTGATAAAGGGCGGAGAGCCGGGTTCGGCCTGCATATAGACTGTGCCCACCATCGGCGATGTGACCGCGCCGGGGTGGCTTGCCGGATCATCGCTGGTCTCTGCGGCGGGGGCAGGAGCGGCGGCGTTGACCGGTGCGGCGGCGGGCGCTGCCATCGGGGCGGGCGAAGAGACCTGGGTCACCACCTGTTGCTGCTGGTGACGGCTGACCCGAACGTTCAGGCTGTCATCGGCGCCGTAGTCGCGTTTCACCTGAAGCTCAGTCAGATCGTTTTCGCGCAGCAATTCAGCCAGGGCCTGAATAAAGGCCACGTCAGCATCATGGTTCTTTTTAGTCATGTAAGTCCTCAACCATTCGGGGGAGCCTTGTTTTAACCGGCCCTTCATCCTGCATTTCCCTTATAGGCGAAGGGTTACGCCATGGAAACCCGCCTGTTGCACCGGCGTCGCACCCGGATAAAACTGCCATTGTAAGGAGCTTTTCCAATGAATCTTGCCCACTGGCTCGCCCGCACCGCGACACAGAACCCCACCCGTCCCGCCCTTTTTTCCGGGCGCGACTGTGTTGCTGACTATGGTACGTTTTTCGAACGTGCCCGTGCGGTGGCCGGATGGCTGCAGGCGCGGGGCATCTGCCCCGGCGACCGGGTCGCGATCTTTATGAAGAACACGCCCGACTATCTCATTGTCTTTTACGGCGTCTGGATTGCAGGGGCGGCGGTGGTGCCGGTCAATGCCAAACTGCACGTGCGAGAGGCGGAGTATATCATCGGCCATGCCGGAGCGGGCATCGTCTTTGCCTCACCCGGACAGGACGACGGTCTGAATAAATCCGCAGCAGAGGTGATCACTGTGCCGGGCCCGGATTTTGAAGAAATCGTCGCGCACGATACGGCCACAGACATCATTACCCGCGACTCCGGCGATCTGGCCTGGCTTTTTTACACATCAGGGACCACCGGCAAGCCAAAAGGCGTGATGATTACCTTTCGCATGCTGATGTCGATGAGCCTGTGTTATCCGCTGGATGCCGATCAGGTCCTGGGCGCCGACGCGACGCTTTATGCAGCGCCGATGAGCCACGGGGCCGGTATTTACAACATAATGCATGTGCGTGCGGGTGCGCGTCATGTCTGTCCGCCTTCGGGCGGCTTTGATCCTGCTGAAATCTTCGGTCTGGCAGCGCATTTCGGCTCGGTTCAGCTGTTTGCGGCTCCGACGATGGTACAGCGGATGACACGGGTGGCGCGCGCCACGGGGCAGTCGGGCGACGGCCTGCGCACGGTCATTTATGCCGGCGGTCCCATGTATAATGCCGATATCATCGAAGCGGTCGACACCTTCGGGCCGGTTTTTGTGCAGATCTATGGTCAGGGCGAATGCCCGATGGGAATCACGGTGCTGAGCCGTGATGACGTCGCGGACCGCAGCCATCCGAACTGGGCCGCGCGCCTTCAGTCTGTCGGGCGGGCTCAGTCGGCGGTGGAGGTGATGATCGGCGACAGCGACGGCCATCCGGTACCTACAGGCACCCATGGCGAGATCATGGTACGCGGTGATACCGTGATGCCAGGCTATCGCAACAACCCGGAGGCGAACGCGAAAACCCTGAAGGATGGCTGGCTGATGACCGGAGACATGGGGTTTCTTGATGCTGGCGGATACCTGACCCTGCAGGACCGGTCCAAAGACATGATTATCACCGGGGGCTCGAACGTCTATCCGCGCGAAGTGGAAGAAGTGTTGCTGACCGACCCGGCGGTCGAGGAAGTCTCGGTGGTCGGTCACGCGCATCCGGAATGGGGCGAGGAGGTCGTCGCATTTGTGGCGGGAAAAGTTGACGAGGCGCGGCTGGACCGGTTGTGCCTGG
>NZ_JAHEHZ010000227.1 GCF_024639605.1 Roseobacter sp. | reverse complement strand
TACTTGCAATTTTTGATTGATATCAGCATCAATCTACTACTTGCTATTTTTCATGAATAACCTCGGAAATGCCGGAGCTCGTGTCCTCCGGCATTTCTTTTGGTGGTGATTGCTTTCCAACCTCAGCCATCCTGCCCGTAAGGCTCTTCCGGCATTTAAACTGCATCGCTGAAAGTTGCTTTATGATTGGAAGTTATGCAGGTCATATTCAGTGTTTTGGCGTTCTGCTACACGACTGGCCCGCAGCTACTCAAGATGTCTGCTGAGAAGCGTCGCGTTGTCTGAAGCTTGTGATGCTTAAAGGGCATCGGTTGCGCCAACGCACCGGTGCCCTTTTTATTTGGGTTACGAGAGGGGAAGAGAGGCCATGACCAATTTCACCGGATTACCGGCATGGATGCCTTTGGCGATGTGCCGACATCAGAACTCAGAAAATCAGAATATCCTGCCAGCCTTACTTCCGACACACTTTGGACATTTAAATAACCGTGGGGGCCTGATGGGAAAATCAAATGCTGAGAATAATCCGTAAGTTTCTGGAAATGGCCAGTCAAAGTGCTCGCGAGAGAAATAAGCGTAAAATGGTCGAAAACCTCAGAGGTCAGACCGATACTTCATGGTTGCGCGGAAAACGCTGACCGGAACAGCCAGGTCAAAAGCTGATACAGACATGCGCAGAAAAGGAGAGTTTTTATGCAATCTGATTTCTCCAGGGCCACCAGCGGACAACAATTCACAAATCCGGAACCATCCGCGCCATCTTACATCGAAAAGCTTGAAAAACGGCGTATGGCTTTGCTGATTCTGATCATCGCGATAACAACTCACCTTGGCGCGAAATCTATTGGTGGTGGTGCGTTCCCGGTAATGTCTTACTTGACCCCGGAATTGTTTGACTTCTTTTAGGTCTGAGACTGCGCATCCGGCTGGCGCGCGAACAACCGTCAGCCTGTGGTGCGCAACAGCCTGAGGCACCACGCCGAAGATGTAAAAAAACGTTCATCTCGTCAAAGGGCATCGCGTGCGGCAACGCACCAGTGCCCGGTTTTTCACGGTTCGTGAAGAAGCTCTGACAAGTTCAGCGGACCTCACCAGATCGGGCAGAGAACGATCCTTCACCGGTCTTATTGCCGGTTCTGGTCGGCGTAGCGTTGATGTGCCCGATCGCATTCCTTAGTCGTAAGCTCGTGACCGGATCGTGAATTCGGCCTGACCAGACGCAGAGACGACACAAGAGAAGTGATTTTTCTGAGCTTTTCTGCACAGCACCTTAACGTTTTCGGTCGATACCGGTTTAAAACTTCCGGCTGGCTTCAGCCTTTTTTACCACCTTTGCCACCACCTTTGTCGCCGCCCTTGCCCCCGCCTTTCTTGCCGCCCTTGCTTTCGCCGGCACTGCTTCCGCCGCCACCGTCACTACCACTGCTGTCGCTGCTGCTTCCTGTCTCTCCGCCACCGACGCTGTTGCCGCCACCGACGCTGCCTGATGAGGCACTCCCGCTGCCTGCCGCAGCAGTGCCGGCACCTGCACCGGATGTGGTTGCAGAGGCGGACTGACTGCGATCCGGGTAACCTCCGGCCGCGGCGCCACCTCTTTCTGCCTGACTTCCGAAGGCGTTGGATATCCGTTCAAACAGACCGACACTGCGTGGCGCATATGTGGCGCTGGCCGAGCGTGCCACCGCATCAGGCTCCGATGTCCTGCGTGGTGCCGACGCGACTGCAGGAGCCCCCTCTCCGGAGACCCAAAGCTCCAGAAGACCCCTGTCAGGCGACGGAAGATAGCTGGTAAAATCGCGCGCTTCTGCTTCAAAGAGGCCTGCGAGCTGCTCTGCAGCGCCGCGGTCTGCGGCGTGATAATACCGGACATGCGTGGTTGTGATATTAAATGGTGTGGTACCGATCACATCAGCGGAAAACGCGCTGGCGTCAATCCGCGCAACTGCGCGCTGGTAGCGGTCTGGCGAAACATTCTCAGGAATATTCACGACAACGCGAGGTGTTTTGCCCGGATCATCCAAGGCCGTCCATCCATCAAACGCGGACTGCAGCAGGTCCGGGGCAGAGGTACGCACAGGTGGCACCGTAAAGTAAACAGGCTGTGTCAGAACCGGAAGGTCTTCGGCATAGGCGCCCGCCACCTGTCCGGGCGACGGCAGCACGGGGGGCGAGAGTAAAACGGCAGGACGTTCCGGCAAAACATCCGGACTGGTCCGATGCGCGACACCCGCGCCGGCCGGCGCCTGCAGCGCCGCAGAGGCCCTGAAGCTCGCGACATATGTATCCACACCGGGCAGGCTGCCAACCTGCTCAGGTCCGGCAGGCAGGTCCGGCACCGGCAAATTCGGGGCTGAGGCCATGGCAGACAATCGCGCCGGAGAACCGGAAGACGAGACCGGCGAAATCATGGGTGCAATCGTTTCAACGGTGCCTGATGCTACTTTGTCCTGACCAGCGGATCGGGCGTAATATGCCCCGCCGACAGAGAGCACCGCCAGGCAGATGAAAACAGGCCCCGCTGCCCTGGTGGACTTCTGCACGGAATAAGCGGCGTCAGGCACTTCCGCTTTGCTTCCGGCCCCGGCCGCCGGGTCCTGCAAATGTCGAAACACCGACAACCAGCGTGCCGCAGCTCTGTCTCTGCCGTCACCCGGCCGATCCGGCCCTGGCTCATGATCCGGTGCCCGTGCCTGCAAAAATGTGCCGTCCGTACCCTCTTCATCTCTGTCTGACGGTATTTGCAGCGGCGGTGCCGCCACGAAGGTTTTCCGCCGTCCAGCGGGCGCGGCCGCTTTGTCGTTCTGCGAGAGAGCCAGGACGGGCGCGACTGACCCTTTGACAGGACCAGGCTCCAGGGCCGCAGACTTATTGACATGCGCGAGCCCTCGTCCTGTCAGCGGGCTTTTGTCCTGAAGGCTCAGCAAAACCTCTTTCCGCTGAGCCCGCGCAAGGGCCATGCGCAACACTATTCCCCTGTCGGAAGCAGTTTCATCGTCTGAGTGTTTGCCACGGCCCGGCCCGGAGGACCGATGCTCCAGCACGAGTTCACGGCGCGCCCGTGCCTCAGCCACACGGTTTTTCCAGATCCCGGCATCATGTGATTTAGTGCCCGTCGAGGGCGTGCGACCGGCGTCTATTTCATCTCTTTTCGGCACAGCGTCCCCCACAACCCCTTACGAAAAACTCCATTCCATCAGAATTAATGTCTCTGATCATAAATCTCTGCCAATACACACAAACATCCGGAATTGCCGACGGACTGTCAACGATCCTGCAAAACGGGAAGACAGCACAATCGTTTCCGCCGGGATTTCTGAGCCGGGGATATAGCCCCCTTCCGGCGCTCGGCCTGTCACCGGGCAACATGATACCCCGGGGATTTGCGTCCATCCCAGGCACGCACTTCGGCCATACCGGTGAGGGCACCGCGAATGCACTCCGCCCGGTCACCATCAGCTGTATCCGCGACTGCTCGGAAACAACGCGCGTTATCCTGTGTGCGGTCGTTCATTTCCTCCGGCATTTCCGGATCAGCATCAGCCAGCGATATCTCAGCGTCGGATCCCAGCCTGCAATCATACTGCGGACCGCAGGACGTCCCGCTACATGACTGGCCCGCAGCTACTTAAGATGTCTGCTGAGAAGCGTCGGGTTGTCTGAAACTTGTGATACCTGTGAACTCTGTCACACATCGAATCGCCTTCTCGTGGTACATTCCCGTCAGGGAGGACGAACCATGCATACATCCGCATCGAAAATCCGGCAGTTGTACTCAGTATTGTGCGTTACCCTTCGTCATTGTCACCGCATTCAAAGCAAACTCGACG
>NZ_JAHEHZ010000016.1 GCF_024639605.1 Roseobacter sp. | reverse complement strand
GGCCCGATCGACTTCTACGAAGTACGTTCGAACGGTGTTACCGGCGTCAACGTGAAGTACGAAATGGGTGACTTCGCAGTGATGGCGTCCTACTCGCCTGACTACTCCGAAAACCTCGGCACCGGCCCAAGCTCCACAGACGACTACGAAGCCTTCGAAATCGGTGCATCTTACACCGTTTCCGGCTGGACCTTCGGCGTTGGCTACGGCATGGCGGAAGACGATGACGGCGCAGCACCTTACGACACCGACTTCTGGACCGCGACTGCAACAGGTACCGTTGGTATCGCAGACCTCGCGTTCTTCGTAGGTGACTCCGATGGCGACTTCACAGCGAACGACGACGTTGCCTACGGTATCTCCGGCTCCGTTCCGGTCGGCGCAGCGACAAACATCGTGGCATCTATTGCCGGCGGTGGTGCTGACGACCTGGACGAAGCATACGGCATCGGCTTCAACCACTCCCTGGGCGGCGGCGTGTCCCTGTCCGGTATGGTTGGTTCCAACACATCCAGCAACACCGTTGCTGACCTGGGTGTTCGCTTCAACTTCTAAGTTGAACGCAACAACCTGAGAAAACCGGGGCGGACCTTTGGGTTCGCCCCTTTTCTTTTCTGCTGCTCTCTTATGTAACTGGTCACAACAGGGAGGACGCCGGTATGGGCCTGCAGGACATCAAAGATAAAATCGCCAGTGCGGAGGCTGCCGCGGGCCGGGCCGCGGGATCTGTGACACTTATCGCGGTCTCAAAAGTACAGCCCGACGCACGCGTGGAGGCCGTTCTGAACGAAGGGCACAGGTCATTCGGCGAAAACCGGGTTCAGGAGGCTGCGGGCAAATGGCCCGGTTTCCGCGAGAAGTTCGACGGCATTGATCTGCATCTGATCGGGCCGCTGCAATCCAACAAGGCACGCCAGTCCTTCGAGCTTTTTCAGTGCATTCATTCGCTCGACCGGCCGAAACTGGCGAAAACATTTGCCCGTCTGGCACAGGAGACCGGCGGGTGTCCGGATCTTTTCATTCAGGTCAACACCGGCGAAGAGCCGCAAAAGGCCGGTATTCTGCCGGATGATGCAGATGGCTTTATCCGTGACTGTCTTGATATGGATCTGCCGGTGGTGGGGCTGATGAGTATTCCGCCTGCGGATGAGGAGGCCTCATTGCACTTTGCACTGCTCGCCAGAATAGCGGAACGCAACGGGCTCAGCGGTCTGAGCATGGGTATGAGCGGTGATTTCGAAGCGGCCATCGCGCTCGGAGCCACGCATGTCCGGGTCGGATCCGCCATTTTCGGCGCGCGCGAGACCGGTTAAGGCACAATCAGCCGTGTCTGAAGCGTGATCAGCGGGGCGATCCGGCGCAGATGTTCCCGGCGAAAGGCGACGCAGCCTTCGGTCGGATACCCGGGCCGGCGCTGCTGGTGGATAAAAATCGCGGAGCCGCGCCCTTTGACTGCGTAAGGCCAGTTCCAGTCGGTCAGGATGATCAGATCATAGAGCGGATCGGCCCGGCGCAGCACCTCATGGCTGTGCGGATAGGGCGCGCGCACCATCATGTTATAGTCTTCGTGGCCCATGTCATCCGACCACAGATCGCGCGGGCCGACCGGCAGCGCCCACGGCGCGGGCCGCGCGATCCGGTCGGGGCGATAGAGCATGCCGACGATGCGGTGTTCGCCGCGCGGGGTGGCGCCATCGCCCTCTTTTTTTCGACTGGTCGTGCCGGTTTTGCCGATTGTACAGGGGTAATACTGCCCCCGAAACCGCACGCCGCGCGGTGTCAGAACCAGGTCAAAAGGCGTCACGGCAGATGTCCGGATTTGCGCACTTTGGTCGCGAGATAGTCGCGGTTGTGCCGGTTCACGCCCACATGCAGTGGCACCCGTTCCGTTACCGCCAGCCCGCAGGCCTGCATCATCTCGGACTTGGCGGGATTGTTCGTCAGCAGCCGGACCGATGAAAAACCAAGTGATTTCAGTATGTCAGCGCCCAGCCGGAAATCGCGCTCGTCGTCTTCAAACCCCAGCCGGTGGTTGGCCTCGACTGTATCGAACCCCTGGTCCTGCAGGGCATAGGCGCGCATTTTGTTGGCGAGGCCAATGCCGCGCCCTTCCTGATTCATATAGAGCAGGACGCCATGCCCCTCCTCGCCCATCTGTGCCAGGGCCGCGCGCAATTGCGGGCCACAGTCGCATTTCAGCGAGCCCATCAGGTCACCGGTGAAACAGGCGGAATGCAGCCGGGTCAGCACCGGTTTATTGCGATCGGGCCGGCCGATTTCGATGGCATAGTGCTCTTCGCCGCCGTCGTCAGGGCGGAACACATGCAGTCTGCCGGCCTCGGACACTTCGATTGGCAGACGCGCGCTGACCACCTCACTGAGCGGGCTGCGCGCGTCCAGCAACCCGGCCATCTCATTCAGCGGCAGGCAGGTCAGCGCGTGTTCAGCGGCAAAAGCAGCGCCGTTCTCCAGCGACACGACCAGGGCCGCCGGCAGCAACCGCGCGCTTTTCGCCAGCCTCAGCGCCGCGTGATGGGCATCCGCCGGGCCGCTGCGCGCGCAGTTAAGCGGCCCCTTCATCGGATGCATCAGATCGTTTTCGGGGCTTGCCACTGCCCGGATCCAGTCCGGTCCGGCATCATCGGGCAAAAGGATACGCGCGATATCCCCGTCATACGCACGCGCTTTCAGCGTCTGGGCCCGTCGCGCCGTGATCGCCAGCACCATTTCTCCGGGCACCTTGCGAAGGGCGGCAAAACGCGCCCCGCCGATGGTTTCAGCGGCCGATATCAGCACCGGCGCCTCGCCGTCGAGCACCACAGGTACCCCCATGCGCAGATCGGCGCGCGCCCGGGCCAGGCGTTCTGTGAGGGAAGGTGCGATGCTCATGATGTTACAATGCCCGAGATTTACAATGCTGATCTAGGGCAAACCGGGCAGAATTGAAACAATTGGCGGCCCGTGTAACACGAGGCCGTGAGAGAATTTGCGCCGCACTTGCCTGAAACCGGGCAAATCGCCATCTGTGATGCAACGAGAGGGAGATTACCCATGGCACAACTGAAAAAGATACTGCTGGTTGATGATGATGATGATCTGCGCGAGGCGCTGAGCGAACAGCTGATCATGACCGAGGATTTCGATGTCTTTGAGGCCGCGAATGGTGCTGATGCCATGTCGCGTGCAAAAGAGGCGCTTTACGATCTGGTGATCCTGGATGTGGGCCTGCCTGATACCGACGGGCGCGAGCTTTGCCGGCTGATGCGCAAACAGGGCGTGAAAAGCCCTATTCTGATGCTCACAGGCCACGACAGTGACGCTGATACCATTCTGGGTCTGGATGCCGGGGCCAATGATTATGTCAGCAAACCGTTCAAGTTTCCGGTGCTGCTTGCGCGGATCCGTGCGCAGCTGCGCCAGCATGAGCAGTCTGAGGATGCTGTGTTCCAGCTCGGGCACTATACCTTCAAACCCTCGATGAAGATGCTGGTGACCGAAGACGATAAAAAGGTTCGGCTGACAGAAAAGGAAACAAATATCCTGAAGTTTCTTTACCGCTCTACCGAGGGCGTGGTTCCGCGTGATGTTCTGCTGCACGAAGTCTGGGGTTACAACGCCGGGGTGACGACTCACACGCTGGAGACGCACATTTACCGTTTGCGCCAGAAAATAGAACCAGATCCGTCCAATGCGCGCCTTCTTGTGACCGAATCAGGCGGTTATCGTCTTATTGCGTGACGGGTTTTGAGTTTGTTAACCGTTTTTGTTTAGATCTGAGTCACGGGTCACGTCGTACTCATTCTGGAATCCCGTGTATGTCCGGGTAATGACATACAACCTCCCTGTTGGACTTGGCCGGGCCTTGCGCCCGGCCCTTTTTTTCCGCCACTCATTATTGATGAGCCTGGCGTCCGCCCGCTTCAGAGTGCCGGTGCAGTTCGTCATGGCACAGCTTTTGTGCGCAGGGTAGGGTGCCGCAGACTATGACTGCGGAGTGCCCTGACATGACTTTTTCCCTTGCAACCTGGAACATCAATTCTGTGCGGCTGCGCCAGGATCTGGTGCTTCAGCTGATGTCCGGGCAAGGCCCTGATGTGCTGTGCCTGCAGGAATGTAAAAGCCCCGTGGATAAAATGCCGCTGCAGGCTTTTGCCGATGCCGGCTATGGTCATGTCGTGGCGCGCGGGCAGAAGGGCTATAACGGTGTCGCGATCCTGTCGAAACTGCCGGTCAGAGAAGTCGGAACACATGATTTTGCCGCACTGGGGCATGCGCGGCACATTGCGGGTCAGCTTGAGAACGGTGTGACGATCCATAATTTTTACGTGCCTGCCGGCGGTGACAAACCAGACCGGACCATAAACGACAAATTCGGCCAGAAGCTCGACTACCTCACAGAAATGCGGGACTGGTTTCGCGACAACCGACCCGAAAAATCCATCCTCGTGGGGGATCTGAACATCGCCCCGCGCGAAGATGATGTCTGGGATCACAAAAAGCTGCTGAAGATTGTGAGCCATACGCCGGTCGAGGTGGCGCATCTGTCGGATGTGCAGACGGAAGGCGGCTGGGTCGATGTCACCCGGCAGGATATTCCGCAGGGTCTGCTTTACAGCTGGTGGTCCTACCGTGCCGCTGACTGGGACACCGCCGATAAAGGCCGCCGGCTCGATCACATCTGGGCCTCGGACGATATCGCCCGCTCAGCCCATTCAAGCCGGATCCTGCGCGAGGTGCGCGGCTGGGACAAACCCAGCGACCATGCGCCGGTCTTTGCCAGCTTTGACCTTTGAATCTGCCGGGAACCTCCCATATATGCACTGACCGCATTCTGAGACCGCATAACACAGGAAGAGAACAATGATGGACCTGAACCTTGGCGCTGCACCGGCAGCGGATGATCTGATCAAGGACACGACAGAGGCCACTTTTATGGCTGATGTGGTCGAGGCATCGCAGACCATTCCTGTGGTTGTAGATTTCTGGGCGCCCTGGTGCGGCCCGTGCAAAACACTCGGGCCCCAGCTTGAAGAGGCCGTGCGCGGTGCCAAAGGCGCCGTAAAGATGGTCAAGATCAATGTGGACGAAGCACAGATGATCGCGGGCCAGCTGCAGATCCAGTCGATCCCGACGGTTTATGCCTTTTACAAAGGCCAGCCGATTGACGGATTTCAGGGCGCAGTGCCGCAGTCTGAGATCAAAGCCTTTATCGACCGCGTGGTGAAAGCTGCGGGCGGCGAGGCGCCGGGAGATGAGCTTGCCGAAGCTGTGGCGGCGGCCGAAGAGATGCTTGGTGAAGGTGCTGCATCGGATGCGGCACAAACTTTTGCCGCGATCCTGGGTGAGGACCCGAACCATGCGCCTGCCTACGCTGGTCTGGTACGTGCAAACATCGCCATGGGCGAGCTCGACCAGGCGGAGGCGATCCTGAACGGTGCGCCGGCGGAGATCTCCACAGCGCCCGAGCTCGAAGCGGCTCATGCACAGCTCGAGCTTGCCCGCCAGGCCGAAGGGGCCGGGCCGCTTGACGACCTGCGTGCTGCTGTCGAGGCCAACCCGGATGACATGCAGGCACGCTTTGACCTGGCCAAGGCGCTGCACGCCAACGGCGATATAGAGGCCGCGGTAGATACCCTGCTTGAGCTTTTCCGGCGAGACCGGGAGTGGAATGACGGAGCGGCAAGAACACAGCTGTTCACGATTTTCGACGCGCTCAAGCCCAATGATCCGGTGATGCTGAACGGACGGCGAAAACTAAGCTCAATGATATTTGCCTGATGCCAAACGCGGGCTACGTCACGTGACATGATTAAAGCCGGTGAGCTGCCTGACACGATAGCTGTCTTTCCCCTGCCCGGGGCGTTGTTGCTGCCTCGCGCGCGACTTCCGCTGCACATATTTGAACCGCGCTATCTTCAGATGCTTGAAGACGCGCTCAAAACGCCCACGCGGCTGATTGGCATGGTGCAGCCCAACGAAATTCCCGGCCGTTCCGGAACAGGCTTGCAAACCATCGGGTGCGCCGGGCGGATCACGCAGTTTTCCGAGACCGAAGACGGGCGTTATCTGATCACCCTGGGCGGTGTGTCGCGGTTCCGTGTAATCAAGGAAATCGAAGGGTTCACACCTTATCGCCGCTGTGACGTGCGCTGGGATGGCTTTGACCGGGATCTCGGGCCGGATGAAAAAGACCCGGCGTTTTCCAGACCGGTCTTTCTGGATCTGCTGGGGCGGTATTTCGACGCCCGTGAATTGTCGGCTGACTGGGATACGCTGAAAGAAGCGGATGACGAGTTGCTGATCAATTCGCTTTCGATGATGCTTGATTTCGACCCGGAGGATAAACAGGCGCTGCTGGAGGCCCCCTCGCTGAGCACGCGGCGCGAGACGCTGGTGACGCTGATCGAATACCGGCTGCGGGGCGGCAGTGAAACCGAGATGATGCAATGAGCGAAACCCAGACACGTGTGGACCGGCGGATGCTCGAAGCGCTGATCTGTCCTCTGACGCAGACCACGCTGGAATATAATGCGGAAACCCAGGAGCTGATCTCGCGCAGTGGCCATCTGGCCTATCCGATCCGCAACGGCATTCCGGTCATGCTCAAAGACGAGGCGCGCAAGCTCGATTAAAGCGGCTGCCCCCTGAGCAGACGCGGCAGGTCACCGGTCAGGCCAGCGGCTTCCCGGATAAAGCCACGCCGCAGTGCGGGCGTTCTGTTGATGAGACCCATCCCGATATCGCGCGCTGCTCTGAGAAGCGGGTTATCGTTCGAAAACAATCTGTTGAATGCATCCGTCGCCAGAGCCAGCGTCGCGTTATCGAAGCGCCGCCAGGTCTGATACCGCTCCAGCGTGCCACGCGAGCCGATGTCTTCGCCACGCCGTGACGCATCGGCAAGCACCTCAGCCAGCGCCGCAATATCGCGAAGACCGGCGTTCAGCCCCTGGCCCGCGATCGGATGCACGCCATGTGCGGCATCGCCCACAAGCGCTGTCCGGTCGGCAACAAGTTCGGTGGCAAGAGACAGCGAAAGCGGATAGGTAAACCGCGCGCCTGCGAGGCTTATCTCACCCAGAAAACTGCCGAACCGAGGGCGCAGAACATCCAGATACTCGCTGTCCGGCATATCGTTGATGCGCTGTGCTGCATCGGTCTTTTCGCTCCAGACGATTGATGACCGGTTGCCGGTCAGCGGCAGAATGGCCAGTGGCCCGGCAGGCATGAAAAACTGGTGCGCAACACCCTTGTGCGGCAGCTCGTGTTCGAGAGAACAGACAAGCGCCGTCTGATCATAAGACCATCCGGTACGCGTGATGCCTGCGCGCTCCGCCGTGCCGGAACTGCGTCCGTCACAGCCCGCAAGCACACGACCCCGCAGGGTCTGCCCGTCATCAAGCGTCACCCGCACCCCGGTGGGGCAGGTCTGCTGGCCGGTCACGCGGCGTTCACTGATCCGGGTGATATTCTTTTGCGCGCTCATCGCCTGGAGAAGAGCAGGGCGCAGGTGGCGGTCTTCGACCATATATCCCATCGGCCCTTCTTCGATCTCGGCATGGTCAAAGTGCATGAAAAACGGCGATGGCCCTTCGCCCGCGCGCCCGTCGGTGACTTTGATGTCCAGGATCGGTTGTGCCAGATCTTCCAGCGCGTCCCAGACGCCGATCCCCTGCATCAACCGCGCAGAAGCCAGCGCCAGCGCATAAGACCGCCCGTCAAAGCCCGGGTTTTCCCGGACAGGGGCGGGCAGCGCATCAATGATCGTCACGGACAGCCCGGCGGACGACAGCGCCAGGGCCAGCACCGGACCGTTCAGCCCGCCGCCGACCACGATGATATCAGTATCAAATTCCATAGATCTTATCTGGACCGGTGGCGGGGGATTGTCCATGCGCGCTTGCGTCGCTACCGTTTGTGCGCAGCAACATGCAGGGGGTGGCATGCAGGACTGGCTTAAAATGACCGCGACGGCGCTTGGGCAGGGTATCGCGTCGGGTGAAATCGATCCCGTGGCGCTCACGGAAACCTATCTGGACGCCATAGAGACGCATCCCCTGCGCGACCGGATTTACGCGCGGGTGACGCATGAGCGCGCGCGCGCGGAGGCCGCGGCATCGGCAACACGCGCCGCAGCGGGCAGGCGCTTGTCGGCGCTCGACGGCGTTCCGGTGAGCTGGAAAGATCTTTTTGACACGGCAGGCACGGCAACCGAAGCGGGCTCAGGTCTGCTCGCGGGCCGGGTGCCTGACCGGGACGCGCGCGTTCTGGTCAATGCCACGGCCGCCGGTCTTGTATGTCTGGGCAAGACACATATGAGCGAGCTTGCCTTTTCCGGTCTGGGGCATAACCCGAGCACTGCAACACCCCCGTGCATCAATGATCCCGCTGCCGTGCCTGGCGGATCGTCATCGGGTGCCGCCGCATCGGTTGCCTTTGACCTCGCTGCAGCGGGAGCAGGCTCTGATACGGGCGGATCCGTCCGTATTCCGTCTGCCTGGAATGACCTGGTGGGGCTGAAAACGACCGCGGGGCGGCTCAGTCTCGAAGGCGTCGTGCCTCTCGCGCTGAAATTCGACACCGTCGGTCCGCTCTGCCGCTCGGTTTCTGACGCGGCGCTGATGCTTGCGGCGTTCGAAGGTGGCAAACCCGCTGACCTCACCGGGGTCAGTCTGAAAGGGCGCCGCATCGCCTTGCTGGAAACTGTCGCATTCGACGACATCCGCGATGAGCCTCTGGCGGCCTTTCAAAATGCCGTGATCCGGCTCAGTGCAGCCGGGGCGAAGATTTCGCGCATCTCCGTGCCGGAGCTGGAAGAGGCGATGGCGTTGACGACATGTCTGTACACATCAGAGGCTTACGGGCTCTGGAAAGAGGTGATCGAAGCGCATCCGGAAAAAATGTATCCCGAAATACTGCAGCGTTTCCGGCTGGGCAAAAACCATTCTGCCCCGGACTATGTTGCCGCCTGGGCCACCCTTGAAAAGGTGCGCGGGATATATGACGCGGCAACCGCCGGGTTTGATGCTGTGATATTGCCGACGGCACCCATTTTGCCACCGGATCTGGAACGTCTGAACGCGGATCACGATTATTACGTCACTGAAAACCTGCTGTCGCTGCGCAATACCAGAATCGGCAATCTGATGGGGCTTTGTGCGCTCAGCCTGCCCACCGGGGTGCCGTCCTGCGGGCTGATGATGATGGCGCCACCGGGTCAGGAAGCGGCGCTGCTGCGCATGGGTGCTGCCGCCGAAGCGGCACTGGCCTAAAAGCCACAAATCACCAGAAAGCTGCGCGTTTTTGTGGACGCACGCCCGCGCGTTGAGTACCTTAGGCGAAACGGGACGTGAATGATCCCGACCTGAGGCAGTTTTTGATGGTGTACCCTGAGCGGTTTTCGAACCTTCCGGCTCATGTATGGCCGCGTTTGCGCGCATTGCTTGATGTGCACGAGGGTGGTGGTGAGCCTGTAAACATGACAATCGGCGAGCCGAAACATGCGTTCCCGTCATGGGTAACGGACCGGATTGTCGAGCATTCGAAAGGGTTTAACCAGTATCCACCGAATGACGCAGCGCCTGAGTTGCGCGAGGCGATCACCGGTTTCGTCAAACGTCGTTACGGCGTGCCGCTTGACCCTGACACGCAGGTGATGGCGCTCAATGGCACCCGCGAGGGGCTTTACAACGCAGTGATGACGCTTTGCCCCGAGACGAAAAATGGTCAGCGACCCGCAATCCTGATGCCCAATCCGTTCTACCCGGTCTATATGATCGGTGCGCTTTCCGTTTCAGCCGAGCCGGTCATGGTGCCTGCAACCGGTGAGACCGGCCACCTTCCCGATTACCGGAGCCTGCCCGAAGAAGTTCTGAACCGCACGACCGCCGCCTATATCTGCTCGCCGGCCAATCCGCAGGGCGCCGTGGCGGATTACGATTACTGGCGCGACCTGATCGCGCTGGCAGAAGAGTACGATTTCGTGATCCTCGCCGACGAGTGTTATTCAGAGATTTACCGTGAAACGCCGCCCATTGGGGCGCTTCAGGTCGCTTATGAAACCGGTGCGGATATGAACCGCGTGGTGGTGTTTCATTCGCTCTCCAAACGGTCAAACCTGCCGGGGCTGCGCTCGGGGTTTGTTGCCGGCAGTGCTGACAACATCCGCGAGATCAAACTGTTGCGCAATTATGCAGGCGCGCCTTTGCCGCTGCCGATACAACTGGCCTCGGCTGATGTCTGGAACGACGAAGAGCACGTCGTCGAAAACCGTGCGCTTTACCGGGAGAAATACGACCTCGCCGACAGGCTCCTTGGCAATGTGCCCGGGTACCTGAGCCCCGAGGCCGGGTTTTTCCTCTGGCTGCCGGTTGAGAATGACGAAAAAGCAGCCGTAAAGCTGTGGCGTGAGACAGGAGTACGGGTTCTGCCCGGCGGCTATCTGGCGCATGAACGGGGCGGTGTGAACCCCGGACAAGGATATATCAGGGCCGCCATGGTGGCCCCAAAAGCGGAAACGGCGCGCGGCATCGAACTGATCCGTGACTGCCTCTATCCGCAATAATTTCGAGGGATCAGAGTAATGGCATATCAGACACGTGGACGCGACCCGCTGCTGGACAGCAATATGGCTGAGGCGATGGAGAAACGCGGCAAAGAGCTTTTCGGGCTGGTACTGATTGTGCTCGGGCTGATGGCCTGTGCGATGATTGCGTCTTACTCACCGGATGATCCAAACTGGATGGTTTCCACCGATGAGCCGACGCAGAACTGGATGGGCCGGATCGGCGCGGCGATCGCAGCGCCGCTCTTTATGATCGTGGGCTGGGGCTCCTGGGGGCTTGGCGTTGTGCTGGTGGTATGGGGTTTGCGCTTTGCGCTGCATGCGGGTGCTGAACGCGCCATCGGGCGGCTGATTTTTGCGCCGATCGCGATTGCGGCCTGTTCAATCTATGCCGCGACACTGACGCCCGATGGCAACTGGCTTGATACCCACAGCTTTGGGCTCGGCGGACTTTTCGGCGACACGGTGATGGGTGCGCTGCTGACGCTGTTGCCGGTGGGGTCCGTTGTCACGATCAAGCTGATGTCCTTTCTGATGGCGCTGGGCATAGTCGCGCTCGGTGGTTTTGTGCTCGGGTTTACCCGACCCGAAGTCATAAAAATCGCGCGTTTTCTGCTGCTGGGTCTGGTGATGGTCTATGCGGTTATCATGTCGCTGCTTGGTCGGGGTGCCAGTCGCACATTGCAGGCCGCGCAATCAGCGTCTGCCAGCTTTGCTGATCGCCGTGAACAGACCCGGGCTGCTGCTGCCGGGCCTGCCCTGACCACCGAAGTGGCACCGGCGACCGGTGCCCCCGCATTCCACAACCCCGAAGAAACAAAGCCGGGTCTCTTTTCGCGGATGCCCGGGATGATGCGCCGCCAGGAACCGTTGATTGAGACAGACGAGGATCGCTGTGACGGTGCAGATTACGACGCGGACGCGCCCGGCGAGGACCGTATCAAGGCACGGATTGCCGATGTAATCCGCTCGCGTGTGCGGTCGGGAACAGCCATCCACACACCTGTTACCGCGCCGCTGACGCAGGGGCGTGGTCGCGGTCCCGACCCGCTGGTTCTGGATACGTCCGGTGCGCGGGCAGAGCCGCCGCTGACAGCGCGGGGGGCGAGCGTTCCGCCGGCCCCGGCGATCGCAGCAGAAGAGGACACTGCACTTTTTGAGGAGCCGGAGACAGAGGCCCCGCATGTGCCGGTTGCAGAGCCGCGCCGCGTGGTTCAGCAACCGGTCCGCAAACCCGTGCTGCCCTCGCGCCGCGCCCAGGCCGAAGCACAGCCCGGATTGTCGTTTGACGACAGCCACCCGGGATTTGAGCTGCCGCCGCTGAACCTGCTGGAAAACCCGGTTGAAGTGCCGCGTCTGCATCTGAGTGATGAGGCGCTGGAAGAAAATGCGCGCATGCTGGAAACCGTGCTGGATGATTACGGCGTTAAAGGCGAGATTGTCGCGGTGCGCCCGGGCCCGGTCGTGACCATGTACGAGCTTGAGCCTGCGCCGGGCCTGAAAGCCAGCCGTGTGATCGGACTGGCAGATGATATCGCGCGCTCCATGGCGGCGCTTTCGGCGCGGGTTTCGACCGTGCCGGGACGTTCAGTCATCGGCATTGAACTGCCCAACGAAAGCCGTGAAAAGGTGGTGCTGCGGGAGATACTTTCGACGCGCGATTTTGGCGACGGCAATCAGCGCCTGCCACTTGCACTTGGCAAGGACATCGGCGGCGACCCGATCGTGGCCAATCTTGCAAAGATGCCACACCTGCTGATCGCGGGAACAACAGGCTCGGGCAAATCCGTGGCGATTAACACGATGATCCTGTCGCTGCTCTATAAGCTGACGCCAGAAGAATGCCGGATGATCATGATCGACCCCAAGATGCTGGAACTGAGCGTCTATGACGGCATTCCACATCTTTTGTCGCCGGTCGTAACAGACCCTAAAAAGGCGGTTGTGGCTCTGAAATGGGTCGTGGGAGAAATGGAAGAGCGCTATCGCAAGATGTCCAAAATGGGCGTGCGCAACATCGAAGGTTATAACGGCCGGGTCCGTGAGGCCCTGTCCAAAGGCGAACTCTTCAGCCGCACTGTGCAGACCGGGTTTGACGAGGACACCGGCGAGCCGGTTTTCGAAACCGAAGAGAACACGCCCGTCGCGCTGCCTTATATCGTCGTCATCGTCGATGAGATGGCCGACCTGATGATGGTCGCGGGCAAAGAGATCGAAGCCTGTATTCAGCGTCTGGCACAGATGGCGCGTGCTTCCGGTATTCACTTGATTATGGCAACGCAACGCCCGTCTGTGGATGTGATCACCGGTACGATCAAGGCGAACTTCCCAACGCGGATTTCCTTTCAGGTGACATCGAAAATCGACAGCCGCACCATTCTGGGGGAGATGGGTGCTGAGCAGCTTCTGGGCATGGGTGATATGCTTTACATGGCCGGTGGCGCCAAAATCACCCGCTGTCACGGGCCGTTTGTCTCCGACGAGGAGGTTGAGGAGATCGTGAACCACCTCAAACAGTTCGGCGAGCCGGATTATGTCTCGGGCGTGGTTGAGGGCCCGGCCGATGACAAAGAGAGTGATATCGACGCGGTTCTGGGTCTTGGCGGTAATACCGACGGTGAAGATGCGCTTTATGACAGTGCCGTGCAGGTGGTCATCAATGACCGTAAATGCTCGACCAGCTATATTCAGCGCAAACTGGCAATCGGCTACAACAAGGCGGCGCGTCTTGTGGAGCAGATGGAGGATCAGGGGCTGGTCTCGCCCGCAAACCACGTCGGCAAACGGGATATTCTGGTGCCTGAACAGGGCTGAAACCTGCAGAGCGGCGGCAATCTTCCGGTTTGATATCGCATATCAGGCCGCCGCACCCTATGTGGCATATCAGACAACAGTTATCTCAAGGTGCTTCGGCTATGTTTCGTTTCCGTTTTGTCTTTCTTGCTATCGGTTTTATCTGTGCAGGTGCGGTGTCTGCCGCGGCGGACCAGCTCTCGCTCAATGCGATTTCGGCCTATCTCAACGATCTCAAGACCGCGCAGGGTGCTTTTACGCAGATCAACGACGACGGCTCGATCAGCACGGGAAAGCTCTATATCAGCCGGCCCGGACGCATGCGGTTCGAATATGACCCGCCCGAGCAGGCGCTGGTGATCGCCGAAGCCTCTGCCGTGGTCATTATCGACAAGAAGTCGAACCAGCCGCCGGAAACCTATCCGCTGAACCGCACGCCGCTGTCGCTCATTCTCGCCCGCAATATCAATCTGGCGCGCGCGCGGATGGTGACAGATCACCGGTTTGACGGTACTGCAACAATCGTCACAGCACAGGATCCGGAGAATCCGGAATACGGAAATATTCAGATGAGTTTTACCGATAATCCGGTGGAGCTGCGCCAGTGGATCGTGAACGATGCCAACGGCAGCACGACAACTGTGATCCTGGGTGAGTTCGAGACCGGCATGAGCCTGTCATCGACGCTTTTTGATGCAGGCCGCGCGGTTTCGACGCGCGACCGCTGAGATTTAGCGCCGCGCGCTGCAGGCAACAAGCTGTGCCTGATAGGTATCGGCGCGCGCATCCACTCGGTCTGCAACACTGAGCAGCCAGGATTTGCGGTTGTAAGACCCGCGCGAATACCCCGTGTGTCCCTCGTGGTAGGCAAGATACTGGCGACGTGCGTCATCGAGCCGGATGCCGTTTTTCGACCGGCTGGTGACCATGTACCACCCCATGAAATCGGACGCATCGCGGATCCGGTCGCGGCGGGCGAACCGCTTGCCGGTGGCTTTCTTGTAATCGTCCCAGGTGCCGTCGAGCGCCTGGGCATAGCCATATGCGCTTGACTGCCGGCCCATCGGAATGACCCCCAGCGCATATTTATGCGGGGTGCGCGCGTTGGAGATGAATTTGCTTTCCTGATGCATTGTCGCCATCTGGACGTGCACCGGAACACCCCATTTACGCTCCGTGGCCTGAAAAGCCTTCATGTATTGCGGGCGCTCCTGGGCAATGCGGCAGGCATCATCAAGGTGACGCGGTGCCGTTCCCTGGCCGCCTCCGCATGACGCAACCAGTAAAACCAATGCCATAGCGCGAAGAGTTCTGCTCATATGCCTCTCGCTTTTTATTTTTATATTTTCATGCAGTTTAACTGAAAAAACCGGGCTTGGGAATTGGCGAATTTCACAGAACTGCGGCCAGCAGCAGCGGCAGGGCCGCGACCGACATGAGCGTGGACGCGACGACCAGTCCTGCGACATCCTCGGACCGGGCGCCGTACTTTTCCGCAAGCATATAGGAGGTCACCGCAACCGGCGTCGCCACCTGTACAACCAGCACGCCAAAAGCAACCTGCCCGAGTTCAAAGTAGTCGGCCGCAGCCCAGGCAATGGCCGTGCAGAGAATAAGTTTCACAGCACTCAGCAGGATTGCCCGCACCATGCCGCCCGCCTGAAGACGGGCCACCGCCACGCCCAGAGTGATCAGCATCAGCGGGATGCCAAGCTGCCCCACAAGGCTGAGCGTATTGGTGAGAAAGACCGGTGTCTGCCAGCCCTGCCACATAAACAGGAGGCCCAGAAAAGCACCCCCGAAGAGCGGCTCGCGCAGGATTTTCGTCAGTGATCCCTGTCCTGCCACCATCCAGATCCCGAACGTAAAATTCCAGATCAGCATAATCGCGAAAACAATGATGGCGTAACTCAGGCCCGTGTCGCCAAAGGCGAAAAACGCCAGCGGCAGGCCCAGATTACCGGTATTCCCGAAAATCAGCGGACTGGTGAAAGTGCGGTTGTCGAGCCGCATCAGTTTCACGAGGATCAGAATGGCAATCGTTACCCCGCCGTAGGCAACGATGGTCGCGAGCGAGAGGGCCGTCAGGGCGCCCACATCTATTTCTGTTTCCATAAGGGAAACAAAAATGAGACAGGGCATGGATAATGTCATCGCGAGCTGCGTGACAAATTGCAACCGGTATTCAAACCCGGTTTTAACCCAAACATAGCCTATTGCTGCGAGCAGGAAGACCGGCGCCACAATTTCGAGTACTGTCAGCGCCAGGTTCACAATCTGTTTCCTGTTTTAAGAGTCCGATGGTTGGACATTTGCCCCGAAAACCGTTTACTAACAGAGGGTGGGAGCTGCAACGTAATGATCAGAACGCGTGCAAAATATAACCTTGGGCAGGTTGTCCGCCATAAGAAACACCCGTTTCGGGGTGTGATCTTTGACGTCGACCCGGAATTTGCCAATACCGAAGAGTGGTATGAAGCGATTCCCGAAGACAGCCGCCCGATCAAAGACCAGCCGTTTTATCACCTGCTCGCTGAGAATGATCAAAGCTATTACGTAGCCTATGTGTCTGAGCAGAACCTGGTGGCGGATTATTCGGGGGAGCCGGTAGATCACCCCGACATCCCCGATCTGTTCGGTCCGTTTCAGAACGGCACCTATCCGCTGCATTTTCAGCTGAACTGACCGGCGACAACGCGAGCGGTCAGTATCCCAGAGCGCAGCCGTCCTTGCGCGGGTCACTCCCACCTTCCAGCACACCGTCATCGCGGATCAGAATTGCCTGAGCGCCGCCGATCGCGGTCGCGGGCTCTACGACGTTGTGACCCAGGTCGGACAACTCCTGACGCACTTTCTGCGAATAGCTGTGCTCAACCCGCATCTCGTTTTCGATCGCAAATGCACGGGGCCCGTCGATCGCGGTCTGAGGGTTCATGCCAAAGTCGGTCAGGTTGGAGACGAAACGGGCATGACCGTTGGGTTGATACGCGCCGCCCATTACCCCGAAAGGCATAATCACTTTGCCGTCTTTTCGCAGCATACCGGGTATTATCGTATGCATCGGCCGTTTGCCGCCCTTAAGTTCGTTTGCGTGACCTTCTTCGAGCGTGAAACCGGCGCCACGGTTCTGCAGCAGGATTCCGAACTTTTCAGAGGCGATCCCTGATCCGAACCCGTTGAAAATAGAATAGATCAGAGACACGGACATCCCGTCACGGTCGATGACTGTGATGTAGATCGTGTCCTTATGTACGGTTTCGGACAGTTTTGTGGCGCTTTGCATCGCTTTTTTCGGATCAATCAGCGCGGCAAGGTCTTTGGCGGTGTCCATGCTGAGCATGTGATCGAGACGGGTCATATGGCCCGCGTCGCCCAGAAAACGGTTGCGCGTGTCATAGGCAAGTTTGGTGGCTTCGGCCTCGATATGCGTGCGTTCAGTACCAAAGGGATCCATCGCCGCGATGTCGAACTGAGCGAGAATATTCATCAGCAGATGGGCGGTCACCCCGTGACCGTTTGGCGGATGCTCAACAACTTCAAGGTCGTTGTAAAATCCGCTGATGGGGTCCGTTGGCGTGGCAGCCACATTCGCAAAATCATCTGCGGTGTGCAGACCGCCCTGAGCGCTGAGCGCCGCGAGCATGTCTTCCGCGATCTCGCCGGTGTAAAAAGCGTCGCGGCCATGTTTCGCGACACGGCGCAGCACTTCGGCCTGGCCCGGTGCCCGGAAAATTTCGCCGCCCGACGGGATTTTGCCGTTGATCAGATAATGATCACGACCGTGACCCTGCAGCGCAGGCGCATCCTGTGCCCAGTCTGAAGCAACCCGTGCCGCGACGGGCACACCTGTTTCTGCGTAGTGAATAACCGGCGCCAGAATGTCGGCAAGCCCGAGACGGCCGGCGGTGTCTGAGAGATAACAAAAAGCATCAACAGCACCCGGCATTGAGACAGCATGGGCGCTCAGCGGGGGAACTTTTGCGTGGCCATCGGCACGCAGCATTGCGGCATCAAGGGCGGCCGGCGCCCGGCCGGATCCGTTGACGGCTTTGACCGGGCTGTCAGGAGTTTCCGACCAGAGTACAAAACAGTCGCCACCGATTCCTGTCATCTGAGGTTCACAGATTCCCAGCAGGACCGCACCGGCAATCGCCGCATCCATGGCGTTTCCGCCGGACTGCAGAATATCGATGGCAGTTTTTGCGGCCAGCGGATGCGAGGTTGCGCACATCCCGTTTGTGGCGAGAACCGGTGACCGGCCCGGAAAATGAAAATCGCGCACCGCGTCTCTCCCGTCAGTTTTCAGCAGTTGTTTATTTAACACCGGGAAACCCGATGTCCATCGCAACTGTGATTTCAGGGGGGGAAGTCCTCGGCGCCGCGCACTGGGTGGGGGCTATAACACGCAGCGCCGAGGGAAGCTATATGCAGCTACATGAACAGGTATGCCCTTTGAACAAGGCGGCAATATGATCTCAATTGGATCGTTTAAGGAAATTACACGGAATAATTAAGGCGCCGCGTCACAGGAATTAAGAACCGGTTTATGCCGGAATACCGACCGGCAGACGCATGCTCAGGCGGTTCTGTTCACCCACGCGGGCGTATTCCACATCCTTTGCGAGATCCTGGATAAGAAACCAGCCAAATCCGCCTTCAGGAAGTTCGCTGAAATCTACGTCCACCTCAACCGCCCTGCCTAGCGGCAGATGTCCTTCGGGCATCGCTGCGCCGCAGTCGGTGATACGCACATGCAGCCCGTCCTGGGCCGGCTGGCAGAAAACTCTGATCTGACCACCGCCTGCTTCGGTCGGATAAGCATGCTCAACGATGTTGTTGAGGACCTCGGCCAGAACAAGTTCCACCGTTCCCGTTTCCTCGATATCGAGGCTGAGCGGGTCGAGTTCTCTGAGGATACGCGCGAGGGCGTCCCGCACAGCCAGATCGCTGCTCAGTAACGACACCTCAAAGGATGGGAAAGTCTGTGCGCCCGCTGACCGGGACGGTACGTTCCGGCTCATCAGTTTCCGAGCTCCTCGAGCGCGCCGTCGAGGGTCGGAAAAACGCTGAAAACAGAATCCATACGGGTGAGCTGGAACACGCGTTCCACCTTCGGTGTGAGCCCCGCCAGGGCCAGTTTCCGGTCAGCCCCCATGTGTTTCATCGCAGCGACAATCGCACCAAGGCCGCTGGAATCAATGAATTCCACCCGGCTGAGATCCAGAACCACAACATCCGGACCACCATCCGTTTCACTGCGCATCGCATCTTTGAATTCGATGGCACAGGCCGCGTCGATCCGGGCATCCTGAACAGACACAATGCGCAACTGCTCTTCTGTTTTGGCGGAAATTTCCATGATATGATCCCGGACACTGGTTATCCCGCATCTCTAAGGGGTAAGTCTTACAAATCTCTTTAAGTGCTCCAGGAGGACAGGATATGGCCGAGGTCGTGATTGCAGGTGCTGCCCGCACCCCGATGGGCGGATTTCAGGGTGACTTCGCATCGATGAGTGCCGCTGAACTGGGCGGGGCTGCCATACGCGCCGCACTTGACGGGGCCGGCCCTGCGAGGATTGAAGAGGTGCTGATGGGATGCGTCCTGCCCGCGGGTCAGGGCCAGGCACCCGCCCGCCAGGCCGGGTTCCATGCTGGTCTGGGCGAAGAGGTTCCTGCGACGACGCTCAATAAAATGTGCGGCTCCGGTATGAAAGCCGCGATGATCGCTTTTGACCAGATCGCTCTGGGACAGACGGATGTGATGGTCGCGGGCGGTATGGAAAGCATGACCAACGCGCCTTACATGCTGCCGAAAATGCGCGGCGGTGCACGCCTTGGACACGGTCAGGTCATTGACCATATGTTTCTGGACGGGCTTGAGGATGCCTATGACAAGGGCAGGCTGATGGGCACCTTCGCCGAAGACTGTGCAGAGACCTATCAGTTTACCCGCGATGTGCAGGATGCCTATGCTCTGGCGTCTTTGTCGCGGGCGCTTGAAGCAGAAAGCTCAGGCGCCTTTTCAGATGAGATTTCGCCGGTAGAAGTTGCAGGCAGAAAAGGCTCTGTTACCGTGCGTAGTGACGAACAACCGGCCTCCGCGCGACCGGAAAAAATCCCGCATCTGAAACCGGCTTTCCGCGACGGCGGTACGGTGACAGCGGCGAATTCCTCGTCGATTTCGGATGGAGCGGCGGCGCTCGTACTGGCCTCTGCCGATGCGGCAAAAGTGCAGGGTCTGACCCGGCGCGCCCGCATCGTCGGTCATGCCAGTCACGCCCAGGCGCCGGGGCTCTTTACCACTGCGCCGGTGCCGGCGGCGCAAAAGCTGCTGGACCGTATCGGCTGGGACAAATCCGGTGTTGATCTCTGGGAGGTGAACGAGGCCTTTGCTGTGGTTCCGCTCGCATTCATGCGCGAGATGGGCCTTGATCATGAGATCGTGAATGTGAACGGCGGTGCCTGTGCGCTGGGACATCCCATCGGCGCCTCGGGCGCGCGGATCATGGTGACGCTGCTGAATGCACTGGAAAAACGCGGTCTGAAACGCGGTGTTGCGGCGATCTGTATCGGTGGCGGCGAAGGCACGGCCATCGCTATCGAGCGCGACTGACGGAGCGGTTCATGCAGGTTGATTACGGCGATCTGGCGCAGACAATCGGCGCCCTTATCGAGGATGAGACCGATGAGGTGGCGCTCATGGCGACAGTTGTCTGCGAGGTGCACCATGCAGACACGCGCTTTGACTGGACCGGGTTTTACCGCGTAACAGAGCCTGAGTTACTGAAAATCGGCCCCTATCAGGGCGGGCATGGGTGTCTGGTGATCCCGTTTTCCCGTGGCGTCTGCGGGGCGGCGGCGCGCAGTGGTGAAGTGCAGCTTGTGGCAGACGTGGAGGCCTTCCCGGATCACATCGCCTGTGCCAGCTCCACGCGGTCAGAACTGGTGCTGCCGGTGCGCAACGCGGCAGGGGACCTGATCGCGGTATTCGACATCGACAGCGACCAGGCGGACGCTTTTTCTCAGCAGGATGCCACCGCACTGGCGGATATCCTGACCTCGGTTTTTGCACGAACCTGAACGCCCGGGTCCCGGCCCGGGCCCGCGCAAAAAAACTCTTCAACCCGTGAAAATTCTCTGGATTTTTTCACCAGACTCACGCAGGCTGAAAAATACGACAAGATTTTCACGACGGGACAGATGCGCCACAGCCTGCCAGATCAACCAGCCACTCTCGGTGCGGACCTGCGTGCGCTGCGCAAGGCGCGCGGGCTGACACTGTCCGGTCTCTCCGGCGTTCTGGGGCGGTCCGTCGGTTGGCTGAGCCAGGTTGAGCGCGACAAATCGGAGCCATCGATCACCGATCTGCGCCAGATTGCCTCCGTGCTGGAAGTGCCGGTCTCGATGTTGTTCCGGCACGCGGCGGCACCGGCGCATGAGGCGGGCCATATCGTACGCTCGGACGCGCGCCGGCCCATCGGATCAAAGATTGCGGGCCTCGTCGAAGAGCTTTTGTCGCCAGATCTCACAGATGACTTTGAGATGGTGCATTCCACGTTTGAGCCGAAAAGCTGCATCACCACACCGGTGACACGGCCAACTCAGGAGGTGGGGTACATGGTCTCGGGACAGCTTGATTTGTGGATCGCGGGCGCTGAACATTCGGTAAAGGCCGGCGACAGTTTCCGCATCCGGGGCGAGGCTTTTCGCTGGTCCAACCCGTCCTCAGAACCCGCCGTGGCCATCTGGGTCATCGCGCCGCCGGTCTACTGACATGAGTTTCGAGGCCTGGAGCATATTCGCGCTGTTCTGGATTGTCTTTGTGACAACGCCCGGCCCCAATGCGGTGAACTGTATCAATAACGGCATGACGCTCGGGCTGCGCCGGTCGCTGCCAGGGATTCTGGCGATTCTGACCCAGGCGAGCCTTTTCCTGATGCTTTCTGCCCTCGGCGTCACGGCGCTGATCGCGGCCTCGCCGACAGGGTTCTTTGTGGCAAAGCTGGTCGGCGCGGGGTTTCTGATCTGGATGGGTGTTCGCGGCTGGATGAATGCGCGCAAACGGGTTGTGCTGGCTGATCGCCCGGCGTCTTCGGTCTTTCTGCGCGCGTTTGCCATCGCCACGATAAATCCCAAAAGCGTCGCAGGCTATCTCGCGGCCTTTTCGCAGTTTGTGCAGCCCGACGTGCCGGTAACGGATCAGATGGTCGTGATCGTGCCCACTGCGTTGACGCTCACGGCGATCAGTTACACCGGCTTTACGCTGCTGGGTGCGGGGCTGGGCCGTGCGGCCATCGGCGCGGTCTTTAACGTCTGGGTGCGCAGGCTGCTGGCGGGCTGTTTCATAGTCTACGGGTTGCTGCTTGGCGCATCGGCCACACCGGAACGTGCATCATGATTAAAGGGTCCTGTAATTGCCGTAAAATCAGCTTTGAGGTCACCGGCCCGGTGCGCAGCACCTCGTACTGCCACTGCGGCCAGTGCCGCAGACAAGCGGGCAATTTCTGGGCCGCAGCGGTCACGGAAGACAGCGATATACGCATCAGCGGACCCGTAACGTGGTATGCCTCAAGCGATTTCGCAAAGCGCGGGTTCTGCGCGACCTGCGGCAGTTTTCTGTTCTGGAAACACAATGCGGAAAGCTCGATCAGCTTTGGCCTGGGGACGCTCGACGCAGGCTCGGGGCTGAAAATCGAAAAGCACATCTTTGTCGCCGATAAGGGCGATTACTACGACATCGCGGATGATCTTCCGCAGCACGACACTTAGGGAGCACGGGACATGGCAGAATTTCCAACGACGGCACGGGTCGTCATTATCGGCGGCGGAGTTGTGGGCACCTCGACACTCTATCATCTGGCGAAAGCGGGCTGGAAAGACTGCGTGCTGCTGGAGAAAAACGAGCTGACGGCGGGATCGACCTGGCACGCGGCGGGCAATGTGCCGAACTTTGCCGGCTCCTGGGCGGTGATGAACATGCAGCGGTATTCGGCTGAAATGTACCGCACGCTGGGCGAGGACGTCGGCTATCCCATGAACTATCATGTCAGCGGCTCGGTGCGGCTGGCGCACAGCAAAGAGCGGATGCTGGAATTTGAACGGGTCGCGGGCATGGGCCGGTATCAGGGTCTGCAGATGGACATCTGCACGCCCGAAGAATTGCTGCAATACAACCCCTTCATGGAAACGCATGACCTTGAAGGCGGCATGTGGGACCCGCTGGACGGGGATATCGACCCTGCACAGCTGACCCAGGCGCTGGCCAAGGGAGCGCGGGATGCCGGCGGTCGGATTGAACGTTTCTGCCCGGTAACGGGGATGGAGCGCGACGGCGACGAATGGATCGTAAAGACCGACAAGGGCGATATCCGCTGCGAATATGTGGTGAACTGCGCAGGCTATTACGCGCAGCGCATCGGCGAGATGTTCAGACCTTTCGGCGGGCGGACGGTGCCGATGGTTGTGATGTCGCACCAGTATTTCCTGACGGAACCGGTGCCGGAGCTTGAAGCCTGGACCAAGGAAAACGGCCGCAAGATCGCGCTGCTGCGTGACGTTGATGTCTCGTACTATCTTCGGCAGGAGAAAAACGGCCTGAACCTGGGCCCTTATGAGCGCAACTGCAAAGCGCACTGGGTCACGCCGGACGATCCGATGCCGGAGGATTTCAGCTTCCAGCTTTATCCCGACGATCTGGAGCGGCTGGAGTACTACATCGAGGATGCGATGGCGCGGCTGCCGCTGCTGGCGGAGGCCGGTGTGGGGCGCAACATCAACGGACCCATCGCCTATGCCCCGGACGGCTTGCCGATGATTGGCCCGATGCCGGGAGTCAAAAACGCCTTTGAGGGACATTCCTTTACCTTCGGGATTGCCCAGGGCGGCGGTGCGGGCAAGGTCTTGTCGGAATGGATCATGCATGGCGAGACTGAGCTTGATATGTGGGCCTGTGATCCGCGCCGCTACACGGATTATACGGACCATGATTATTGCCTGTCCAAGGCGCTGGAAACCTATGGCCACGAATACGCCATGCATTTCCCGCATCACGAATGGCCTGCGGGTCGTAACAAAAAGCTATCGCCGGTGGATGCGAAAATCCGCGAACTGGGCGGTCAGATGGGGGCCTATAATGGCTGGGAACGCGCAAACTGGTTTGCGAAACCTGGTGATGATACCTCCGAAGATGCCACACAGACATGGGACCGCAACGGCCCCTGGGCACCGCGTGTCAAAGAAGAGGTCGAGGCCGTGCGCGACGGGGTCGGTGTGCTGGATCTGCCTGGCTTTTCGCGGTTCAATCTCTCGGGCGAAGGGGCGGCGGAGTATCTCAGCGGCCTGATCGCCGGGGCTCTGCCGCAGACCGGGCGCATGAACCTTGCCTATTTCCCGGACAGCCGCGGTCGGGTGCTGACCGAGATGTCGGTGATGCGGCATGGTGAGGATGAATTCACGCTGATCACGGCCGCGACCGCACAGTGGCACGATTACGATGTGCTGGGCCGCAATCTGCCGGAAAGGCTGTCCCTCACGGACCATACAACAGAGTACAGTACGCTGATCGTCACGGGCCCTGACGCGCGCACCCTGTTTGAGAAGATCGGGACCAGGGCCGATCTGAGCGCGCGCTGGCTCTCGGTGCAGCCTGCGACCGTTTCCGGCATTGGTTGCGCGCTGGCGCGGGTCTCCTTTGCCGGAGAGCTTGGCTGGGAAATCCATGCCGCCAATGCCGATATCCCGGCGCTTTATGATGCGGTTCTGGGGGCGGGTGCGGTACCTTTTGGCATGTATGCGCTCAATTCCATGCGGATTGAGAAGGGATACCGCGCCTGGAAGGGCGATCTCTCCACGGATTACTCATTGCTCGAAGCAGGAATGGAACGCTTCATCCGCTTCGACAAACCTCAGGATTTCCCGGGCAAACAGGCGCTGCTGAACGAAAAGCAACAGGGCAGCAAAAAGCAGTTCGTGACGCTGGTGGTCGATGCCGGTGATCAGGACGCGCCCTATATGGCGCCGCTTTTCCATGACGGCGAGGTTGTCGGGGAAACCACCTCGGGTGACTGGGGCTACCGGGTCGGAAAATCCGTGGCGCTGGGCATGCTGCGCAAAGAGCTGACCGTACCGGGAACCGAGGTCGAGGTTGAGATTTTTGGCCAGCGCCGTCGTGCAGTGGTGCAGGATGATCAGCCGCTCTGGGATCCGGCGAATGAACGGATCCGGGCATGACCGCGATTACCCTTCTGGACGGCGGCATGGGTCAGGAACTGGTGCACCGGGCCGGTGACAGGCCGACGGCGCTCTGGTCCACCCAGGTCATGTCGGATCACCCCGGCCTCGTGCAGCAGGTGCATGAGGATTACTTTTCCGCCGGCGCGACGGTGGCCACCACCAACAGCTATGCTGTGCACCACGATCGTCTCGCGGGCACCGGCATGGAAGGCAGGTTTGCCGAATTGCACGGGCTGGCGATTGCCGAAGCCAAAGCGGCCCGCGACGCTCATGGCAGCGGACGTATTGCAGGCTCGATCGGTCCGCTCCGTGCCAGCTACCGGCCGGACCTGCACCCGGTGTCGCAGACCGCGGTGCCGCTGTTGGCCGAGGTGGCGCATCTGCTGGCCCCGCATTGTGATTTACTGCTGCTGGAAACGGTCGCTTCCGTGGCAATGGCGCGGGATGCGCTGAAAGGTGCACGCGAGACCGGGCTGCCCGTATGGATGTCACTGACCGTCTCGGACAGCGACGGTAGCATGCTGCGCTCGGGCGAGCCGCTTGAGGCGGCCCTCGAAGTGGCCGGCGAGGCGGATGCCGTGCTGATCAACTGCTCAGCACCCGAGGCCATCACAAAGGGCCTGCCTGTGGTGGCGCAGACTGGCAAACCTTATGGCGGTTATGCCAACGGATTTGTGCAGATCACGCAGGACTTTCTGAAAGATAAACCAACGGTCGACTCACTGGAGATGCGCAGGGATATGGGGCCGCGCGCCTATGCCGGATATGTCATGGAATGGGTCGGCAGCGGGGCCACGATTGTCGGCGGGTGCTGCGAGGTCAGCCCTGCGCATATCGCCGAAATCGCACACCGGCTGAAAGCAGCCGGACACAAAATCGTTTAAAGGAACCGGTATATGGCATTGCCTCCTTCTCACGCCCGGGTCGTCATCATCGGTGGTGGGGTCATCGGGTGTTCCGTGGCCTATCATCTGACAAAGCTGGGATGGAAAGATGTGGTTTTGCTGGAGCGTAAACAGCTGACTTCTGGTACCACATGGCATGCGGCCGGGCTGATCGCACAGCTGCGCGCGACGGCCAATATGACGAAGCTCGCGAAATACAGCCAGGAGCTGTACGGCAGCCTTGAAGAAGAAACGGGCGTGGCGACCGGGTTCCGGCGCGTGGGCTCGATCACTGTTGCGCTGACCGAAGAACGCCGCGAGGAGATCAACCGCCAGGCGGCCATGGCGCGGGCTTTTGGTGTCGTGGTCGAGGAGATCTCCCCTGCTGAGGTTAAAGACCGCTACGCACACCTGAATATCAAAGGCGTCACGGGTGGGGTCTATCTGGAAAAGGACGGGCAGGGAGATCCCGCGAATATCGCCCTGGCGCTGGCCAAAGGGGCGCGTCAGCGGGGTGCGCAGGTTCTGGAGCGCACATGCGTGACCGGTATTCGCCGCGAGGGCCGGCGGGTCACCGGTGCAGACTGGGAGCAGGGCGGCGTGACCGGTTTTACTGCTGCTGATATGGTTGTGAACTGCGGTGGCATGTGGGGCCATGAAGTCGGGCGCATGGCTGGTGTGAATGTGCCCCTGCATGCCTGCGAGCATTTCTATATCGTCACCGAAGCCATTGCCGGGCTGAGCCAGATGCCTGTCCTGCGGGTGCCCGATGAATGCGCCTATTACAAAGAAGACGCGGGCAAAATGCTGCTCGGGGCCTTTGAGCCCAACGCCAAACCCTGGGCGATGAACGGCATCCCGCCGGAGTTTGAATTTGACCAGCTGCCGGAGGATTTCGACCATTTTGAACCCATCCTCGAAGCGGCGGTCGAGCGGATGCCGATGCTGGCCGAGGCGGGCATCCATACGTTTTTCAACGGGCCGGAAAGCTTTACGCCGGATGATGCCTATCATCTGGGTCTGGCACCCGAGCTTGATAACTTCTGGGTCGCGGCGGGCTTCAACTCTATCGGGATACAGTCTGCGGGCGGAGCCGGGATGGCGCTGGCGCAGTGGATGGAAGACGGGAATAAGCCCTTTGATCTGGGCGATGTGGACATCACCCGGATGCAGCCTTTCCAGGGCAATAAAACATATCTTTTCGAGCGCTCCAGAGAGACGCTTGGCCTGCTTTACGCGGATCACTACCCCTACCGGCAGAAGGCGACAGCGCGGGGCGTGCGGCGCACACCGTTTCATCAGCATCTGCTGAACGAGGGAGCCGTAATGGGCGAACTTGCGGGCTGGGAGCGTGCCAACTGGTTCGCTGCACCCGGTCAGACACCGGAATATGCCTATTCATGGAAGCGTCAGAACTTCTTTGACAACGTCGCGGCAGAGCTCACAGCGATCCGTACCAACGTTGGCATGTATGACATGTCGTCCTTCGGTAAAATCCGGGTAGAAGGGCGCGACGCCACGGCCTTTTTGAACCACATCGGGGGCGGGCAATATGACGTGCCGTCGGGGAAAATCGTATATACGCAGTTTCTGAATGTGCGCGGCGGGATCGAAGCGGATGTCACGGTCACGCGCCTCTCTGAGACCGCCTATCTGGTGGTGACGCCTGCTGCGACGCGGCTGGCGGATCAGACCTGGATGATGCGGCACGCAGGAGACTTCAATGTGGTGATCACCGATGTGACCGCCGGCGAGGGTGTGTTGGCGGTCATGGGCCCTAATGCGCGCAAACTGCTGCAGGCGGTGTCACCCGCGGATTTCTCCAATGAGACCAACCCCTTTGGCACGGCGCAGGAAATTGAGATCGGGCTGGGCCTCGCGCGGGTACACCGCGTGACCTACGTGGGGGAACTGGGCTGGGAGGTCTATGTCAGTGCGGATATGGCGGGCCATGTCTTTGAGGTGCTGCATGCGGCAGGGCAGGAGATGGATCTGAAACTTTGCGGTATGCACATGATGGATTGCGCGCGGATTGAGAAAGGCTTCCGGCATTTCGGGCATGACATTACCTGTGAGGATCACGTGCTGGAGGCCGGTCTGGGGTTTGCCGTGAAAACCGACAAACCGGACTTCATCGGGCGCGATGCCGTCCTGCGCAAAAAGGACGCGGGGTTCGAAAAGCGCCTGCTGCAGTTCCGCCTGACGGATCCGGAGCCGCTGCTCTATCACAACGAGCCGGTGATCCGCGACGGAAAGATCGTGGGCTATCTGTCGTCGGGTGCCTACGGGCACAGCCTCGGCGGGGCTATGGGGCTCGGCTATGTGCCCTGCGCGGGTGAGGCGGCGGCGGATGTTCTGGCCTCGGAGTATCATATTGACGTGGCCGGCACGCGGGTGAAGGCCGAAGCCTCGCTTAAGCCAATGTATGACCCGAATTCGGAGCGGGTGAAGGCCTGAGCGCGCCACGACGCTTGAAACCCTCGCGGTCTTCTGCAACGAGGCGGCATGGATAGCCAATACCGCCCGCCGCAGGACCCGCTGGTCATCCTGCACGAAGACGCCGAAGTTCTGCTGGTGGACAAGCCTGCGGGCCTGTTGTCGGTGCCGGGCAAGGGGCCGGAGCTTGCAGATTGCCTGATGGCGCGCATCCGGGCGGCCTTTCCGGATGCGTTGCTGGTGCACAGGCTGGACCGGGACACCTCGGGCGTGATGATCTTTGCGCTCACACCCCATGCGCAGCGACATCTGGGGCTGCAGTTCGAAAAGCGCATGACGCAGAAAGCTTACGTCGCGCGGGTCTGGGGTGTGCCGGAGAAAAAGACCGGCGAGGTGGATCTGCCGCTTATCGTGGACTGGCCGAACCGGCCCCGGCAGATGGTGGATCATGAGAACGGCAAGCCTGCGCAAACCGCCTGGCGGGTGCTGAAGGACGAAGGCGACACCGCCCGTATGCGCCTGCACCCAAGGACCGGACGCAGCCATCAGCTGCGCGTGCATATGCTCAGCCTCGGTCACCCGATTCTGGGAGACCCCTTCTACGCCACCGGTCCCGCGCGCGATTTTCCGCGCCTGATGCTGCACAGCGAAGAGCTGCGGTTCAAACACCCTCAGGGCGGTCGGTCCATGAAAATAAGGGCCAAAGCCCCTTTCTGACTCACCGCGCCGGCACAAAGAAAAGTACCACCATTGACATGATACCATTTGGTTTCATAAAAGGGATACCAATTGGTATTACTTGAGGACGCTTCATGCCGGACACACCCACATCACAGTCGGTTTTTCGCGCGCTCGCCGATCCGACCCGCCGGGACATTCTGGTGATGCTGCGCGGCCGGGATCTGACCATCGCGGAGGTCTCTGAGAACTTTGATATGACACGCGCTGCTGTGAAAAAGCATCTCACGGTCCTTTCGGACGGCGGACTCATCCATATGACGACCCGGGGACGGGAACGGGTGAACAGCCTTAATCCGGCTGGGATCGGCCCTGTCAGAGACTGGTTTTCTTATTTCGACGGGTTCTGGGACGACCGGCTGAGTGAGCTGAAAAGCGCAATTGAAAAGGACAGACAATGACGGCACGTATTCTGAAAAAGACAATTTTCCTCAGAGCGCCGCGCGAGCAGGTCTGGGACTATCTCACCAGACCTGAGTATCTCGCGAAGTGGTTCCATGCCCCGAAGGAACCGCTGGAAACCGGGCAAAAGCTGGAAATGTTCGGAACCACCAGTGGTGATCTGCTGATATGGGGCGAGGTCACAGAGGCGCGCGCGCCGGAGTATCTGGAGTACACCTTTACCGTCAAACCGATGGAGGATGCGGTGAGTGTCGTGAAATGGTGGCTGGAAGCCGTGCCCGGCGGAACGCAGCTCAGTCTGGCGCATTCAGGTCTTTCTGCAACAGAAGATGCCTTTGGCCTGACGCTGGCGCTCGACAAGGGATGGGACGAACACCTTGTGCAGTTGCGCGCAGCACTGCATCCCGCAGAATGATAAACGGGCCGCCCTGTGAGAGGCGGCCCGGAGACACTTTAGTCCGCGCGGGTTACTCTGCGGCCCAGCCCGACACGGCCTTGATCTCGAGGAACTCATCAAGACCGAAAACGCCGCCTTCGCGCCCGTTACCTGATTGCTTGTAGCCGCCGAAAGGAGAGCCCATCGCAAAACCCTGACCATTGGTTTCGACCATTCCTGACCGAAGCCGGCGCGCCACACGACGGCGTTTTTCATCGTCTTCGGTCTGGACATAGTTGGTCAGCCCGTAAGGCGTGTCATTGGCGATCGACACCGCCTCTTCCTCGGTCTCGAACGGGATGATCGACAGCACGGGGCCGAAAATTTCTTCGCGCGCGATGGTCATATCGTTGGTCACATCGGCAAAGACCGTGGGCTTAACATAGTAGCCGCGGTTCAGGCCATCCGGCCTTCCGGTGCCACCGGCAACCAGACGCGCCTCGCCCATACCCACCTCGATGAGCTTCTGGATTTTGTCGAACTGCACCTCAGAGACCACAGGGCCGATATGCCGTCCCTCTTCGGAAGCCGGGCCAACATGCGTGTTCTTTGCCACATCTGCGGCCATTTCCACCGCTTCGTCATAGCGAGACTTATGCACCAGCATTCGTGTAGGCGCGTTGCAGGACTGTCCGGAATTGCGGAAACAGCGGATTGCGCCCTGCCTGGCGGCCTTGGGGTCAGCATCCTCAAAGATGATATTTGCACCCTTGCCCCCAAGCTCCAGGCTTACGCGCTTCAGCGTATCGGCGGCGGCCTTTGAGATGGCGATCCCGGCGCGGGTGGAGCCGGTAAAGCTGACCATATCCACATCCGGATGCGACGACAGCTGGCTGCCGACGCCGGTACCGTCGCCGTTCACGAGGTTGAAAACACCCGGTGGAAAGCCTGCCTGGTCGACGAATTCGGCAAAGAGCAGACCAGAGAGTGGTGCGATCTCGGAGGGTTTAAGGATCATCGTGCAACCGGTCGCAAGCGCCGGGATGGTTTTGAGGATGATCTGGTTCATCGGCCAGTTCCAGGGCGTAATCAGCGCGCAGACACCGATAGGTTCAAGCAAAGTCTTTTCGGTACTGGTGAAATCGCGCTCAAAGCTGAAGTCTTTGAATGCCTTGAGAAAGCCGTTGATATGCCAGGAGCCGGCGCCGACCTGCTGCTGGCGACTGAGCTCAATCGGCGCGCCCATCTCCCTGGACATCGCCTGCGCCATTTCCTCGGCCCGGTCGTTATAGATCTCCAGCAGGCGTTCAATGAGGCCTGCGCGCGCCTCTTTGGAGGTCTGCGACCAGGCAGGAAACGCGGCACGTGCGGCAGCGACAGCGGCATCCGTATCCGCCTGGTCGCCCAGCGATATCACAGCACATTCTTCTTCGGTGGAGGGGTCGATCACCGGGAAGTCGTGCGTTTTTGCAGGCGCGACCCACTGACCGTTGATGTAAAACTTCTTATGATCCGACACAGGACTCTCCCTTATTCAGACGCCACGCTGGCGTGTTCGGCGGCACTCTGTCACTCCGGCGGGGCAGGGACAAGAGAGGGGATGAAAGCAGAGCCGTTAAGGTTTAGAATTACCGCAGAACAGGATTCCCACAGGAGGACAACATGAGCTTGCGCATCAACGACACGGTTCCGGATTTTACCGCAGAAACCGATCAGGGAACGATTTCATTTCACGACTGGATCGGCGACAGCTGGGCCATTCTGTTCTCGCACCCCAAGGATTTTACACCCGTCTGCACCACGGAATTCGGCGCTGTCGCTCAGCTGTCGGATGAATGGGAAAAGCGTGGCACTAAAGTGATCGGCGTCTCGGTTGATGGTGTTGAGGACCACAAAAAGTGGAAAGGCGATATCGAAAAGGTCGGCGGTGCAAAAGCAGGCTTTCCGATCATCGCGGATGAGGGCCTTGCCGTCTCCAAAGCCTTCGACATGCTGCCCGCCGAGGCCTATCTGCCCGACGGGCGCACCCCTGCCGACAGCGCCACGGTGCGCTCGGTCTTCATCATCGGGCCCGATAAACAGCTTAAGCTGTCAATGACGTATCCGATGACGGTGGGACGCAACTTTGCCGAAGTGTTGCGCGCGCTCGACGGGCTGCAGATGTCTCTGGGGCATGGCGTGGCGACACCCGCCAACTGGGTGCCTGGCGAGGATGTCATCATTCCGCCCACGGTCTCCAACGACGATGCCAAAGCAAAATTCGGTGACTTCGAAACGGTACTTCCCTATCTGCGCAAGACCAAAGCGCCGGAATAAATACCTGATCAGATCGGCAGCTCAGTTGTCGATTTGATCTCTTTCAGCACAAAACTGCTGTACACCTCTTTTACGAAGGGGCTGCGCAGCAGCACGTGGGTGAGGAATGCTTCATAGGCCTCCACATCCCCGATACGGATCTTGAGCCGGTAATCCGATCCGCCCGATGTCGAAAGACATTCGACGATTTCAGGATGACGGCGCGCGAGTTCAACAAACCCGGCTACGACCTTTTCGGAGTGATCGGTCAGGGTGATTGCCGCAAGGACGGTGAGTTTGCAGTCAAGCTGCGCCGGTGAGAGCAGTGCGACCCGCCGCAAGATAGTGCCACGCGCCTCGAACTCCTGAATTTTCCGCCAGACGGTGCTTTGTGCCATCGCGCAGTTCTTTGCGATGCGCGCAAGCGGCTGATTTCCGTCGCGCTGTAATTCCCGTAAAAGCTTTCTCTCGGAGGCATTGAATTTCATGTTGCGCCAACCAGTGAAATATTTTAGTCAATTTATCGCAAAAAATCAGAAATCAGAAATAATTTTTCCGAGATTAGGTTAATTATGGTTTCAAATCTCCACAGGGGCTGGAAAATGCCGTTGCGTACAGATTAACCCTCGAAAATACCCGATGTGTCGGGCAGGTTTTTCTCATCAGCAGAAGAGAATGACGTCTGGCAGCGGCTTTATACGCTTCAGATGGCCTGCCTCAGCAATCATGCCTGTGCCGCTTGTGGCCTTTGATCTGATGGCTGTTCTGCGGACCCCCTACCGGATCGACATTCTTCAGCCTCTGAAATTTGAGATCTGCAGCTTTGCAAAGCTCGCCGCCTGCCTTGAACAGAACCCTGTACCGGTGCTGGAAGAGGCACAATTGCAGGGAAATCCGGAACCGCTTTTTGACGGTGCCGTCTGACGAAAAACTCCGGCGCAGAGCGCGCCGGAGCATAATGTGCAGTTGGGATCAGACCGCCGTGCGGGTTGTCTTTTTGCGGCGGGCCATTACAGCAAACCCGGCAAGACCGGCGAGCATCAGCGGCATACCGGCGGGCAGCGGGACGGGTGAAACAGACTGCCGTGCAATCTCACCTGCTGCGAATTCCGCAAAATCAGCCTGAACGACGCGGTTGGGATGTAGCGGATCAATGAAGAGGAAGAGATCGGCGATCTCCTCCACGACAACAGGCTCTCCGGTCGTGGGGTTGATGCCAACCACAATGCAGTCACCCGGAGCAGGGTCTGTGCGCAAACTGAGCGTGCAGGGCAGTGTCCCGGTAAGCAGCCCGAGGCGGGACGGATCGGCCAGCAGATCTTTGAAGTACGTGAACTGGTCGATCAGATAGATGGAGGCATCGGTGCGCAACGCGTCCAGTTCAGTCGACAGCGCCGCGTTAAAAATACCGGTAAGAGCGCTCGCAGCGGCCTGATTTGCCAGCGCGGTGTTAAGGGCTTGCTGAGCGGCTGCGACCTGTTCGGCCGGAGCGCCGGTGGCATTCAGAAGGGCCAGTTCGCCCCGAGCCGCCAGCACGGGCAGGTTAAACGCGGGGATCGCACCGATATCGGGCAGGTTAGCCACAGCAAAATCATCAAACTGCGCGCCACCAAGTGTTTGAATATCACGGATGCCATCGGCAACGGCCGCTGCCACAGCGCGGACGCTGTCTGCTGTCAGCGTGCCGGCTGTGAGGCCCTGAAAAATGTCGTTTGCCCCAAAGAGCACGGAGACCAGCGGATTGTCACCAGAGGCGCCGGCAAATGCGCCCAGCACCTGTGCCTGATTTCCGAATGTTGACAGCGACACCAGCTGTGACAGCTGCGGGACGGCAACCGTGCCGCCCGCGCTGTAGTCGGTTGCGTTGAAATCGCCCGCAGTCGCCCCGCCCAACGCGAAATTGAAACTGACGAGGAAATTTTCTGCGATGACTTCGCTCCAGACGGGGCCATTTGAAAAACGGCCGTCAAAGCCTGGCGCTTTGAGTGCGTCGCCAAGCTTGCCGTCGTCGCTGAGGCTGTCGCCCGTCGCATAAAAAGAAGTGAAGGCATCAAAAACACTGGCGGCAGGTGCCGCGGTGCCGAGCGCGGCAAAACAAGCCGCAGACAGTAACAGTTTACGCATGGTTTCCTCCCGGGTTTCAGCGGTGACCTGCGCGGGCCATCGCTGCGCGGCGCCAGACTAAGCGCCGCATTTTCAGGGGAAACTAGCGGTAGTTTGCAGGTCAGCAAGAAGCAGCCCGGCATTACTTAGCGGCACTTTCCGCGGGGTAACAGACGATAGCCGTCATCCTCAGGTTGCAATCTGCTCAGATTAGGAAGCAATCCAACGAAAAAGGCCCCACTGTTTCCAGCGGGGCCTTCAGATCGTTCTGCGCGGGCTTATTCGTCTGCCGGCGCTTCTTCTTTTTTGATCTCTTCGCCGGTTTCCTGATCGACGACTTTCATCGACAGACGGACCTTTCCGCGGTCATCAAAACCCAGAAGTTTTACTTTCACTTCCTGACCTTCTTTGAGCACGTCGGAGGGGTGGTTCAGGCGGCGGTTCTCGATCTGAGACACGTGCACCAGACCGTCACGCTTGCCAAAGAAGTTCACGAAGGCGCCGAAATCGACGATCTTCACGACCGTCCCGGTGTAAACCATGCCTTCTTCCGGCTCGGCCACGATGGCGTGGATCATGTCGTAGGCTTTCTTGATCGAGTCACCGTTGGGGCTCGCGATCTTGATGATGCCTTCGTCGTTGATGTCGACCTTGGCGCCGGAAACCTCGACGATCTCGCGGATCACTTTGCCCCCCGATCCGATGACTTCCCGGATTTTGTCGGTCGGCACCTGCATTGTCTCAATGCGCGGCGCGTGGATCGAGAAGTCTGCCGCACCTGTCAGCGCTTTGTTCATCTCGCCCAGGATATGCAGACGGCCCGCTTTGGCCTGTGCCAGAGCTTTCTCCATGATCTCAGGTGTGATGCCCGCGATCTTGATGTCCATCTGCAGCGAGGTGATACCAGCTTCGGTACCCGCCACTTTGAAGTCCATATCGCCCAGGTGGTCTTCGTCACCGAGGATGTCCGACAGGATTGCGTATTCGCCATCGTCCTCAAGGATCAGACCCATCGCAACACCGGCCACTGCGGATTTCAGCGGAACGCCCGCGTCCATCATGCTGAGCGAGCCGCCGCAGACCGAAGCCATCGACGAGGAGCCGTTGGATTCGGTGATCTCTGAAACCACGCGGATGGTGTAGGGGAAGTCGGTCGAGGCCGGCAGTACCGCCTGAAGCGCGCGCCACGCCAGTTTGCCGTGACCGATTTCGCGGCGTCCCGGAGGGCCCACGCGACCGGCTTCACCAACCGAGTAGGGCGGGAAGTTATAGTGCAGCAGGAAGTTTGATTTGAAGTTACCGTGCAGCGCGTCGATAAACTGTTCGTCGTCGCCGGTACCCAGTGTGGTCACCACGAGACCCTGTGTCTCACCGCGGGTGAAGAGTGCGGAGCCGTGTGTCCGGGGCAGCAGGCCCGTTTCACAGACGATATCGCGGATCTCATCGGTCGCGCGGCCATCGATACGCTTGCCGGTTTTCACCACGTCGCCACGCAGGATGGAGGCCTCAAGACCTTTCAGCGCAGAGCCCAGGTTGGGATCTGCCTGTTCTTCTTCTGAAAGCTTCGCGAGAATCTCATCACGCGCCTGGCTGACTGCGGCAGTTCGTTCCTGCTTGTCCGTCAGTGCAAAAGCCGCGCGCATGGCGGCCTCGCCGTTCAGTCTGACCTTTGCCGCAAGTTCCGAGTAATCGGCAGGCTGGAAATCGAAGGGCTCTTTGGCCGCAGCTTCCGCGAGACTGATGATCAGATCGACCACGGGCTGAATCTGCTCATGGGCGAATTTCACCGCACCGAGCATCTCTTCTTCGGTCAGCTCATAGGCTTCGGATTCGACCATCATCACGGCGTCTTTGGTGCCGGCGACAACCAGATCGAGACGCTGCTCAGGGTTGAGGCGCAGGTCCTGCATATCGTCCACTGTCGGGTTCAGGATATATTCGCCATCCTCAAAACCAACGCGGCAACCGCCGATCGGGCCCATGAAAGGCGCGCCCGAGATGGTCAGCGCTGCGGAGGCCGCGATCATCGCAACCATATCCGGATCGTTAACCAGATCGTGCGAGAGAACGGTACACATGACCAGCACTTCGTTTTTGAAGCCAGGGACGAAAAGCGGGCGCAGGGGCCGGTCGATCAGACGCGCAGTCAGCGTCTCTTTTTCGGTCGGGCGTGCCTCACGCTTGAAAAAACCGCCAGGCACTTTGCCGGCGGCGTAATATTTTTCCTGATAGTGTACGGTCAGCGGAAAGAAATCCTGACCGGGTTTTTGTTTCTTGGCAAAGGTGACGTTTGCCATAACGCTGGTCTCGCCAAGCGTTGCAATCACCGACCCATCCGCCTGACGGGCCACTTTTCCTGTTTCCAGTGTGAGCGTTTCCTCGCCCCACTGCATGGATTTTTTCACTTCGTTGAACATCTGTGTTTCCTGTTTTGGCCCATTGGCCATTGCATAGGGGGCGAATTCCCCCTGACCCCGGTATCTTCTTTTGGCGGCGCTGAGGTCCGGGCGCCGGCTTTCAGATTGCGCGTACGTACACGAGAAACGGGCCTTTGGAAAGGGATGCTTTGACGCGGTCAGCCGTTGCGCACGGGCTTTGCGGGCGGCGTTCTGTACGACGGTTCCGCATCCGGGAAAAGCGGCAGGGTACGCCTGTCACCATGGTTGAGACCGGAGCGCTTCATCCAGAGTTTGGCGGCGGGCGATCGCGTTCGCGCATCCTGAAGGAGTTAAAACTTCACAACTGAACGTTGCGCTGGCAAAGTCGGGGCCTGCGCATTCAGATCGTCTGCTGCCTGCGCTTGTGTTCGGGTGGCAGGATCAGCGTCCGGGGGAGGCTCTCTAAGGGTCCGGGAGCCTCGCAAGGCGGTCTGATCATTGACGCGGAAAGGGCAGCCACACACGCCCGCGACCTGTTTAACGGAGGAGAAAATATGCTTGATACCACCC
>NZ_JAHEHZ010000226.1 GCF_024639605.1 Roseobacter sp. | reverse complement strand
GGCCGGGAATCGCATGATCCGCGAACCGGTCCCCTGACATACCGACGCAGGCGGGCAGGGCGCCGATAAGGCCACACGCCTCGTATGTATCCGGCGTCTTCAGGTGTGCCAGGGCAGTAAAATTTTTGCAACACGTCCGATGCTATCGATCGTATAGGGGTTAACGTATTGATATGCAGTTCTTTTGAAGGTTTCGTGCTGCGTCTTGATGCTCGAAACCGCACAAAAATCACAGCGCTGCTGAGGCTGTTGCAGGCCGCCGCTGAACCCCGCTAACCTGCGGATTTTCTCGCAGTTTTTGCGATGTCTTTCGGGCGGGCTCCGGTTGACCCCCGCAAAACACAGGCGTAAACCATTCAGAGCCCCTTTCGCCGCGGGGCAGCATAGCGCGTCAGCGCATGATCAGACGAAAAGGAGCCTCCCTTGGACGAGATGCTACGGGAATACCTGCCCATCCTTATGTTTCTTGCGGTTGCCATCGGTCTGGGCCTGGTCCTGATCCTCGCCGCCGTTGTGCTCGCAGTGCGCAACCCGGACCCGGAAAAGGTCTCCGCTTATGAATGCGGGTTCAATGCGTTCGACGACGCGCGGATGAAGTTTGACGTGCGCTTTTATCTGGTCTCTATCCTCTTCATAATCTTTGATCTGGAGATCGCGTTCCTCTTTCCATGGGCTGTGGCCTTCAAGGACGTGAGCATGGTCGGGTTCTGGTCGATGATGGTCTTTCTGGGCGTTCTGACGATCGGCTTTGCTTATGAGTGGAAAAAAGGAGCGCTGGAATGGCAATAGCCGCCGGAGCAAATGTCGCAGGAGCGGACCGCGAAGTTGCCACCCAGGACCTGAACCGCGAGTTGCAGGATAAAGGGTTTTTGCTGACCTCGACCGAGGACATCATCAACTGGGCGCGCACTGGCTCGCTCCACTGGATGACATTCGGTCTGGCGTGCTGTGCGGTAGAGATGATGCACACCTCTATGCCGCGCTATGATCTTGAGCGGTTCGGTACGGCACCGCGGGCAAGCCCGCGCCAGTCGGACCTGATGATCGTTGCCGGGACGCTTACAAACAAAATGGCGCCGGCGCTGCGCAAGGTTTACGACCAGATGCCCGAACCGCGCTATGTGATTTCGATGGGCTCCTGCGCCAACGGTGGCGGGTATTATCACTATTCCTATTCCGTCGTGCGCGGCTGTGACCGGATCGTACCGGTGGATGTGTATGTACCGGGCTGCCCGCCGACGGCTGAGGCGCTCCTCTATGGCATCCTGCAACTGCAGCGCAAAATCCGCCGCACCGGGACAATTGTGCGATGACAGACGCGCTCGTCCGCCGCTGGGAAGCCATCATCGCCCGCGATGATATTGACCCGTGGCTGAGCACTTTCAGAGACCGCGTTTACCCGGCAATGCGCGCGGTCGAGGGCTTCCGGGGAATTACCGTGCATACAGAGCGCGGCTCAGACCCCTGCCGGATCGCGGTAATGACGCGGTGGAAAGACATCGCCGCCGTGAAACGATTTGCAGGCGATGTACCGGAGAAGACCTTTCTGCCGGACTTTATGGTGCCTTTTTTCCCCGCATGGGACAAAGAGGCGAGCTTTCATGACGAGATACTGTCGGAGATGACGCCATGAGCGACGCACTTAACGAGTTGGGCACCTATATCGAGGCGCGGCGCACGGACTGTGTGCTGGCCTGGGATGTAACCCATGGTGAGCTCAACCTTGATGTGACGCCGTCGAATATCACCGGTCTGGTAGAGTTTCTGAAAACTGACGCGACCTGCCGTTTTTCCAGCCTCGTCGATATCACGGCAGTAGATTACGCAGGCCGGGCAAAACGCTTTGACGTCGTTTATCATTTTCTGTCGATGTATCAGAACCACCGGATCCGCCTCCGGGTGAGCATCCGTGAAAACGATATGGTGCCCTCGATCATCGGTGTGCACCCTTCCGCCAACTGGTTCGAGCGCGAAATCTTCGACATGTTCGGCATCCTGTTTTCCGGCCATCCGGATTTGCGTCGTATCCTCACGGACTACGGCTTCCGCGGCTATCCGCTGCGCAAGGATTTCCCGACCACGGGCTATACCGAAGTGCGCTATGACGAGGCGCAAAAGCGCGTGGTATATGAGCCGGTCAGTCTCGTGCAGGAATACCGCCAGTTTGATTTCATGAGCCCCTGGGAGGGGGCGGAATACATTCTGCCCGGCGATGAAAAAACCGACGGCAAGGCGGAGGCGAAGTAATGGAAGGCATCATCTGGCTGCTGGTGGCTGCGGCCACTGTCATTCCCATGCTGAAGTTGCTGCCGCACTTTGGCATTCACAAATACTGGGCCTTTGCCGGGATCATCCCTTTGGGCGCACTTGCGCTGATCTGGTGGATGAGCATCAGGCTGCAGGAACTGGAGAAACGCTGATGGACGGATCGGATCAGATGCCGGACGGGCTGCGTGATGCGGCGCTGAGCTATTGCGAAGCCGTATATTTCGCGAAGGCGGATGTCTTTGAAACGCTTTGTCACGACCGGTTTCAGATGACCCTGGTTGAGAACGGGGCCGCGACCTTCTGGGACAAAGCCTCCTATCTTGAGCGCGTCCGGGGGCGGGAGCCGTTTGAGGCTCCGGCACGGTATGAGATTATCGGAACGGATGCGGCCGGCGGCGAGATAGCACGGGTTCATCTGACCGTTGATGTGCCGCCTGTGCGCTATGAAGATCATCTGGGCTTTATCCGCGTGGACGGGGCCTGGAAACTGCTGACAAAGGTGTTCCGCGTGGCGGGCCATGTAACCGGAGGCACTGACGAATGATGGACGGCTCAAAAGGATTTGAAGACGCCCTGACAGGCGAACAGAAGATCCGGAATTTCAACATCAACTTCGGGCCCCAGCACCCGGCCGCGCATGGTGTGCTGCGTCTGGTGCTGGAGCTTGACGGCGAGATTGTCGAGCGCTGTGACCCGCACATCGGGCTGCTGCACCGGGGCACTGAAAAGCTGATGGAAAGCCGGACGTATCTGCAGAACCTGCCGTATTTCGACCGGCTGGATTATGTGGCGCCGATGAACCAGGAACACGCCTGGTGTCTGGCGATTGAAAAGCTCACGGGTGTGCAAGTGCCACGTCGTGCCTCACTCATCCGGGTGCTTTTTTGCGAGATCGGGCGCGTGCTCAATCACCTGCTGAACGTCACCACTCAGGCCATGGATGTGGGCGCGCTGACGCCGCCGCTCTGGGGCTTTGAGGAACGCGAAAAGCTGATGGTGTTCTATGAGCGGGCCTGCGGGGCGCGGCTGCACGCGGCCTATTTCCGCCCCGGTGGTGTACATCAGGATCTGACGCCGGAGCTGATCGACGACATTGAAACCTGGGCCAATGAGTTTCCGCGCGTCATGGCCGATATCGACGGGCTGCTCACGGAAAACCGGATTTTCAAACAGCGCAATGCCGATATCGGCGTGGTCACCGAAGAGGATATCCTCGATTACGGATTCTCCGGGGTGATGGTGCGGGGATCGGGCCTCGCCTGGGATCTGCGCCGCGCGCAACCCTATGAATGCTACGACGAGTTCGATTTTCAGATCCCGGTGGGCAAGAACGGCGACTGCTATGATCGCTATCTGGTGCGCATGGAAGAGATGCGCCAGTCGGTGTCGATCATCCTGCAGGCCATCGAAAAGCTGCGCGCACCGGACGGGCAGGGCGATATTCTCGCCCGCGGCAAGATCACCCCGCCCAGCCGGTCGGACATGAAAACCTCGATGGAAAGCCTGATCCACCACTTTAAACTCTATACCGAAGGCTTTCATGTGCCCGAAGGCGAGGTTTATTGCCCCGTAGA
>NZ_JAHEHZ010000101.1 GCF_024639605.1 Roseobacter sp. | reverse complement strand
CTCGAAAGATGGCTTTGCGCCAGTTCCGTCATCGCCGGAAAGTCGCCGTTCCAGCACAGTATCTGTACCTGGTTTACCGCCGCGCGCGCCAAGAGCAAAATGTCGTCGACCTCACCGGCAGGGCCAGTCAAATCTATGCATTTTTGATACCAGCCCTGCGCGTCTCGCAAAGCGAACAAGTCCAGCGCCTTGTTCCCGGCCATAAGCGCATATCTGGCGGTCCCCATCGCGTTCCCGGCGGCCTCAGATTGCTGCGCCAGAAACTCGGCGACTTCGACTTCCCGCCCTGCGTAAAGATCCTCCAGACGCCGTACCACGTCTCCATGCAGTCTGCGGCGGTCCTCGGACAGAAGGCTTTCATAGATGACCTGCTGAACCAGGGTATGTTGAAAGTTGAAGCGGTCCGGCTGCTCGGCCAGGGCCTGCACGATGCCGCTCCGCTCCAACTCGGCCATGTGTCGCGCGGCCGTGCCCCCAAGTAGGCGGGTGTCGAACTCTCGCCCGATGACCGACGCACGCTCCACCAACCGGCGCACATCCGGAGAGAGCCTGTCAACGCGTTGCATCAGCAGCCCCGCAAGGGTCTCGGGAATGCCCGAACTGTCCGGGATTGGCCCATCCGAAGGTTCATAGCTGAAGTGCCGAGCAATCTCCTCGATGAACAGAGGATTACCGCCGGCACGCTCGATGAAGGGCATCATATCGGCGAGCGCGTCCTGATCGGCCAGATGATCGCGAAAGAGCTGTACCGCCTCAGCCGACGACAAGGGTTCTAGAACCAACGCCTCGACGCCCGGCGCATCCCCCCACGGCGCGGAATAATCGGGGCGAAAGGTCGCGACGATCAGCACGCCGCGTCTGCGCGCATCGCGCACCAAAGCATCCAGAAAGTTGCTCGAGCGTTCGTCGATCCAGTGCAGGTCGTTCAGGTGCAGGACGGTGGGCTTGAGACGCCCCTGTATAATGATGAACTCAGAAAGCGCTTCGCGGGTGCGTGAGCCTATCAGGTCGGGATCGACGCCCGGTATGGAGGCTTGCAGCTCCATCAGTCGGCTCAAATACGGAATGTGGCGGTCACGATCAAGGCCCGCCTCGACCAACCGCTCTTCAAGTAATCCGCCCTCGGCAACGACAGTATCGCGAAAGCGCCGCAGCAGGTCGATGAACAGGTGGAACGCTGTCGTACTGGCATGCGGGCTACATTGGCCGATCAGGAGCGTAAACGCATCGCCGTGCCGCTTGATGAACTCGCGGAGCAAGCGGGACTTGCCGATGCCGGGTTCACCGATCACGTTGATGGTGCCCAGAGCGCCCAGCCGGGCCCGGGACAGAGCCGCTTCCAGAGCGCCGATCTCATGCTCCCGTCCGATCAGAGGTGCCAGATCACCCTGTCGGCGCTCAAGGCGATCATACGATCCGGAAAACCTGACCACACGCCAAACCGGCACCGGATCATCAAATCCTTTGAAGACGTGCGGACCAAGTGTTTCAAACTCCGCCGCGCCATCCGATAGTCTGCGGCACGCCGGACCGACGACGACGCTGCCCGGTTCCGCGACCGACTGCAGTCGTGCGGCGAGGTTCGGTGTCGATCCCAGCGCCGAATGTTCCTGCGCGCCCCCCCGTCCGACGATTTCGCCCACAACGACGAGACCGGTCTCTATCCCGATACGCACCTCCAGGCGATCAGCGCCTTCAGGCACCGTCAATTCACCGATTTGCCTGACCACAGACAACCCGGCCTGAACCGCGCGTTCCGCGTCATCCTCGTGGCTCTGCGGATAGCCGAAATAGGCCAGTACTCCGTCACCAAGAAACTTCGCGACGAAGCCGCCGTAACTCTCTACGCCCTCGATGACTGCATCCTGGAAGTCCCGGATCATCTCGCGGTAGCCCTCGAGGCTCAACCGGGTCGACAATGCTGTCGAACCGACGAGATCGACGAACATGAGCGTCAGAAGCCGTCGTTGAGCGCGGGCAGACGTGCTGTTTGCCGGTTCCTCCACGCTCCCCAGCGCAGCTGCCGCTGCAAGTATCCGCTTGCGGTGACCAAGCTTGTCGACACCGAGCTCGCGTAGGTCCGCATCGCTCAACGTCGGCAGCAATTCCATGTCGACATCGTTCTCGACGAATGCCGTTACGTGCTGCGACAAATCCAGAGACGAGAGGAATTCGGAGATCTGCTCGGTCATCGCCCCCCCCCGAACACTTCGATATAGCCTTGCTCCGGAGCGTACTCCTTACGGGATGAGAAATCAAAACCGACCGGATTGCGTGAGTGCGAAACCCGGCCCACTCAGGCAAATTTCAAGTAAGAACGCAGCGGGATAGGCTGCGACCCATATCACACGGCACCAAACTGAAGGGAACAACAGTCCGAAATACGGCAATGCTGAAGACTACTTCAGAAAAAATCCGACTTCAGTCTTGCGACCACAGATACTGCAAAAGTTCTAGAGGCCAGATTGTTCCAATGAATTCCTGGAACTTCCAACTTGAGGTGTGGGAACTATTGGGGGAACAAAAATCACAACTATCGATATAAATAAATAAAATCAATTACTTAAGTGGTTAAAGTGGCGGACCGAGGAGGATTCGAACCCCCGACCCCCTGATTCGTAGTCAGGTACTCTATCCAGCTGAGCTATCGGTCCACTGCCGCCGGGGTTTAGTGCTGAGCGGCGGATGATGCAAGCCAAATCGTCGAATTTTCCGGCAGGACGCAGGACAGGCCCTGCCCGCCCTCTGCGCCGGGTTTTATGCGCGGGCTGCGGCCCCGGAGATCTGCGCCTTTTCTCCGGCAAGGGTGCCGTCGCCTTTTGGCAGACAGATTACAAACCGGGTGCCAAACTCATCAGAGGATGCAAGCTCCAGTGTACCGCCGTGCCCGCGTACCAGTTCGGCAGAAATCGCGAGGCCAAGACCTGATCCACCCTTGCTGGCGCTGCCCTGAAACGGCGCAAAAAGATGCTCGCGGGCATTGGCTGGCAGGCCTGGTCCGGTATCCGTCACCTCAATCCACCAGGCTGACATATCCTCGTAGCCGACGACTTCGACCTTGCCGTCTTCACCCGATGTCACCAGAGCCTGACGCGCATTGCGCACCAGATTTGCCAGTACCCGGTAAAGCTGTTCCGGGTCTGCTCGCACCATCAGATCACCCGGCACGTCAGACGAAAATGTGATGCCCGTGCCCTCTGCGGCGAGGCGCTCGCCCTCAATCACTTCGTCCACCACCTGCGCAAGGGACACCAGCGTCAGGGTCGGGCTCGGCTCTTCCGCCTTTCCGAAAGCAAGCGTGCTCTCGCACAGATGTACGGCACGCGTGATTGAACTTACCAGTTTAGGCGCCATGCGTTTGACGGTGGGGTCTTCGCTCATTTCGATGCGGTCGGTGAAAAGCTGTGCCGAGGTCAGAATATTCCGCAGGTCATGGCTGATTTTACTCACCGCACTGCCCAGTTGCGCAAGCCGCTCTTTCTGGCGCAGGGCCTGCGTGAGATCTGTCTCCAGCTTGCGCAGTGCAACTTCTGCTTCATGCAGCTCAGTGACACTTGCAGTCGGCACGATGATCCGGCGCGCGTCCTCTGGTGCGGCCGCGTAATGCAGCATCTGTCCCACCACACCTTTGATTGGCTTGAGCAGCAGCGCCCGCATGGCAAGAAACAGCAAAAACGCAGTGATTACCGAAATCACCGCCGACAGGATCAGAATGCGTATACCATAATCGATCATTGCGTCACGCAACCCGCGGGTGTCCATCGTCACTTCAATCAGCAGACCCGCGTCGCGTACCGGCGCCCCGATCACCCTGATAACCTCGTTTTCGTTTGTCACAAGACGCATTAGAGCGTCCCGGATCAGAACCACCGCCGTATTGTCGCGCATGTCATAAGTAGCTGCGATGGGCTGTGGCATATCAGACGAAAGTATAAGCTGCCGGGCGGAATCCCGGCGCAGCACCACGTTGAAGACACCGGCGTTCTCCAGAAGCTCCGCCTCAAGCTCGCTTTCGATCATATCGTCTGCCAGCAACGCCAGCGAGGCGATCTGCGCACGCTCAAGCCGGTTCATCATGTAGTCTTCTCTGAACCGCGCTATCGAGGGCACAAAGATCAGCACCTCCGCGATCATCACAAAGATGGTCGTGAGGATCAGCAGCCTGCCTGAGAGCGAGTTGAACATACTTCAGCGTTTCACGGGATGTAGCGCTGGACAAGCCCCACGATCTTTTTCACCGTCGGGTTTTCAAAAAGACGCGGGCTGAAATATGCGCCGGCGGCGCGTTTGTTGACTTCACCGATGGTCGGATAGGGGGCGACCATGGCGGCAATCTGGCTCATCTTCAGATTATTGGCCAGCGCCAGCGCCCAGAGGCTGATAAGCTCCCCCGCCTGGTGGCCGACGATCGATGCCCCCACGGGCCGGCCCTTGCATACCATAACCTTGATAAAACCGGTGGTTTTCCGCTCAGCAATGGCACGGTCATTATGCGCGTAATCGAACCGGACGACCTCCAGACGGCTGCCGTGCTCTTTGCGGGCCTGCGCTTCTGTCATTCCAACCTGAGCGATTTCCGGGTCGGTATAGGTTACCCGGGGGATATGCGCGGTTTTCGCCTTTGAAGGCAACGCAAAGAGCACAGAGCGGATGATGACGCCCGCATGATACCCCGCGACATGGGTGAACTGCATGCCACCAGCCGCATCGCCGATGGCATAGACCTTGCGGTTGGTGGTGCGCAGACCCGCATCCACTTTTACGCCGGTTTTCGTCGTTTCAATACCTGCGGCCTTTAGATTAAGCTTCTCTGTATTCGTGCGCCGGCCGACCGCCATCAGCAGGTGGCTGCCTTTGATCGAACGCCCGTCTTTGGTGACAACCTCTATGGCGCCTGCTTTGCCTTTTATCTCGTCGGCCATGGCCCCTTCTTCGATCACCACACCTTCATCACGAAGCTTATTCAGGACCACTGCGGCTAACTCGGGATCGTCTTTGCCCAGCGCTTTTTCGCCTTCGATCACCGTAACCTTACTGCCCAGCCGGATATGCGCCTGAGCCATTTCCATCCCGATCGGCCCGCCGCCTACAATCAGCAGGTGTTCCGGCTTTTCGCGCAGCTCCCAGAGCGTTTCGTTTGTTTCATAGGGCACCTTGTCAAGCCCCGGGATCGGGGGGACCAGCGGCGAAGAGCCGGTGGCAATAATAATCCGGCGTGCGGTGATGACAGTGTCACCGGCCTGCACTTCGGTCGGAGAAACGAAATGGCCGAATTCGCGGATCACCCTGACGCCCAGGCCTTCAAACCGCTCCTGACTGTCCACCGGTTCGATCTGCGCGATCACACCGTGAACGTGATCTTTGGCCGCGGCGTAATCGGCGTTTCCCGCCGCATCCGCCACACCGTATTTCTCTGAATGCCGTTGTGCCCAGGCGGCTTTTCCGCTGGCAATCAGCGCCTTGGACGGCACACAGCCGTAGTTCAGGCAATCGCCGCCCATCTTGTGCCCTTCCAGAAGGGTCACATCGGCCCCCATCTGCACGGCGCCTGCCGCAACGGACAAGCCGCCCGACCCGGCGCCGATGATCAGAATGTCGGTTTTGATCCGGTCCATATCTACAGAGTTTTCCGGCCCGTTATGGCTTTAACAACAACCGGCATCAGTGACAGCGCACTCAGACCGAGGATCGGCAGCAGGATATGCGGCTCAAAAATGAGCCCCAGGTTCGGAGTATCGCCCCGCTCAAAAACTGTGCCAAGTCCCGCGCCAGCAGAGGAATAAACCAGCGATCCGGGGATGATACCGAAGAATGTCGAGATCGCAAACCGGTACGGGGGAACAGCCAGAAAGGCCGGCACCAGATTGGCGGCGAAGAACGGCACCACCGGCACCAGACGCAGGAAAAACAGCATTGACCACTGGTTTTCGTCGATGCCCTCTTTAACCTTTCTGACGGTCCCCTGAGAGGTATCCATCCGCGCTTTGAGCTTTTCACCAAGTCCGTGACGCGCTGCCAGAAAAATAATCACAGCACCTACGGTCGCCCCGGTCACGCTCAGCGCTGCCCCCCCCAGCGTGCCGAAAAGAAACCCGCCTGTCAGCGTCGCAATGAGCGCGCCGGGCAACGAGAAGGCCACGATGACGATATAGGCAGCTACAAATCCCAGCATCGTCAGTAAGAAATTCGCATCCCGGAAGGCGATCAGCGCCTCGCGATTATCGCGCAGTGCATCAAAACTGAGGTAGTCGCGCAGAGTAATGGCACCCACTGCCGCCACCACAAGGATCACCAGCAACGGCAGATGGCGCAACGCGCCCGGTTTCGGATCCTGGGTCATATCTGACATATGTTTCGCCTTTCTGCGGGTGCGTTGCAATTGACACCTACATGACGCCTCGGCGGGACCGGTGACAGGGGTATCACGCGCGCTTGATGGCCCGTGACATTTTGGTGGCTCCCGCAGCCCCCTCGCCCCCCGGATGTAACATCTGCCCCGTTCCAAAAGGTAATTATTGCAAAAACCCGCAAATTTCGCCGGTGCGGGGTTTGACTTGGGGCCGAGGTGGCATTAGGAGACAGGCTTCTGATGACCTCAGGCGCGGAAGCGATTCCGCGCAGAGCCCGAAGCAGTATTGGAGACGGAGCGATGAAACGCACCTATCAACCCTCGAACCTCGTGCGCAAACGGCGCCACGGCTTCCGCGCGCGCATGGCCACAAAAGCCGGCCGCAAGATCCTGAACGCACGCCGTGCGCAGGGGCGGAAGTCTCTGAGCGCCTGATACCGCTGTTTTTGCCGGTACCGTTATGATGGAACCGCCGCAAGCCGCCTCTCCGGATCAGACATCCGAAGTGAACGCGCCTGCGGCGGTTTCTGTGCGTTCTGTCGAGACCCTGACAAAACGCCAGGATTTTCAGCGCGTCGCCCGCGCCCGACGCGCGGCAAAGCCTGGCTTTATCGTGCAGATGCGCAGGCGTGCGCCAGAAGAAGCCGGTGGCATACGTGTGGGATTTACCTGCTCAAAGAAGGTTGGCAATGCCGTCGCGCGCAACCGTGCCAAGCGCCGCCTGCGCGAGATCGCGCGTCTGACCCTGCCCGAGCGCGGACTGGACGGCGCAGATTATGTGCTGATCGGACGGCGCGAGACCACGGCCACCCTGCCCTTTGACCAGCTTCTGCGCGATTTTAATGCGGCTCTCGACGTGCTGCACGGCGAGGCCCGGTGAGCCCGGCTGCCCGCCTTCTGGCGTTGCCGGTACGCGCCTACCGGCTGATTTGCAGCCCCTGGGTCGGCCACAACTGCCGGTACCAGCCGACCTGCAGCGCCTATGCACTCGAAGCGCTGCAGCGTCATGGTGCATGGCGCGGCGCATGGCTGACCTGCCGCCGGATCGCACGATGTCACCCGTGGGGGCAATCGGGCTATGATCCGGTGCCCGGCGATGACTGAGCCTCAGGGCTGTTTTTCGAAGATGATGGTCACTTCGCCGATGTCTACGCCATACTTCTTCATATAGGCGAGATTGAGCACACGGGTTTCACTGAGCTGCCACATCCAGTCATCGAAACGAACCCGCAATGTGCCCTCCGGCACTGGCAGATCAATCAGGTACTGCCAGTTGAACGTGTCACCGCGCTCCTCACCGGTGGCCTCTCCGATCACCCCGTCTGCTGAGCCGCGCCATGTTTGCGATCCGGTCTCGGGTCCTGTCTTCTGCAAAGTCCAGACCCTCCGCTCGGTCGACTTATCCTCGTAGACGAAATCCTCCACGAGGGTCAGCGTCTCACCGTCCCATGTACCGTTCACCTCGACGTCAAAGCGTCGCCGCACAGTGCCGAAAACATCCTGAAACTGGCCTTTTGCAAGCACGCGCCCGTCAAAGAATTCTTCAAGGTTGAACGCCGCGTCCGAAAGTTTCGGATCGTCCAGCGCGGGCTTGCCCGTACAGGCGGCCAGCGCCGCCAGAAACCCCAGTGCCGCCATCAGCCTGATCATGGTATTCTCCTGTATCTGTAAATACTACGCACGGCCCGGGCTTTTGGTTCAGCTGCGCCGGCGGTATAGAGAAGTCATCGCATTCAGGAACCCGCCCATGCTTGACACGTCCGACGACATCCATCCTCTCTTTGAGGGCGCGCCCAAAACAACCGAATTCCGCAAACTGCGCAAACGGCTGGTGCGGTCCGTGCGCGAGGCCATTGAGCAATACGGAATGATCGACCCCGGCGCACGCTGGCTCGTGTGTCTGTCAGGCGGCAAAGACAGCTACACACTGCTTGCCGTGCTTTATGAGCTGAAATGGCGCGGTTTACTGCCGGTCGATCTGCTGGCCTGCAATCTTGATCAGGGTCAACCAGGGTTCCCGGGATCGGTCCTGCCCGAGTTTCTGGAACGGATGACGGTGCCGCATCGCATCGAATATCAGGACACGTATTCCATCGTTATGGATAAAATTCCGCAGGGCCGTACATTTTGTGCGCTATGCTCCCGTCTGCGGCGCGGTAATCTCTACCGGATTGCGCGGGAGGAAGGATGTTCTGCGGTCGTTCTGGGCCATCACAGGGACGACATTCTTGAAACCTTCCTGATGAATCTCTTTCACGGCGGGCGGCTGGCGACTATGCCGCCAAAACTGGTAAACGAGGAAGGGGATCTTTTTCTCTACCGACCACTGGCCCACGTCGCTGAAGAGGATTGCGCGAAATTCGCCGCTGCAATGCGGTATCCGATTATCCCCTGTGATCTTTGCGGCAGCCAGGACGGGCTGCAACGTCAGCAGGTCAAAACAATCCTTGATCAGTGGGAGGCGAACAGCCCCGGACGCCGGCAGGTGATGTTTCGCGCCTTGATGAACGCGCGTCCGTCGCATCTTCTTGATCCTGAACTTTTTGATTTCGCAGGACTATCTGTTAGGTAAGTACAATTTTATGTAATTTTGTACGATCAGGATGCCGGGCGTTAACACGTCCAACACTTTCAACCGGTTAGTTTGCTGTCAAAGCGCTTTTCTGCGCTTGTCCGGAAGGGAAGGCGCATGGCAAACAGCACAGCACAACGACTGCTGGACTTACGCGGCAGGATCGCGGCCTTCATGATCAAACCCGTTATGCTTGCTCTGCTTCCGGCCGCGCTGCTCGGCGGGTACTGGATTGGCGGCGAGGCGACACTTATGGGTGCCGCTTTGCTGTTTCCGGCGGTCTATATGCTTCTCGGGGGTGCGAATGCACTGACAGCCAGATCGATTGCTAAACCGGCAACACGCGGTCTGATCCGGCGTGAAGACTATCGCACTATTGTCGGGCAGTCATTTGTACAGGCGCGCGATCTGGGACAGATGTCGGCATTGTTCGCCATCGAAATCGATGAGAGCGATGTGCTTGTCGACCGCTACGGACAAAGTGCAACTACAGAACTTTTTGATAAGATCTCTTCTCGCCTTGCCTGCGTACTGCGGGACAATGATGTGATCGCGCAGACATCCGATTTCCGGTTTGAAATTTGTCTCGCGCCGGTGCGCCACCTCGACCTCGAACGTTGCATCCAGATTGCCGGGCGCCTTCAGAGTGCCGTAGAAGAGCCGGTGTCCGTTGAGGGCAGTGCGATTTACGTGACAGCCTGTGTGGGTTTTTGCCAGAGTGCACGCATGCTCAGACGCGACGCTGAAACCTGGAATGAGGCTGCCGATCTCGCGCTCGCCGAAGCAAAAAGTAACGGGCCAAACGCCATCCGGGCATTTTCCGCCGATTTGCGCCGGCAGTCCGAAACCCGGGCAGGCCTGCGTGAAGAGGTGACGCTGGCCCTTGAAAAAGGCGAGATACGCGCATGGTTTCAGCCACAGATTTCTACAGACACAGGCCTGGTTTCCGGATTCGAGGCCCTGGCCCGCTGGGAACATCCGCAGCGGGGCATGATCCCCCCGTCAGAGTTTCTGCCGGCAATCGAACAGGCGGGATTACTCGAACGCCTGGCTGAGGTAATGATGTATCATGCCTTCACCGCTCTGCGGGCCTGGGACACCAATGGCGTATCTGTTCCGCGTGTCGGCGTGAATTTTGCAGGTCCGGAGCTGAACAATCCAGGACTTGTCGAAAAAGTGAAATGGGAACTCGACCGCTTCAATCTCTCTCCGGACCGGCTTGCCGTTGAGGTTCTTGAAACAGTCGTGGCGCGCGCGCCTGATGACATGGTGACACGCAACATCAGCTCACTTAATGCGCTTGGATGCCAGATTGATCTCGATGATTTTGGCACAGGGCATGCCTCCATCGCCTCCATCCGGCGGTTTGCGGTAAGCCGCATAAAAATCGACCGCTCCTTTGTTATCAAATCCGATAAAGACCCTGAACAACAGCGCATGGTCAGTGCAATTCTTACTATGGCAGAGCGGCTCGGTGTTGAGACCCTTGCGGAGGGTGTCGAAAGTGCGGGCGAACATGCTCTGCTGGCGCAACTGGGGTGCGACCATGTCCAGGGGTTCGGAATCGGGAAGCCGATGCCCTTCGATCAGACCCTTGAATGGATTTCTGCCCACACCGCGAAACTGGGCGACGCGCCGCGCATCCTCGGAAATCGCTCCGGTTGACCGGTACGCAGGTGCAGCAGGCGCATTTGCCGGGAGTTTGACCTTTCGCGCCGATAGCGATGACGATTCGTGACCGGAATCCGCTTGACCTTTGGGCCCGTACTCTGTTGAACCACGCTGATATCAATGAGATCAGGTGGCAGTCCCTATGGACGATCAGAACAAGAACCTCATTCTGGCAACAGCGCTCAGTTTCCTTGTGATTCTGGTATGGTTCGTTCTGTTTCCTCCGCCCGAGCCGCCTGCTCCGGTTGATCCGGAAACCGCCGGCACGCTGACGCCTGAAACATCGACGGCGACGGTACCCTCGGCCCCCGCCGGGACCAGTCAGGCCGTTCCTGCCGATGCGGTGACACGTGAAGAAACCCTCAGTGAAGCGCCGCGCGTGCCTGTCGAAACTGACCGGCTGAGCGGGTCAATTTCTCTGCTCGGTGGTCGCATCGACGATCTGTCGCTGAAAGACTATCGCGAAACTCAGGACGAAGACGCTGAAATTGTCACAATGCTTTCACCGGTTGGTGGTGCAAATGCGTATTACGCCCTTTACGGCTGGGCTGCCGGTTCAGGCGTCGATCCCGCCGCGGTTCCCGGGCCGAACACACTCTGGGACCTTTCCGGTGGCGATACACTTTCTGTCGGTGCACCCGTTACACTCACGTGGGACAACGGCGCGGGACTGACATTCACGCGCACTGTCGAGATTGACGAAGACTACATGTTTACGATCACTCAGGCCGTCGCAAATACCGGCGACAGCCCGGTCAACATGGCTCCCTACGGCATTCTGGCCCGCCACGGAGAGCCCGCAGACCTGATGAACTTCTTCATTCTGCACGAAGGTGCGGTCGCCATGGCCGACGGCGAACTGTCAGAAATCGACTGGTCCGATATGCCGGATTTTGAGTATTCCGAACGCGAGGGTGCCCGTGCTGAAGTCGTTCAGGTTCAGCAGAACGGATGGATCGGTTTCACCGATCATTTCTGGATGTCCACCCTCATTCCTGCGCCCGGCAGCGCGTTCAAATCGGTTGCAAAATACGATGAGCGTCGTGACATCTATCAAACCGAGGTTGTCCTGCCCGTGCAGACCGTCGCACCCGGTACTACAGTTTCCTCGACCAGCGAGCTTTTTGCAGGTGCCAAGGAATGGGAAACCATACGTAACTATCAGACGGCGGGCGTTGACCGTTTCATCGACAGTATCGACTGGGGCTGGTTCTTCTTTCTGACCAAACCGATCTTCTGGCTTCTGCACTATCTTAACCAGATAATTGGCAACATGGGCTGGGCGATTATCGGCCTGACGCTCATCATTAAGGCGGTTCTGTTCCCGCTGGCGTATAAGTCATACGTTTCCATGGCCAAGATGAAAGAGCTTCAGCCGCAGATGGAAAAGCTCAAAGAAGAGGCCGGCGACGATCGCCAGAAAATGCAGCAGGGCATGATGGAGCTCTACAAAAAGGAAAAGGTGAATCCCGCCGCCGGGTGTCTGCCGATCCTTCTGCAGATTCCGATTTTTTTCTCGCTCTACAAGGTGATTTTTGTCACCATTGAACTCCGCCATGCAGCCTTTTTCGGGCCATTCCAGGATCTGAGCGCACCGGACCCGACATCGCTGCTTAACCTGTTTGGACTGTTGCCCATCGAAGGACCCGAGACAGGCTCAATTATGGCGCTCGTCTTCATAGGAATCCTGCCGCTTCTGCTCGGCATCTCCATGTGGATGCAGCAGAAACTGAACCCCGCGCCCACCGAACCCACACAACAGATGATTTTTGCGTGGATGCCTTGGGTCTTTATGTCCATGCTTGGCGGGTTTGCCAGCGGACTGGTCGTATACTGG
>NZ_JAHEHZ010000225.1 GCF_024639605.1 Roseobacter sp. | reverse complement strand
GTGCGGATTCCGGCTGCGTTCAGGCGGCTTACGATGCTGTCCGCAGGCACATGATCAAGCGCAAAACAGACAAGACCCTCGCGTCCGGGATTGGCCGGGCCGCCAAGGATGGTAACGCCCGGCAGCTCAGCCAGACCGGGAAGATTTCCTGTGCCATGCAGCATGATGTCGGTCAGTGATTTTTCATGCGCGTGGATGGCTGCACCTGCAGCCTCGATGCGGGCGCGGGGCTCTGTACTGCTGCTGTGCTGAGCACCCAGCCAGTCGAAATAGGCCACAACATCCGAAAAAGTCGCATAAGCCCCGGTGTCGCGCGTGCCCATTTCCCAGTTGGCGCGGGGGCCGTCGATAAGCTGTTCCAGCGGCAGGCCGGACAGCCGGTCAGAAACCCACGCAACACCATATCCGTGGCGCGAAAACACTTTGTAAGGTGACACAACATAGCCGTCGATGTCGCAGGCGGCGATATCGATCCGGCCGTGGCTCGCATGCTGTATGCCGTCGACGATGATATAAACTTCAGGGCTGACCGCACGGATCGCGGCAGCGATGGAGGCCACATCATTGGCGATTCCGGTGACCGGTGAGGTGTGCAGAATTGTCGCAACCCGGACGTCAGGCGACATATATTCTGCATAGGCCTCAGCGGTCACCGCGCCGGTCGCATCGTCATGCGGTACGGAGATATAAGGTTTGCCCGCGATACCCGCCCAGTGGCGCGCAGCTGAGCGGGAGGCAGGATGTTCAACCGTAGAGCCAATGACCTTTCCACCCTTTTCAGCGCCCGTAACAGCGGTGCGGATCAGACGGAAAGTCAGCTCTGTCCCGCTTTCCCCGACGAAAAACTGACCGCCGTCTGCATTGAAAAACGTTTGCATATCAGCCTTTGCGCGGCTGATGATCCCGCCGAGGGCGGCAGCGGCGGGATTGTCGCGCCCCTGGTTGTCCGGGATCGCCGCAAAGGTTGCGGAGGTCTTCACGGCTGTCTCCAGCGTCAGCGCGCCACCGGCGTTTTCAAAAAAGATGCGCGGGCCCTGAAACGGACAGTTATCCACATGCGCAAACCGGCTGCGGATTTCTGTCATCAGCTCTGGCGGGAAAGCAGTCATCGGTATGTCCTGGTTTATACATCGGCGGAACCCATTCACCGGGTGGGGCGTTAGAAGTCAAGACGTGCCGGACGGACCGGTATCGACAAGGAGATCCGATGAGCCCGGCTGAAGAGAAGAGAAAAGAAGAGGAATCGGTCAACGAGGCCGCGGCGCTGGCGCCGAAACTCATCTATGAGGTTATCCGCCGCGAAGGCGATGAAGAGATGGCCCGCCCCAAGCGGTCTCTGGTGTGGTCCGGCATCGCGGCTGGCGTGATGATCAGCCTGTCGGTGCTGGGCGAGGCCATTTTCCGGACCTATCTGCCGGATACAGGTGCCCGCTATCTCATAGAAAATGTGGGATACTCTCTGGGATTTCTCGCCGTCATCATGGGCCGGATGCAGCTTTTCACTGAAAATACGATCACCACTGTTCTGCCCGTGATGGTCGAGCGCACGTGGAGTATTGTTTTCAGGATGCTGCGCCTGTGGTGCATTGTACTGGGCGCCAACGTCATCGGGGCCTTTGCTGCCGCGGCTCTGATCGTCTTCACACCTGCGATCGCGCCGGAAATCCTCAGTTCAGTGATTGATCTTTCGCATCATGCGACTGGCATGGGGGCCTCGACAGGTTTCTGGCGGGCTATCCCGGCGGGCGTGATTGTCGCCCTGATTGTCTGGATGCTGCCCCAGGCGGATTCGGCCAAGTTTTTTCTGATCCTGATCTTTACATGGCTGATCGCAGCGGGAGATTTCACGCACATCGTCGCCGGATCTGTTGAGATGGCCGCATTGATTCTGCTCGGAGATCTGACCGCTTACGGCGCGGTTTTCGGGTTCTTCCTTCCGGTGCTTGCAGGCAACATAATAGGTGGTACGATCATTTTTACCTTGATGGCGTGGGGCCAGGTGAGGGATGAATTACCAGATCCCTGACTTCGCGCAGGAACGCGGCACCGCGCGGCATCGTTAATCCATCGGACCCTCACAGGAGACTGAACATGGAATATGCGGGTTTTAGCGGGTTTGTCGTTCTGGTCCTGGACATCTGGGCCATCGTGTCCATGATCGGATCGCGCTCCCCGACGGGAGGCAAGGTGCTCTGGATCTTCGCCGGGCCACGCGCCGCTTCAGCGACTGCATGACATGATTGCGCCACTGCGCTACCCGCTTAAGACGTATCGCGCGGCGGCCGCGGCTGTCATCGGCAATATGGCTAAAAACAACCTCGCGCTGATCTCGGCCGGGGTTGCCTTTTTCTCGATGCTCTCCATTTTTCCGGCTCTTGCCGCGCTCATCGCTGTGCTCAGCCTGATCGCGAACCCTGCTGTCGTCATTACGCAGCTTGAAGAGGTGCGCGGCCTGATGCCTGACGAGGTGTACCAGATCCTCAACAGGCAGATTGTGGGTCTGGTAAGCACGAGTTCAGACACACTGGGCTGGGCGGGGGGTGTTTCCCTGGCTGTCGCACTCTGGTCCGCGCGCGCCGGCGTTGGCGCGATCATGCAGGGTCTCAATACCGTCTACGCCACCGAAGGCCGGGCTACCTGGCGTCATTATGTGCGCGCCCTTATGCTCACCGTCAGTCTTGTCAGCGTGGCAATTATCGCATTGGTCAGCCTTGTCGTGGCTCCGATCGTGCTGAGCTTTCTGCAGCTCGGGACACTTACGGTCATCGCGGCGGAAGTTCTGCGCTGGGGGATCGCCATCGCAGTGATCTTTGCGGGCATTGGCATGGTCTACCGCTACGGTCCGAACCGCAGCGGCATCAGCATTGGCTGGGTGACACCCGGAGCTGTGTTTTCGGTCACCTCATGGGCGGCGGTATCTGTAGCGTTCTCGTTTTACGTCTCACATTTCGGCAATTATAATGAGGTTTATGGCTCCATTGGTGCCGTGATCGCCATGCTGGTCTGGCTTTGGATCAGCACATTTCTGGTGCTGGTAGGGGCCTCTCTGAATGCAGAGCTGGAAAAACGCGCGATCCCCGGACGCATGTCTTTGCGCCGCTCGCGCCGGCGCAGATCAGGTGAGCGGACGGACGCTGTGCCCGCTGCCGATACGCAGGGCGCCGGCAGGGGCGAAATTCCTGATCTGACGACAGATCCGCGCATCTCCGGCTGATTTCGGAACCCCGTGTTGCCCGACGCGTTTGTCCGTCGACAACAGATAAACAGGAGACAGATATGACAAGCGCATTGAATGTAGTGCCCGAAAAGAGCGACGTGAGTACCGGTGTGAAAGACACGGAAGCAATGGCGCAGGGCCTCGAGAATATGCTGGCGGACACCTACCGGCTGATTTTCAAGACGCACGCTATTCACTGGAACGTCGAAGGGCCGATGTTCTTTTCAGTGCACAACCTCACCGAAGAACAGTACGGAGAGATGTTTGAAGCGGCCGACGTGATTGCCGAACGTATCCGCGCGCTGGGTGAGCTTGCCCCGGCATCGCTGCAGTCGATTGTCGCTAATTCTGTCGTGCAGGATCAGGAGAACCCTCAATCGGCGGGCGAGATGTGCGAGGACCTGGCGGCAGATCACGAGCGCGTGGCGCACCGGATGCATGCTGTGATCAAAATCGCAGGCGAGCATGGTGACCCGGTTACCGAAGATCTTGCGGTGGCCCGCGCGACGTTCCATGAAAAGGCGGCATGGATGCTTCGGTCGATTTCGAAAAGCTGAGCTGACTGAGCGCGAGGCCTTTGGCGCTCGCTCTGAAACCGGATGCCCCGCCGGTAACGGCGGGGTTTTTGTTGTCTTATCAGACGCGGCGG
>NZ_JAHEHZ010000100.1 GCF_024639605.1 Roseobacter sp. | reverse complement strand
GGAAATCCTCGCCTGCGAAGGGCCGGTATCTCGGTCGTTGTCCCTGAGCCTCAGACACGAATGCCGGTGCGCGAGGGCTGTGCGATAAAGCCGGCTTTGCCTGTGATGCAAAGGCTGACGCCTACATCTGCCCGGCCGGGGAGAAGCTGGTCTACCGGTTAAGGGCCCCGCAGGATGGCAAGGCCATCAGTGTCTGCAGGTCGAGCACCTGCGCCGGCTGAGTCATCAAAGACAATTGCACCAACAGCACGGAACGCCGCATCCGTCGCCGGGAATAGGAAGACGTCCCTGAGAGTGTGCAGCATCGGCCGGACCAGGATCCCACACAACCGGCCTTGCGCAGTATGACAGTTGAGCATCCCTGCGGCACGATCAGATCATGGATGGGTGCCACACACGTCAAGATGAGACGCCTGAAGAGCGTCGCCACTGAGATGGCCTTGCATGTCCTTGCCTGCAACATGACCCGCGTGACGAAGATCATGGGCATTCCAGGCCTTGTCAGCGCGATGAACGCTTAAAAGGCGTGGGCCCGGCAAAGAACAGTACCTTGAAAAGCCAAATCTCCCCAGATTGCCTCAGAAACGGCACTCAGACCGGATCTGAGGGATCAACGCGGACAAGCCGGCGAAACAGGTGTCCAAAACCCAGACCGGGAAAAGCGGCTCAAACCCAGCCGGTTTCCACGCAGCCTCTCCGCTTCACAGACTTCTGCCGGGCGCACCCCGGGCAACATCTTCAGCGTGAGGCGTGTCAGATACCGGCGTCGATGATCGCGCGGGCCAGAACGGGGATTGTTTGCGCGTTCAGGCCGGCGATGTTCATCCGACTGTCGGCGACCATGTATATCCCGCTGTCGCGGCGCATCTCCGCCACCTTTTCGGGGGTGGTGCCAAGCCGCGAGAACATGCCGCGATGCTGTGCCAGAAATCCGAAACGGTCCGATCCGGAGAGACGCTGCAGCTCATCAGCAAGCTGGCTGCGCAGCCCGAGCATACTGGTGCGCACCTCTTCCAGTTCGGCCATCCAGTCGGCGCGCAAAGCATCATCGTTCAGGATCATTGTCACCAGCCGCGCGCCATGGTCGGGCGGGAAGCTGAAATTCTGGCGGTTGAGAAAGGCCAGCGTATCCTGGTTGCGTTTGCGGGCATCAGCGTTGCTGCTGATCGCCATCAGCAGCCCTGTGCGCTCGCGGTAGATGCCGAAATTCTTCGAACAGCTCGCGGCGATCAGGCATTCGGGGACCGATGAGGCCACAAGCCGGGTGGCAGCGGCATCCTCCTCAAGGCCGTCACCAAAGCCCTGATAGGCGATGTCGATCATCGGCACGGCACCTGTCTCAAGCAGCACGTCGATCACGGCTTTCCATTCTGTCATCTTCAGATTGGCACCGGTCGGATTGTGACAGCAGCCGTGCAGCAGAACCACATCTCCGGGCTTCGCGGTCCGGATATCCGCGATCATCCCGTCGAAATCGACGCTGCGGCTTTCTTCGTCGAAATAGCGGTAGGGGACCATCTCCATGCCGAGATAATTCAGGATGGACAGGTGGTTGGGCCATGTCGGATCCGAGACAAAGACCCGCGCGTCCGGGCGTGCCATGCGGATGAGTTCAAACGCCTGGCGCACAGCACCGGTGCCGCCTGGTGTGGCAGCGGCGGCAATGTTGTCACGCGGGACGGCATCATCAAGCACCAGCGCGATTAGCGCATCTGCAAAGGCCGGATCTCCTGTCAGGCCGGTATAGACCTTGCTGTCCTGCGTCTCCCAGAGCATGTGCTCCGCGGCCTTGACGGCGCGCATGACGGGTGTAAGCCCGGTTGCGTCTTTGTAGACACCGACACCGAGATCAATCTTAACCTCACGGGGGTCGTCCCGGTATTCCTGCATCAGCCGGAGGATACCGTCTACGGGGCGGTCTTTGAGCGTCTCAAACATCAGGCTTCTCCGGTTGCAACGGGCACAGTGGGAAACATCCCCCATTCGGCCCATGATCCGTCATAAAGTGACCATTTACGGTTGCCCGTGCGCTCCAGCGCAAGAGCCAGGATCGCGGCCGTAACGCCTGAGCCGCAGGTGGTGATCACGGGTTTGCTCAGATCGACACCGGCGTCTTTGAAGGCCGCTGTGATCTCATCGGTGCTTTTCATGGTTTTGTCGCTGTTGAGCAGGGTCGTGTAGGGCAGGCTGCGCGATCCGGGGATGTGGCCAGGGCGCAGACCCTCGCGGGGCTCAGGCGCTTCGCCGCGAAACCGCACTCCGGCGCGGGCATCGACAATCGCATAGTCCGCCAGCTTGGACGCCGCGGAGACCTGGGTGACATCCCGCACAAGGTGGTTCTGAAACCGCACCGTCATGTGCCGGTCGCGGATCACCGGAGGCATGTCTTCGACCGGGCGCTCTTCGGCCTTCCACTTCGGGAAACCGCCGTCCAGAACGGCCACGTTCTCCTGTCCCATCAGCCGGAAAAGCCACCAGACACGCGCGGCCGACAAAAGGCCGGCGCCATCATAAATCACAACCTGGTGCCCGTCGCCCACGCCCATCGCACGCAGCCGGGACATGAATTTTTCAACCGGCGGCGCCATATGCGGCAGGTCCGAACGCGCGTCCGAGATATCATCGATATCAAAGAACCTTGCGCCGGGAATATGCGCCTCGTCATATTCCGCGCGGGCATCGCGGCCGGCCTCCGGCAGGTACCATGAGGCATCAAGAACACGCAGATCGGGGTCTTTGAGGTGCTGGCCCAGCCATTCAGTAGAGACAAGCGTTTTCGGATCGTCGGCCATGCGGCACCCCCTGCTATCAGACAACCGTCTGATTATCGTCACAGGGCTTTGGTGGCAAGACCACGCACCGCATCAGAGCGGCGCGGTCAGCTGTGTTCTTTGAGCAGCCTGGATTTCTGCCGAGACCAGTCGCGTTTGGCCGAGGTCTCGCGCTTGTCGTGCAGTTTTTTACCTTTGGCGATGCCGATTTTGATCTTGGCCATGCCACGGTGGTTGAAGTAAAGCACCAGCGGTACAAGCGTCATGCCTTTGCGCTGGGTGCTGTTCCACAGATTTGACAGCTGCTTGCGGCTCACCAGCAGTTTGCGGCGGCGGCGTTCATCGTGCTGAAATGTCTTTGCCTGCTTATAGGGTGCGACATAGGCGTTCACGAGCCAGAGTTCCCCATCCTCGACCGCTGCATAGCTCTCAGCGATATTGGCGCCGCCTTCACGCAGGGATTTCACTTCGGAGCCCTCAAGGATAATCCCGCATTCGAGGTCTTCCTCGATTGCATAATCAAACCGCGCGCGGCGGTTTTCAGCGACCACCTTATAATTCGGGTCGGATTTAGAGGACGTTTTCACCTGTGCCATGGTGCGGATGTAAGGCGTCAGGCCGGGTCGTGCAAGCCGGGGTCATGTGCAACTGGCAAAGCGGATATCCAGGGGCGCGCAAATAGTGTATGGAGGAGATATCGTTCCGTTCCGGAGTCCACGACTTTGATGTTCAATCCCACGGCGACCCTTGCTTCGTCTTTTGGCGAGCACCTGTCTGAAACCTTTCTGGATTACTTTTCGGGACGCGACCCGGAATACGCAGCCTACATCAACGGCTGTGCGAAAATGGTACTGGAACGGCTGGGCAATTCGGACGCGCTTTACCACAACGCCGAGCACACGATTATGGTCACGCTTGTCGGCCAGCAGATCTTGCGCGGGCGTCTGGTGACCGAAGCCATTCAACCCAATGACTGGCTGCATTATATCATCGCGCTGCTGGTGCATGACATCGGCTATCTGCGCGATATCGTCGAGGGGGATGACGATAACAACGTGGTCATCAACAGCAATGGCGATACCATCAGCCCGCCGCGCGGCGCGTCGGATGCGTTTCTGGCACCCTACCATGTGGACCGCGGGATGATGTATGCCACGCGCCGGTTCCGGGGGTCTGCCGTGGTGGACGAGGAGCGCATCGCCCGGGCGATAGACTATACCCGCTTTCCGGTGCCCGAAGACGAGTATTATCAGTCCACCACAAGCGAACCTGCTCTGGTGCGCGCGGCGGACCTGATCGGACAGATGGCGGACCCGTTTTATCATCGCAAGATCGGCGCGCTTTTTCAGGAGTTCAGCGAAACCGACATGAACGAGCGGCTCGGCTATGAAAGTGCCGTCGATCTTATGGAGAAGTTTCCGGATTTCTTCTGGTCACAGGTACAGCCGCTGATCGGCCCTGCTCTGGTGCATCTTGAGCAGACGATGGAAGGAAAGCAGTGGGTCGCACAACTTTATAATCATCTCTTCCAGGTTGATTACCGCACCAGCATGCTCGGCCCCTTTACCGGCAAGTAGGCTGGTCAGTCGCCCAGTTTGGCGTGCACCTCATCGAGATCGATCTCACCCAACGGCGCTTTGTTTGCCGGATTCTCGAAATCATAGCGAAACAGCCGGAAGTCGCGTTTGTAGATCTCATACACCAGATGCATCGAGAGATCGTCAAAGTAGTCTTCGACCGGGTGCAGCCGTTTCGGCCCGTGCCCCGCGCTTTCGTTAAAGCGCGGCACTTCGCTCAGTTTCACCGCGTGCGGCGTCTCGATGGCGTCCAGCACATCCTGCATGCCGGCATTGAACTCCTCAGTCCAGATGATCCGGTCATAGGTGCCGCCATTCACGATAAAAGTGCTGATATGGCCCGACATGGCCGACCAGTGGATATCCGGGTCCATCGGTTTGCGAAACCGGATGCTGTCGCGCGCAAAAAGCAAAAAGCGGCGGAACGACGCGATCTGATCAAACTCGCCGGTGCCGTCCGGCCCGCCCACGTCAATGCCATAGCGCTGAATGAGCTGAGGGACGAGATTGCCGCGATAGCGCCTCCCATTGCGCTGAATCCCGCAGATCTTGTCAAAAAACGAGCTCAGGATACGGGTGTAGGGATTGCGCACACAGGTGAATGAATAAGAGCTGTGGTTCTGCACATTTTGCGTGATCGGCTCTTTGCTGCCGTCGAGGGCCCATTTGTGCAGCCCGCTCTGGGCATCGTGGATGTCGCCATCGAAGTATTCGCCATGATCGGAATAATACATGATCTGCCCGATGGTCGAGCAGGCACATTTCGGTACGACCCGATAGACCACGCTTTCGCTGGTCGTCATCCAGGTTCCCGGAAACCCCATCTGCTCATCCTCCTGACAGCCCGTTCTGGCGTCATGGCCTTCTTATATTCACAAAAAGCAAATAAATGCGGTTTATTCAATCGGGCTTCGCGCTTATCACTGTTGTGAGCAGACTGAAAACACGCCGTAAGAGCACCTGATGGCAAGAATCGCCTATATTATGCTGTGTCACAAAGACCCGCGTGCCATCATCCGGCAGGCGGAGCGTCTGACGGCGGCCGGTGATTATGTATCGATCCACTTTGATGCCAGCGCGCCGGAGCAGGATTTTGATCTGATCCGCAAGGCCCTGACCAAAAACGCGAGTGTCGCCTTTGCCACCAGGCGGGTGCGCTGCGGCTGGGGGGAATGGTCGCTCGTGCAGGCAACGCTGAATACGCTTGAGGCGGCCGTACGCGCGTGGCCCCGGGCCACGCATTTCTATATGCTGTCGGGCGATTGCATGGCGATCAAGACCGGCGAATACATCCACCGGTATCTCGATGACAATGAGGCCGACTTCATCGAGAACTTTGACTATTTCGAAAGCGACTGGATCAAAACCGGCATGAAAGAGGAGCGGCTGATCTATCGCCACTTTTTCAATGAGCGGGCCCGCAAGACGCTCTTTTACGCCTCGATGGAAATGCAGCGGCGTCTGGGGCTGTCGCGCAAACTGCCCGAAGGCCTGCAGATCCGCATCGGCAGCCAGTGGTGGTGCCTGCGGCGCTCGACCGTGGAGCAGGTGCTGGAATTCGTGAAGTCACGGCGCGACATCCGGCGGTTTTTCAAAACTACCTGGATCCCGGATGAGACCTTTTTCCAGACGATCGTGCCGCATCTGATCCCGTCAGAAGAGATCCGCAACCGTACCCTGACCTTTCTTATGTTCACCGATTACGGGATGCCGGTCACGTTCTACAACGATCATTACGACATGCTGATCGGGCAGGATTTTCTCTTTGCCCGCAAGATCAGCCCGGAAGCAGATGACCTCAAACGCCGACTGAGCCTGCTTTATTCGGCCTCCGGAGTTGATTTCCGGATCTCCGACGAGGGGCCTAAGCTTTTCAGCTTTCTCACCGGGCGCGGTCGTATCGGGCGTCGGTTCGCGCCGCGGTTCTGGGAAACGGAATCGACCCTCGGGCGTGAACGCGAACTGATGATTTTGATCTGCAAGAAATGGCACGTTGCCAAACGGGTTCTGGACCGGATGCGGCAGGTCACCAATGTGCCATCGGTCGAATATCTCTTTAACGAGGAAGACACGCCCCTGCCCGATCTTGGCGGCATCCAGACCTCGCTTGAAAAACGCACGCGGCACCGGCGTGCGCTCATGCGGATGCTGTTCGATTTTTACGAGACCGACCGGATGATTGTCTGTATGGATCCGGGCAATATCGGCCTGCTCCAGGATTTTGCCGCCGACCGGTCTGTCACACGGATGCTGGAGATCGACTGCGCCTTTTCAGACGAGTATCTGATCGGTCACGCGATGCGGGTCGGCCTTGCCGGGCCGCAAACTTCCGGGGAGACACTTGCGCGCCTCATACCGACCATCCGCAACGATATTACCTATGAAAGCGACCGGATCCGTGACGCGGAGTTTGATCATCTCAGCCGCATGCGCGAAACTGCCGACATCGGCGAGAACTCAAAAGCCCTCGCGGATTTCCTGTCGATCCCGCAGGCGCGCGCCTGGGAGATTGCCGAGACCGACGGATTATTTGCAGACTGACGATCAACCGGAGAACCGCATGGACTACGCCTACGACGATCAGAATATCTTTGCGAAGATTCTTCGCCGCGAAATTCCCAATACCACCGTTCTGGAGACCAGCCACAGCCTGGCGTTCCGCGATCTCTACCCGCAGGCGCCCGTGCATGTGCTGGTGATCCCCAAAGGTGCTTATGTCAGCTATGATCACTTCGCCGCAGAGGCCTCCGATGCTGAGATCGTTGACTATACCCGCGCGATCGCAGAGGTCTGCCGGATGGAAGGTGTCACGCTGTCGACCGGCGAAGGGTTCAGGATGATCTCAAACGCGGGCGATCACGGGGTGCAGGAAGTGTCGCATCTGCATGTGCATATCCTGGGTGGCCGGCCGCTCGGGCGGATGCTGGCAAAGGACAGCTGAGCGCTCAGCGGTCGAAGTCATCCGGCGACAGCGGCGGGCCGCAGAAGTTCATTTTAAACCGCTCGGCACTTTCCCCGATCCGTGCCATGTCATCCGGGATTTTAAACTGACCTTCGGCCATTTCCGCGAAGAAGCCCTCGAACCCGCCCGGTGTCAGGATAACCAGGTGGCGCGACGGGACATCACTCAGCACCGTAAAAGTGTGTGGCGTGCCGCGCGGGATAAACACAGAGCCGCCCGGTCCGCACACTTCTGTTTCGCCGTCCAGCCAGAACCCGATCTCGCCGGTCAGAACCACAAATGTCTCATCGGCATCGTGGTGAATATGCCGCGGCGGGCCGGAGTTTGGCGGCGAAATGCTGTCGGTGACCGAAATGGCGCCGCCGGAGGTGCCCTGATCAATCAGCGTCCGGTACTGCGTGCCCAGCCATTCAATGCTGTCGGGTCCCAGTGATTCTGTGTCCATGAAGGCATCCTCCTGATTGTGATGTCACCTGCGGTGCGGCAGGATTGCAGGTATCCGGGTGCTGCGCCCGGAATTAACGACGGCCGCGCTGGCGTGCCCACCATTCGCTCAGGCGGCCACGCCGCTCTGCCATGGCGTCTTCTGTCGCTTCCCAGCTGTGCTGCATCTCTTCCAGCGTCGGATCGATACGCTTTGCCCGAAAACGGCGCCAGCGGACCCAGACGCCATACCAGATTGCGGCGACAATCCCGAGGATCAGGATGCTCACCCAGGGGATCGGTTTGCCCACATCCGGCCCGGCGACTGTCTTTACAGAGATCGCATTGGGAAAGATCGAAAAGAATTCGTTGCGCCAGCCATAGTGCCTGATCGCCACATAGCGCGGGTTGTCCGCGGTTGAGCGCAGGTCCGCGGCTTCGGCCTGCAGGTTGGACGTGTCGAATTTGAAATACGGCGGCCAGGACCAGCCGGTGTCCTCGTTGCGATACACCATAACGCCGCCGTTCACGCGGCGTGTCTGGATAAAGAATACGTCGCGGCTGGTGACAGTCGTGTCGCTGCCAATATCCGCCTGCGACCAGAACAGGCGGTTCTCACCAGGATCAATGCGCTTTTCATAGGTGTCGGTGATGCGCACAATATCGGTCTGAGGCAGAGTGTAGTGGAAAAACCCGGCGACCAGCAGCCAGAAGCCGATGATGAGTGTCCATTTCACGTAAACCATGGCGTGCCCCTTCTCAGGCAAAATTCGTCAGATAAATAATCAGCGCGACCAGCAGCGAGGGTACCACATAAACCCCAAGGATGAGCTTGCGGCGCAGCGACCCGTCGTATTCTTTCAGCCCGGCGTCCACAAATGACGCCTTGTTGCCCGGGCCGCCGTCTGCGTCCCAGACCGCTTCGAGTTTCTCGCGCCGGCGCGCCCGGGAATAAAGCGACAGGCACACATAGACCACCGTCAGAACGATAAAGCCGATGAAAACCAGTCGTGCCAGTGCGAACATTGCCGTGCCTTCTTTCTGCTTTGTCGCCTGATATATAGGCATAAAAGACGCAGTTTCATCAACCGCGGGTAACTTTCCTCTTCATGTCAAAGCCGCGCGCCTCTGAAAAGGTGCAATGGCGTGCAAGGGCCGCTGCGCGGGTCCCGGACCGTGTGTTGTGGCTTGCCCGGCTACTGATCGGTCAGAAAAGCTGTCAGGTCGCTGCCGGGATCGGTGAAGGCGTCGATTACATCGAAATGGTGGCGATCCGGTACAATGACCTGTCGCGCCCCCCATGTCCGTGCCAGCAGATCCGCCTGTTCGAGAAACGCCGGGCGTTCATCGGCACCGACCCAGATTTTCACCTCCGTTTGCGGTGGCGCCATGTTGACGAGGCTTTCCGCCTGCGCTTCTGCCGCATTGATCTGCAGAATATCGTTCATGCTGGTTTCCATCAGCGGTGTAAGATCAGCCACGGGAGAAACCGGGGCCACGCGCACGATCCTGCTGCGTACCGCGTCGGGCAGGATCAGCGGATCGGTCATGCGCCCCGCCAGATGCCCGCCGGCGGAGTGTCCCGCCAGTACAAGAGGACCGTCCGTGCGGCCCGCGATCTTTGTCACAGCTTCAGCCACCTGGCGGGTGATTTCGCTGATGCGCACATCGGGGCAAAGATCGTACCCGGGCATCGCGACCGACCAGCCCGCAGACAGCGGCCCGGCGGCAAGATGCGACCAGGAAGTATGGTCAAAGGCTTTCCAGTAGCCACCATGCACAAAGATCACAGTGCCGCGCGGCACCCCGGGTGCGTTGAAGAAATCAAACACCTGACGGTCAGAAGACCCGTATCTGATTGAGATTTCGGCACGCGGTCCGAGGCTTTTACGGAAACGGTCCGCCTCCGCCTGCCATTTCGGTGGCCAGGTCTCGGCGCCTTCTATGTAGGCGGCATTGGCGTAGGCATCGTCCAGTGGCTTCATTTGTTACACCCGGTTTTAGGAACTGGACAATCATAGCCAGACTTGATTTGAGAACTACAGTCATTTTCGCGGAGGACCCGAAATGAAAGATATTCTAAACACTGACCTCAAATCCCTGCTCAAAGATCCGAGCCTGCTCGAAACACGCGCCTATGTCGGCGGCCAGTGGGTCGAGGGGGACAACGGCACATTCGATGTGACGAACCCGGCACGTGGCGATGTAATCGCCGAAGTGGCCGACCTCAGCCGTGCGCAGGTCGCAGATGCGATTGCTCTGGCTGAAGCCGCCCAGAAAGAATGGGCGAAATGGACCGGCAAAGAGCGCGCTGCTGTTATGCGCAAGTGGTTCGATCTGATGATGGAGAACGCCGACGATCTGGCGACGATCCTGACTGCAGAACAGGGCAAACCCCATGCCGAAGCCAAAGGCGAAATCGGCTATGGTGCGAGCTTTATCGAATTCATGGGCGAGCAGGCCAAGCGCGTCTATGGCGAAACCATCCCCGGACATCAGCGCGACAAGCGCATCACGGTGCTGAAACAGCCCATCGGTGTTGCGGCCTCGATCACGCCCTGGAACTTTCCCAACGCGATGATCACCCGCAAAGCAGCACCTGCGCTGGCGGTGGGATGTTCTTTTGTCGCCCGTCCGGCAAAGGAGACGCCGCTCTCGGCAATTGTGATGGGTGTGCTGGCCGAACGCGCCGGCGTGCCTGCCGGTGTTTTCAACGTTGTGACATCGTCGTCGTCTTCCGAGATCGGCAAAGAGTTCTGTGAGAACCCTGCCGTGCGCAAGCTGACCTTTACCGGCTCGACCGAAGTCGGTCGCATCCTGCTGAAACAGGCAGCCGATCAGGTGATGAAGTGCTCCATGGAGCTTGGCGGCAACGCGCCCTTCATCGTCTTTGATGATGCCGATCTTGATGCCGCGGTCGAAGGCGCGATGCTCTGCAAATTCCGCAACAACGGCCAGACCTGCGTCTGCGCCAACCGGATTTACGTGCAGGCCGGCGTCTATGATGCCTTTGCTGAAAAGCTGAAGGTGGCTGTGGAAAACCTGAAAGTCGGTGACGGTCTTGAGGATGGCGTCACGACCGGGCCGCTGATCAACGCCGAGGCTGTCGAAAAAGTCAAAGAGCATATGCAGGATGTCGTCGATAATGGTGGCGCTGTGCTGACAGGCGGCAAAGAGCATGAAAAGGGCGGCACATTCTTTGAGCCCACAATCGTCACCGGGGTCACCCAGTCGATGAAGGTAGCGCAGGAAGAAACCTTTGGCCCCCTCGCCCCGCTGTTCAAATTCGAGGACGAGGATGAGGTGATCGCGATGGCGAATGACACGATCTTTGGTCTGGCCTCTTACTTCTACGCCAAGGACCTAAGCCGCGTGTACAAAGTGGCCGAGGCTCTGGAATACGGTATCGTCGGCGTGAACACCGGCATCATCTCAACCGAGGTCGGCCCGTTCGGTGGTGTCAAACAGTCCGGTCTGGGCCGTGAAGGCTCGCATCACGGCATCGAGGATTACCTCGAAATGAAGTACATCTGCATGTCCGTCTGATACCGGACACCATAATTTACCCAAGGGGGCCGCATTTCGGGTGCGGCCCCTTTTTTGTTCCACCCCTTATTTTCATACCTGTAATTCGCCTTGCCCGGACGAGGTCCAGCTTTTTGTGAACTTTGTTCATAAAAACTATTGACGGAATCATGTACTGCTCCTACTTGTTGTGAACATTGTTCATAAAAGGAGAAACACAATGTTTATTCGCTCTGCACTTATCGGCCTGACAATGGCCCTCACTGCCACAACTGCTTTTGCCGGGCCGTCCGGACAACACTCAGCCCAGGCATCCGATCACGCCGCTGCCGCCGCAAGCCACGGCAGCGCGGCTGTCGCTTCGGGTGTGGCAACCGTCGTGGCGGTGCCTGTTATCGCTGTCGGCTCAACCCTTGCAGTGACCGGGTCGGCGCTTGAAGAGCTGGGGGCCAGCACAATTGACGCCGGCTCTGACATTATCGGATCAACGCACGCCGCCCCGCAGACAGAGCCCTGCTACGTTCAGGGGTACGGCGCCAGACCTGCGGGCCTTCACACACCCTGCGTCGCGGCCGGTCCGGCACCCACGCTCGACTGATCCACACCATTTAAGGGAGATACCCGATGAAACGATTTGCCATTCTTTGTGCCGCTCTGATGTACGTGCTGCTGCCGACCCTTGCCGGGGCCGGCAGTACGGAAAACGCAGTAAAAAAGCTGCCTGCAGAGGATGTCGCGGCCTTTGCCGACAACCTCGAACGTGATCTGGCGGCACGCGGTGCCAATGTCGCGATTGTCGCCCGGGTCGGCCGTGACCGTGAAACTCTGCCCCACGGCATCGACTATACGCATGTCGCCTACTGGGTTTTCTCGCAGATGACCCGCCAGGATGGTAGCACCTACAGGGGGTATCGCGTCTATAACCTCTATCAGCAGGCCGGTGACGATACCGCCAGCCGTCTGGTCCAGGACAGCCCCACAGATTTCTTTGCAGGTGCCTTTGTGCTGGATGCGGGCGTGATCATTCCTGACCAGCGTTTGCAGAAAAAGCTGCTCGGCGTCATCAGCAGCCCGGCTTATGCGCAGCTGCACAATGCTCGCTATTCCGTGCTGGCCAACCCTGCGTCACTGACCTTTCAGAACTGCACTGAGCACACGCTCGATGTGCTGATGGCGAGCCTTTACGGCACCACGGATAAAGTGCAGATCAAGGCCAATATCAACGCGCATTTTAAACCTCAGACCGTGAAGATCGGCAGCCTGAAGCGTATCTTTGCGCCGGCGTCCTCTGCCGCGATGACCACGGCGGATCACGGCAGGGACATCACGACCGCCACTTTCGGGTCGCTTGCACGGTTTATGGCGGAGAATGACCTGGCCCGACAGATCTATCGCTACACACCCTATAAGGCTCAGTCGTTCTGAGTTTGACAATACAGGCGTGATACGGGCAAGACACGCAGGCATGACAAAAGAAAAGACCCTTTCCCGACGCGACCGGAACCTTGCGGATATCCGGGAGCGCGCCACACTGGCGGCAGAGCGCATCGTCCTCGAGAAAGGGGCCGGTGCGCTTTCCGCGCGCGGTCTGGCCAAAGCTCTCGGCATTTCTGTAGGCTC
>NZ_JAHEHZ010000224.1 GCF_024639605.1 Roseobacter sp. | reverse complement strand
TGCTGGGCTTCGTGCTCGACTTTCTGGAAATCATCTACATCGTGATCCCCATTGTCGGACCAGTGATCTATGGCGGCACATTTGATCCCAAATGGGTGACGATAATGATCGCAGTGAACCTGCAGACGTCGTTCCTGACTCCCCCCTTTGGATTCGCGCTGTTTTATCTGCGCGGCGTCGCACCGAAGGAGGTGACGACCGGTCATATCTATCGCGGCATCATCCCGTTCGTGCTCATTCAGGTGGCCGGTCTGGCGCTCTTGTGGACCTTCCCGAGCATCGTGACGATCGTGCCGGATCTTATCCCGAACTGACGGGCAGCCTGACAATCAGTTCAAATGCAAGGGGGCCTTTCCGGCCCCCTTATTACATACTCCGCCGGCGCGTGCGGCAACGGCAGCACCTGAATAACAGGCTACGGGGCGCGGTGGCAGCGTCAGCGGCGCAGGGCTGGCAGTCCGACCCCTGTGGCTTCGAAACCGCCATCAGCCGCAAGCACCTGGCCCGTGACATAGCTGGCCTGATCCGAGCACAGAAACGCGATACATTCCGCGATTTCCGTCTCACTGCCATACCGGTTGAGCGGGATAGCATCATGATAGGCATCAATAATCTGCTGGCTGTGCACGGCCATGGCCAGTTTCGTACGCACCGGGCCGGGGCAAATGCAATTTGCCCGGATCCCGAACTCACCAAGTTCTGCGGCCTGCTGTCTGGTCAGCTGGATCACTCCGGCCTTTGAGGTGCCATAGGCCACGCGCAGGGTGGAGGCCCGCAGCCCTGAAATGGACGCGATGTTGACAAGGGCCCCACGGCTCATTTTCAGGGCCGGCAGGGTCGCCTGAGAGACCAGAAACACGCCGTCCAGATTGGTCTCCATCACTCTGCGCCAGCAGGCAAAATCTGTCTCGCCGATGGGGCCGAATTCCGCGACGCCGGCATTATTGACCACTGCATCGATCCGGCCGAAAGCCTCTGTAACTGCCGCAGCCATCGTACCGACTGCGACCGGGTCCGAGACATCGCATTGAAATGCCTGCGCCCCGTCGGCTGAACTGGCAGCGGCATCGAGGGCCTCGCCGTCACGATCTATCATGGCCACACGCCAGCCCCGTGAGAGCAGCAGATGCGTGGTGGCCAGCCCGATCCCACGGGCGGCTCCGGTGATGAGTGCAACTTTGTTTTCCATATCCGGGGAAGTAATCTGAGCGGCGTTTCGGGGCAATCCCGAAAGTGCCCGCGGTCAGCCGGTCGGCCGCGTGTCGGGCAGATGAATATTGGCCACCTGCTCGGCAATCGGATCGGTGGAGAGCGGGTGCATGTCCGCGTTGAACGCTTCCGGGTCTCTGACCTTTTGCCAGCGTCCGCCGATATAGACCTCGAGACCGGAGAAGTTGGATTTATAGCCCATCTTCTGACTGCCGGGCACCCAGTAGCCCAGATAGACATAGGGCAGACCGGCATCGCGCGCGATTTCGATATGATCAAGGATCATATAGGTGCCCAACGAGCGTTTAGGCTCGTCAGGGGCATAGAACGAATAAACCATGCTCAACCCGTCAGACAACACATCGGTGAGGCTCACCGCGATCAGCCCGGACCGCGCAGGGTCGAGGTATTCGACGACACGGCTTCGGATCGGTGTTTCTTCGATCATCGCGGCGAACTCGAAGACATCCATATCGGCCATACCGCCATCCGCATGGCGGCTGTCGAGATAAGTGCGAAAGAGCTCGTACTGATCTTCCGAGGCCCAGGGCGACGTCGCCCGGCGCTCGACATCTGAGTTCCGGCGGCTGGTGCGTTTCTGACTGCGGGAGGGCGCATAATCCTCGACGCTGATCCGTGCGGAAAGGCAGGCCGAACATTCGGCACAGGACGGGCGGTACAGGACGTTCTGAGAGCGCCGGAAACCCTGCTGCGAAAGGCTGTCGTTGAGCTTGTCAGCACTCTCGCCCTGTAAAGCTGTAAACAGCTTGCGCTCCATCCTGCCCTCAAGATAGGGGCAGGGCTGGGGTGCCGTCACGTAGAACTGGGGCGCGATGGGAAGCGTGTGGCGCATGCGGGTCCGGATTTGATTTCAGACAGAATAGCAACTCGGACCCATGTCGCCAAGCGCAACTTTAGGTAAATCAGCGCGCCAGCGCACGCCGGTTGAGCATCACGGTTCCAAGAACGTGATCCGTCAGTCCCTGACCCCTTTCGGTTGCGCCCATCATGATCACGGACATCACCTGAAAGACCGGCAGAAACCAGCTGAACGTATAGCCCAGGGTATGTGCAAAAGCGTGGCCTGCATCCAGCGGTGCACCATCCGCACGGCGCAGTTCGATCGAAAACAACCGCATGCCCCAGGTGGCCGAGCCATTAGCCAGCGTCATGGTGCGATACCCGAAGCCCACGAACAAAAACAGCAGGGGGAAAAAGAAAACGCCCGTAAAGGCGGTAAAGGGCAGGATGATCAGACATCCCAGCAGCGTCACAACCGCATCTACACCCCATGCAAAGAGGCGCTTGATTTGTACGTCTTTGTAAAATTCGGGCTGTGTGTCGGGATCGGGCAGAATACTCATCGGGGGCCTTTTTTGTCAGATGGCAGAATGCCCCGCTGAGTGCGGGGCATTATCATTGGGTCAGGTTTCGGTCGTGCGTGTCTCGGACCGGGGGCCGGCTTCTTCCATGAACTGGTCGAATTCGGCTTTGTCCTTGGCATCCCGCAGACGTTCCAGGAATGCTTCGAACCGTTCCTGCTCTTCTTCGAGCCGCTTCAGCGTATCATTTTTATAGGCATCGAAAGCGGAGTTGCCGGTGGTCTTCATGGATTTCATGCTGTGACCCTGGCTCCAGGAATTGCGACAGGTGTTTGCGAACATTCTTTTGCTCCAGATCATATACATCAGCAGGGCGAGGCCGACAGGCCAGAACAGGATAAAACTGAGCACCATGGCAGCGATCCACGCGCCTTTGCCCCTGTCATCAAGCCAGCCCTCTGCGCGGGCAAACCAGCCGGGCCGGCCCGGAGCCGTGGGGGTGTGGGTGATCGTCGTCATAAGGTACGCCTTTCTGTGAGGTTTCGGAAACGCCGGTCTGCCCGGCGATGTGAATGTCTTTCACATACCCTAAATCGGCATCCCCGGTGCCTTTGACAAGGGCCTATGTGAATGATTTTTACATTAATCCGGAAAAGGTAATTAATTCAGATCTCTGGCGCGCAATAATTTTTGCAGGATACGGTTACAAAACCTCGCGGGCATTGACCTTCGGGGCGCCACAGGCTCAAGCTGAGCCATGGCATTCGCACGTCAGATCACCCGCACACCCAGGCCGTGGGACGCGCAAAGAGGCGCCGATGCAGTCGCCGCGCTGCCACGCTGCGACCCGGCGCTGGCGGCGCTCTTGCGCGGAACGGCCGGGTGCAGCCCCTATCTGGCCGGGCTGATCACCAGAGAAAACGAATGGCTCGAAGAAGCCCTCGACGACCCGGATGCGGCTCTGGACGCGTTACTGCAAATGGTCACTGAGGACGTATCAGGCGATCTGCGCGTGCGCCTGCGCCAGACTAAACGGCGCGTGGCGCTGATCACAGCGCTCGCGGATCTTGGCGGGGCCTGGCCGCTGGAGAAGGTGACGGGAACGCTGACCCGGTTTGCCGGTATCGCCTGTCAGGTGGCGCTGCGGGAAGCTCTGTCGGTGCAGATCCGGCGCGGTAAACTGCCCGGGATGACCGAAGATGATTTGCGCGACGCCGCCGGTATGGTGGTCCTCGCGATGGGAAAGATGGGTGCGGGAGAACTCAATTACTCCTCGGACATCGACCTGATCTGCCTCTTTGATGAGACACGGTTTGATCCGGATGATTTTCATGATGCGCGCGCAGCTTTCGTGCGCGCCACCCGTATGATGTCTGCCACGCTGAGTGAAATGACGGCGGAGGGCTATGTCTTCCGGACAGATCTGCGGCTGCGGCCCGATCCTGCGGTCACGCCCGTCTGCATGTCGATGGAAGCCGCAGAACGCTATTATGAGAGCCTCGGACG
>NZ_JAHEHZ010000223.1 GCF_024639605.1 Roseobacter sp. | reverse complement strand
TGCTCAATGACTTTGACACTGCCATCCGTTACTCTGTCTTGTGGTGTGGAAAAGGTGGAGTTTGCCATGGAAAATTGGCTCCCAATAAGGTTCGACCCAGATGTAGAGCGTGCCTACGCTCAGAAAATGCTGCAACGGTTCATTCCACTTGGCAGGTTAGGGTCCGCCATCGGCCTCACCGCTTTTATTGGTTATGGGTTTTGGGATCTGATGCTGGATCCCGATGCGTTGGGCCGAACTGGCCCGTATCGCGCGGCGGCAGTTCTGCATTTTGCGATAAGTATTTGTGTTTCTTTCCTTCCGGCTGTGCGTACTAGTCCAAGTTTGTGGAGGTATGTCATGATGTACACCTATCTTGGGGTGGCTATCTTGTTCCCCCTGATACTGGCGCAATTACCCGGAGGGCTTGTCGCAGGCGTGGCTGGCCTTTTGGTAGGAATAATATTTGTTCCAGCGATCACCAATGGAGCACTTCAGGCTTCTGGCATTATGGTGCCCTATCTTCTTGTGGCTCTGCTCACGATGTCGTTCGCGGGCGGTACGCCCTTTGAGGTTTCGAACGCATTAGCTTGGACCAGTGGAGGTGTGGGTTTTGCGATTGGTTTTGCCTATTTACTTGATGTCATTAACCGGCGAGCCTATCAGTTGGAACGCCTGCTCGAGGATGAAAAGCGCCGGTCCGAGGCGTTGTTGCTCAATATACTACCCGCCGAAATCGCGACACGTCTGAAAGCTCAAGAGAAACCTTTGGCCGACAGCCATGACAGCGTGTCTGTCCTGTTTGCTGATCTTGCAGGCTTTACCGAGATTTCACGTAAATTATCAGCGAACGAACTTGTGGAGCTGCTGAACGATCTGTTTTCCCGGTTCGATAAACTTGCGGCAGAACACGGTGCCGAAAAGATCAAGACGATCGGCGATGCGTATATGGTCGCCACAGGCCTGCACAGTAGTGTCGCCGATCACGCAGAAAAAATAGCCGACCTAGCGCTTGCAATGCAGCAAGCTTTTGGCGAGTTCCGTAGAGACAACAACGTTGATCTCAAACTGCGAATAGGCGTGCATTCTGGAGCGGTCGTCGCAGGTGTTATCGGCAAACAAAAGTTCTCATACGATCTTTGGGGAAACACCGTTAACGTTGCTAGCAGAATGGAATCCGAAGGCATTCCCGATAAAGTCCAGATTTCGGCCGATACTTGGCAACTATTGCCTGACCGCTATCGATCAACACCGCGCGGTGAAATTCAAATCAAGGGACACAGACCCAGAGCAACCTATCTGCTTGATGGGCGTACGTGAAAGATGATTTTAACTGTCTGCTTCGGGCTCGACCCGGTCATCTGAGTCTTTCTATCGGATGACTGCTTTTCTGCGTTAAGCGGACGTAACTCCACTGGACTTGTGAGCCAAACAGAGCGGTACTGTCAGTGTTGCGACGCACCTGAATCCAGGTGCCGCCTTCTCCGCCCGGGTCACCGGGCTCTGCTCAGTAGCAGGATCACTTCGGTCCTGCCTTTCAGAAAAGGAGAAGACCTTATGCCAACGCAATCCAAACCCAAAACCAAGAAAGCGCAACTGATTCAGATGCTGACCCGTAAGGCTGGGGCGGATGTCGCGACGATCAGCGAAAAGCTCGGCTGGCTGCCGCATTCGACGCGGGCAGCGCTGACCGGCCTGCGTAAAGCGGGGTTCGAGATCTCTGCTGAGAAAGCGGGGGAGGACAAACCTCTGAGCTACCGCATCACGGCTCAGCCGGCGGACGCGGCCTGATGACTGACAAAGAGGACATCGGTGCGCGCTGGGAGGAGCTCGGCCAGATGGATCGGGCGGCCCTGCGTGTGGCCTGGGCGGAGGCGTTTGGCGACGCCCCGCCGCATTTCCTGTCCATGATCTTCATGCGCAAGGCGCTGATCTGTGATGCGCAGAGCCGCGCCTTCGGCGGCCTGACGACAGACGTGAAACGCGCCTTGAAGGCCGCCGCCGGTGGCAAGCAGGTCAGACCGCCGGCGCCGCCCATCAAACCCGGTACGCAGCTTGTGCGTGAATGGAATGGCCGAAAATATCAGGTCGAGGTCAGAGATACCGGCTTCGTCATGAATGGCGAACACTTTAAATCGCTCTCAGCGATTGCGCTGCAGATCACCGGCACGACCTGGTCGGGTCCGCGGTTCTTTGCTCTGAACGGTCGGGCAGGGCCCGGCACATGAAAAAGATCCGGTGCGCCATCTACACTCGCAAGAGCTCGGAAGAGGGGCTGGAGCAGGAGTTCAATTCGCTGGATGCGCAATACGAGGCCTGTGCTGCCTACATTACAAGTCAGAAAGCGGAAGGCTGGGTGCTGCTGCCGGAGCGGTATGATGACGGCGGGATCTCCGGCGGCACGCTGGAACGGCCCGGGCTCCAACGACTGCTTGCCGACATTGATCGCGGCGCTATCGATCAGATCCTCGTCTACAAGATCGACAGGCTGACCCGATCGCTCGCTGACTTTGCCAAGATGGTTGACCGGCTGGATGCGGCGGACACGTCGTTTGTCTCCGTCACCCAGTCGTTCAACACCGCCACCAGCATGGGGCGTCTGACGCTCAACATGCTTCTGAGCTTTGCGCAGTTCGAGCGGGAAGTCACCGCAGAACGTATCCGCGATAAGATTGCGGCCTCGAAGAAGAAAGGCCTGTGGATGGGGGCAACCGTGCCGCTGGGTTATGCCGCTGATGGCCGTTCGCTGAAGATTGCTGAACCAGATGCCGATGTCATCCGCACGATCTTTGATCTCTACCTTAAACATGGGAACGCGCGTATCGTCAAAGAGACCGTTGATGCGCTTGGCCTCAAGACGCCCGTCAGAACGCTGATCTCGGGCAGGGTGAAAGGCGGAGCAGCATTCAGCTATGGCCACGTTCATTACATCCTGACCAACCCGGTCTATGCCGGCCGCATCCGGCATCATGCTAAAGTCTATCCCGGGCAGCACCCGCCCCTGATCGCGCCCGAGGTCTGGGACGACATTCAGGAGCGGCTTCAACGTGATGCAGCCAAAGACAGGACATTCACAAAACGCAACAGGAACGGTGCACAGGCGTCTGTCTCACTTCTTGCCGGCAAGATCTTCGACCAGACGGGAGATCGCCTCACGCCAAGCCATTCGAAAACGGCGAAGGGCCGCAAGCTGCGGTACTACGTGTCGCACCGGCTGGTTCGCGGATCCGCGCCGCGCGACCCATCGGGATGGCGGTTGCCGGCACCAGAGTTGGAAGACAAAGTCGCTGATCTGATCCGGCGGCATCTGAACCAACCGGAAGTGCGTGCAGGCATTTTGTCTAATGCCGCCGCAGACGAAACCGCGGCGACCGGAACCAAATTGGCTGAACTGAAGACAACGACTCCTGACACAGCAACAGACGCGAAACGCCTGTGTTTAGCACTTGTCGACCGCATCGACATCGCGCCCGGCGAAATCCGCATCGCGCTTTCCGCTGAAAGCCTCGCTGCAAAGCTCGAGGTGGACACAGCACGCATCAACGAAGACTTGCTGTCAACCACATCCCCATTCCAGCATCGCAAGCGCGGTGTGGAAACCAAGCTCGTCATCGGCGACGAACCAGCAGAGATCGATGCGACACTGCTGCGCAATATCGCGCATGCAAATCGGTATTTTGATCTGGTCAGGTCCGGTAAAACATTCGCCGAAATTGCCGAAACCGAAGCCGTCTCGAAACGCCGTGTGCAACAGCTGATCGAACTGGCGTTCCTGGCACCCGATGTGATCCGGGCCGTGCGCGAAGGGCAACAACCAGTAGGTATGACTTCGGACTGGCTGAAAAAGCATGCGTTCTCGCCAATCTGGACAAAGCAGCGCGACGCCTTCGCAGCCCTGTAAGCCACCCCGATTAAAACAATTTATGAACTTCGGTGACTGGTTTTCGGCACTTTAATGTCGTGTCATGAACTCTCGCGATCTTGACCGCATGACCGGCGATGGTCCGACCATCACATTCACCCAACCTGCTACCGCGGAAATGGCGATTCCAGACTTTTC
>NZ_JAHEHZ010000099.1:2477-13066 GCF_024639605.1 Roseobacter sp. | reverse complement strand
GGTGACGAGCGCGGTTTTTCCTGAAAGTGTCTGTTCCATCATATCCTCCTCAGCGGGCCAGCCAGCCGCCATCCACCGTCACCACGCTACCGTGGCAATAGGCGGCGGCGTCCGATGCCAGAAAAACGGCGGCCCCTGCGATTTCCGACGGCTCGGCAAACCGCCCAGCCGGGATGCGTTCCAGCAATGCTCTTGAGCGGTCCGGATCATCCCTGAGCGCCTGGGTGTTGTCCGTCGCGGTGTAGCCCGGCGCGATGGCGTTGACGTTGACACCCTTGCCCGCCCACTCGTTGCAGAGCGCGCGCGTCAGACCAACGGCGGCGTGTTTGCTCGAGGCATAGGCAGGCACCATCAGGCCGCCCTGCGCGCCCAGCACCGAAGCCACGATCACGATCTTTCCGGAGCCCTGATCCACCATGTGACGCCCCGCCGCCTGGCTGAGCAGCCAAACGCTGTCGAGGTTGACCGACAAAACGCGCCGCCAGTCCTCGAACGGCATATCAACCGATGGCTCGCGGTGAATGATGCCAGCGTTGTTCACCAGAATATCAAGACCGCCAAGCGCGTCCCGGGCAAAGCCAACCACGTCTGCGGCAGCCGCCGCATCCATGCCGTCAAAGTCAGCTTTCACCGCTGCGGCTTTCACACCGAGGGCTTCGAGCTCTGCAAGCGTTTCTTCGGGCGCGTGGCTGCGATAGGTCAGCGCCACGTCGGCACCGGCGGCGGCAAGGCCGAGGGCAATGCCCTCGCCGATGCCGGTTGCACCGCCCGTGACAAGCGCGCGGCGCCCGGTCAGATCAAAGGGTCCGGACATGATCAGTACCTGTTGGCAATGGGCAGTTCTTCAGCCGGGAAGAGACTGATCACCTCGCAGCCGGTTTCCGTGACCACGACTTCTTCCTCAATCCGCGCTGCTGAATATCCGTCCGTCGCGGGACAATAGGTCTCAAGCGCAAAGACCATCCCCGTCTTAATCTCCATCGGATGATCCAGGCTGACCGCGCGGCTGATGATCGGTCGTTCATGCAGCGCAAGACCCAGCCCGTGACCGAACTGCAGGCCAAAGGCCGCATCCTCATTGGGGAACCCCAGGCTTTCGGCTGTGGGCCAGACCTCCGCCACCTTATCGGTTGAAACGCCCGGCTTGATCATCGAAATCGAGGCATCGATCCATTCGCGCGCTTTCACATAGGCGTCATTCTGCGACGGTGTCGCGCGGCCCACGTTGAAGGTCCGGTAATAGCAGGTCCGGTACCCCTGATAGCTTTGCAGGATATCAAAAAATGCCTGGTCTCCGGGGCGTATCAGCCTGTCGGTGAAGTTGTGCGGATGCGGGTTACAGCGCTCGCCGGATATGGCGTTAATCGCTTCGACATCGTCCGAGCCCATCTCGTAAAGCATCTTGTTCGACATGGCGACGATATCGTTTTCGCGCACGCCCGGTTTCAGCTCTTCATAGATCATATGATAGACACCATCGACCATGGCAGCCGCCTGGGTCAGAAGCTGGATTTCGTCCCAGTTCTTGATCTCACGCGCCGCCAGCATGATCTGCTGGCCGTCGATGACATTGATGCCTTCTTCCTGAAGCGCATGGAACATGGCGGTTTCGGCGTAATCGACCCCCACCGGCATGTCAGCCATCCCCGCGTCCTTGATCAGCTGAGCGATCATTTTGGCGTATTTCTTCATCAGGCCGAATTCGGGCGGAATGGTCCCGCGCATGCCGACGACACCTGCAAGACAGTGATCAGGCTCCAGCCAGTCTGAATAGCGCTTGTGATGCACGGCCGCCGAGCCGAAATCCCAGACATAAGGAGAATCGTCACCCGTCAGCAGACAGAAACGGCACATCTTGTCCCGTTCCCATTCGCCGATCTTGGTGGCGGAGACATAGCGGATGTTGTTCACATCAAAGAGCAGCAGCGTGCCGGCACCAGAGGCCTGCAGAGACTGTCGCGTCCGGGCAAGGCGGTAGCGGCGCAGCCGGTCGTGGTCGATCCGGCGTTCGAAATCCACTGACATATGGCCCCAGGCAGGCAGCTTTTCGCGCCACTCCCAGTTGGGTTCCAGATCCTGCGGCGTGAGCAAATTCGGCATAAGAGCGCGTGACATGATATTTTCCTTTCAGGTGCGACGGGGCGCACCGGTGATTACATTGAGAAGTGTGTGAAGGACGGGAGGCTTACTGAATGCACCAGCCGCCATCGATGTGGATCATCTGGCCGGTCATGTAGTCGCTGTCGCCGGAGGCCAGAAAGGCCGCGGTGCCGCGTACATCCTCCGGATAGGACACGCGTTTGATCTGCAGTGCATCGCGCACGATATCGTCATAGGCCTGGCCTGCGCGCTCCTTGAAACCGATGTCGACAAGATCTTTGTCAAGCTGCTCCCAGAGCGGCGTGACCACAACGCCCGGCGCATATCCGTTGACGGTGATGTTGTGCTCAGACAGCGCCAGCGCACCGCAGTGGGTCAGCGCGAGACACCCATACTTCGAGGTGCAGTAGACGGTCACATCCACCAGCGGCTTGCGCGACGCGATAGAGCCCACGTTGATGATTTTATACGGGTAATCGCGTTTACCCTGGGCGATCATCTGCTTTGCGGTCTCCTGCATGCCGAGCCACATCGCCTTGGTATTCACGTTCATAATGAGGTCCCAGTTGTCCTCGTCGATGTCCATGAAGAACCGCGGCTTGTTCAGACCCGCGTTGAAGAGCCCGACGTTGATCTCGCCAAAGGCATCCACGACGGCGGCCACGGCGGCGGCATTATCCTCGCGCTTTGTGACATCCATTTTCACCGCGATCGCCTTGCCGTTACCGGCGTCATTGATGCGCGCGGCCACCGCCTCGGCTTCTTCCAGGTTGAGATCACCAAGGCAGACATTCGCCCCCTGTGCGGCGAAGTGTTCGGCATTTGCCGCCCCCATGCCGCGCGCGGCGCCGGTGATCAGCACGTTCTTTCCCTTCAGACGTTCGATGTCCATTTTCTTTCCTCCCTTTAGTGTCTTCAGTTCGGTTTCAGCAGTGCATCCGCGCGTTCCTGTGCGCGGATCAAAGCGGTCTGCGGGCTGTGAACGCCGCGCAGCATGTCGTGAAATTCCTCGCCGCAGATCCGGACAAGTCCGGTGATTTCTGGCACCGGCGGGCGGGGCCAGAACTGCAGCTCATCGCGCCAGGACATGCCGTCAACCGCTTCGAAAACCGTCGAGGCGCGCCGCACCTCCGGGTCAGCGGCAACGGAATACCGCGGGTTCGTGCGGCTACCGTTCTGCACGTAAAGTTTCTGCGCCTCAGGTGACGTGAAAACCGTAAGAGCCTCGACCGCCGCCGCCAGCCTGTCTTCAGAAAGGTTCGCCGGGATGCCCATGACATAGCCTCCGACAGGGGCCACGGTGCGCGCACCGGGCCCGGCAGGGTGCGGCAGATAACCGGTATTGCCATAGGCGGGCGATGTCTCGTCGCTTTCAAAGTAAGGCGCAATCAGGGTGTACCCAAAGGCCATCGCGACCTTGCCCGCCGCATAGGGACGCACCCGCTCGTACCAGCTCATCGAAAGAATGTCGGGCGGCGAATAATTCAGAAGCTCCATCAGGTATTCCGCCGCCTGCAAACCGGCGGGTGTGTCGATGGTGGCGCGATAGCTGCGTTTGTGCAGCTGACCGGTGTCAAACCCGCCCGCAACCCCGGGCAGATCCAGAACCGGCTGTCCGAAATCCGCAAACGCCATCAGCACCGTATGGCCAAGCGCCGTGCCGCGCGCCGCATTCCACGCGATACCGTAAAACCCCTTGCGCGGATTGTGCAGCGCGCTGGCGGCATCAAGCAGGCCGTCGGTTGTGGTCGGCGGCTCCAGACCGAACTGCGCAAACACGTCCCGGCGGTAAAACAACAGCTCAGGCGTGGTCTGGGCAGGCACGCCGTAAGCCCGCCCGCCCCAGTGCGCGGCCTTCCAGCCGGCGGTGTGAAAATCGGCCGGATCCAGCCGCGACACCGACATGGCATCCTCCAGCGGCATCAGCACATTCTGTTCAGCGAACTCACCGATCCAGGGCAGATCAACAGCGATGATGTCGTACCGGCTGGTCTGCCGCTCCGCATTGCGCAGCGCCTCCTGACGCAGACGGTCAATGGAGAAGGCGCGCTGGTTGATGCGCGCGCCGATCACCTGTTCAAACTGCCGCTTGAGCTGATCCATCACCATAAAAGTCGGATCGCCATGCACCAGAACCCGCAGACCGCCGGGTACCTTGATCGATTCCGGCAACACGCTCAGCGGCGGTATTGAAATCGCATCCGAATAGCTGCCGCCATAGTAATAGTCCTCGGTATTCTGCGCCGCGTTTGCACCGGCAAACCGGACCTCTGATATGCGCCGCAACCGTCCCGAGATCTGGCTCCACTGCGCCAGCAGTTTCTCACTGGGGTGCACGGAAAAGCTTTTGCCGGTCGAAGTCCGGGGCCGTTGCTCGATCAGACCTGCATACATCATCTTTTTCAGACGCCGGGTGCCGGTGGCATAGGGTACATGGCTGGCATCAATCAGAGAGGTCGGAGTCACAATGCGCGCCTCGAAATGTCCTTTGAGCAGCTGCAGCGCCATGCGCAGGACCGGATCAGGCGCCACCAGTTCCATCCCGCCTTCCAGCTCGTCGCTCATCTCTTCGACAAAGCTCAGGATATCCAGCGCATCAGGGCTCGCGGCCTGGCCGGCGGTCCGTGTCTGCATATCCCGTGCGAGAGCGTCCATCTGGTCCTTGCTGTCCGGTTGACGGGAGCGCAGACGATCGCGACGCAGCCCTGTTCGGGTGGATGGTTTATCGGCAGTATTCATTGAGTGCCCCCAGAATGTTCAGAATGATCACCTGAACGTATCGCAGAATTATCCATATTGGATGGAATTATATTCATATTGGACTTTTTTGATGCAGGGCAGACCGGCTTTATCCGGCATGCTGTGTTTGATCGCATCTGGTCCGTGTTGTAACGCGGCCGATGCTGAGCACACTGGGGCGGGACAGCCTCAGAATTATGAACCGGGAGGAGACCCAAATGACACTTCGTACGATACTCGCTGCGACAACCGCCGTGGCCGGACTTGCAGGTGCGGCCCACGCCGAAACCTATAAAATCGGCATCACGCAAAACAATGTCGGCGTCGACAGCTACCAGACCACCTATGAACAGGCGTTCATTGCCGCCGCCGAGGCGAACGATAACGTAGAGACCGTGGTGCTGGACGCCGGCGGCGACGTGGCGCGGCAGATCGCGCAGATGGAAGATCTGATCCAGCAGGAAGTCGATGCCATCATTATCTGGCCAACCAATGGTGAGGCCGTGATCCCCGCCGTGCGCAAAGCGTCCCAGGCCGATATTCCGGTCATCGTGACCAACTCCAACATCGCAGAGGCGGGCTTTGACTTTGTGGCCTCCTTCTCCGGTCCGGACAACATCACCCAGGGCTCTCGTTCGGCTGAAATCATGTGCGACAAGTTCAAGGATATGGGCATCGCCGATGAGGCGCGGGTCGTTCAGATCAGCGGCCAGCCCGGCTACACCACGGCCATCGAACGCGCCAAGGGCTTTGAGGACCGCCTGCCCGAGGTCTGCCCGAATGTGACCCTCGTAGAGACACAGCCCGGCGACTGGAACCGCGAGAAATCACAGCAGGTGATGGAAGCCTTCCTCGTCAAATATGATGACATCGACGGCGTCTATGCCGGTGACGACAACATGGGCGTCGGCGCCCTGAACGCGGCCAAAGCGGCCGGCCGCGAAGGGATCATCTTCGTGGGTGCGACCAACTTCTCCGTCGGCTACGAGGCGATGGGTGAAGGCAGCTACTGGGGCTCAATCTATCAGTCTCCGGTGGATGACGCCGAAGCGGCCCTGCAAACGGCCATCGACGTTCTCAGCGGCAAGGAAGTGCCTTTCCTGAACTACTTCGACACGCCGAAGATTACCCAGGACAACATGGGTGAGTTCACCAAACCGGTGTTCTGACCCCCTCCCTCGTGCGGAGCGTGACGGTGTCACGCTCCGCACGATTGTTTGTGAAACAGGCTCTGCGGGAGGAAGAAGATGGGACGTGTTTCAGGTCGTGTCTGTATCGTGACCGGTGCCGCGCGCGGGATCGGACGTGCGATCGGCGAGGCGCTGCTTGATGAAGGTGCCAGTGTCTGTTTTGCCGACATCGACACCGAAAAAGCAGCCGATGTGGCCGAACATAACAGGCAACATCCGGACCGCGACGCGGCCCGTGTGACATCGGCCCATGTGGATGTCACGCAGCGCGATACCGTTCGCGCCTTAATCGCTCATACGGTTGAGACATTCGGACGGCTTGATGTCAAATTCAACAATGCCGGCGTCAACAAACCCATGAACTTCATGGATGTGACCGAAGAGAACTGGAATTTCATCATGGGCATCAACGCGCTGGGGTGCATGATCGGCACGCAGGAGGCCGCCCGGCAGATGATCGCACAGGGCGGTGGCGGCAAGATCATCAACACCGCCTCCATCGCGAGCCGCCAGGGATTTGACAACGTCGCCCCCTATTGTGCCTCTAAATGGGCAGTGGTCTCGCTCACGCAATCCGGTGCGCGCGACCTGGCCAGACATGGTATCACGGTGACGGGGTTCGCCCCCGGCGTGGTAGCAACTGAAATGTGGGAACAGGTCGATCAGGACCTGCTGGAGATCGGTGCCGCCGAACGACCGGGTCAGGCGATGGAGGAGTTTTCGTCACAGATCCTGAAAGGCCGCGTGGCAAATCCCGGGGACATCACAGGAACCACCACATTTCTGGCCTCGAAAGACAGCGACTACATGACCGGCCAGATAGTAATGATCGACGGAGGCATGACACTGGTCTGACCTGCGCGCTCATCCTGAGCCCGTATGTGAGGTTGTCGACCTGAGGGAGGGGACAATGGCAACAATGACGAAACAGAACATCGGGAATATTCTGGCCAAACAGGGTATTCTGGTGGCGTTTGCGCTCTTTATCATCGCGTTCACCATCGCCAATCCGAAATTCCTGTCCGTGGACAATATGTTCAGCGTGGTGCGCTCTTCGGCCATTCTGGGGGTCATGGCGCTCGGGGTGACCTTTGTGGTCATCAGCGGCAATCTTGACCTTTCCGTGGGCTCGATGATGTCATTCTCGACGATTGTGGTGCTGGATCTGCACGACCAGATCGGCCCGCTGCTGGCCATTCCGGCCATGTTCGCCATGACCATCGCGCTGGGGGCCTTCATCGGGTTCCTGGTCGGCTATCTCAAACTCAATTCACTGATTGTGACGCTGGGCATGTTGTCTGCGATCCACGGGCTGACCCTCACCTATTCGGGCGGCAAAAACATGGACATCGCCGACAAGGACGGCACCTGGTTCAGCGTCTTTGGCCAGGGCACAGCTCTTGGCATTCCGGTGCCAATTCTGATCTTCATCGCACTTGCCGCAGTGCTGGGTCTCGTACTCGGCAAAACGGCCTTCGGACGCAAGGTTTATGCCGTCGGCGGCAATGGCACCGCCGCGACCTTCTCAGGCATCCGGCGCGCCCGCACGGTATTCCTGTGCTACATCATGTCGTCGGCTTGTGTGGCAACCGCCGGTCTTATTCAGGCCAGCCGGTCTCTGGGGTCACAGAACACCGTGGGCCAGGGGCTGGAGCTGGAGGTTCTGGCGGCGGTCATTCTTGGTGGCGCATCCCTAATGGGCGGCTCCGGTACGATCTTCAAAACGGTGGTCGGCGTCCTGATCCTCGGCTTCATTCAGAACGGGCTTCTTTTGCTCGGTCTGCAGTTCTACGTCCAGTTCGTCGTGACCTGGGTCATCATCATCCTTGCAGTCTGGCTCGATATCGCAGCCAAGCGCGGCAGGCTCTGGTCACCGATCGCGTAAGGGGAGGAAAATCATGCAACCCGGAGCACTGTCTGACGCGCTTAAAAAGGGGGCCATCTGGGGCTTCATCGTGCTGGAACTGATCTTTTTCAGCGTCGCCGGTGAATACCTCGCCCTCTCCGACAAAGCCTTTATGGATTACGAAAACATGCTGCTGCTCCTTAAGCAGTCAGCTCCCATCGGCATCATCGCAATCGGCATGACCATCGTGATGATCAACGGCAACATCGATCTCAGCGTGGGCGCGACCTATGCGATTGCCGCGATCATTCTGCTGGACAGCATGACATGGACCGTTTTCGCCGGTCTTGGCGACTGGGTGATCCCGGTGTCCTGGTTGCTGGCTCTGGCGGTTGGTACCTTTCTGGGAGCGCTGAACGGGCTGATCGTCTGGAAAACAGGTGTCGATGCCTTCATCGTGACGCTGGGCTCGATGCTCGGGTATCGCGGCATCGTCTTTATGTTCAACGGCGAAAACCCGACCAGCCACCTCAACTGGACGCTGGTCGATTTCGCCGAGGCGCAGTTTCTGGGCTTTCACACGGCCACCTGGTTTCTCGCAATCGTCACGGTGATCATCTGGTTTGTGATGACCCGCACGGTGCACGGGCGAAACGCCTATGCCATCGGTGACAACCGCGAGGCCGCCGTGAATGCGGGTATACGCGTCGGCCCTCATGTGATGATCAACTTCGCGGTCATCGGGTTTTTGGCCGCCCTGTCCGCAGTGGTCTTTTATTCGGAATCCGGTTCGGTCAACCCGAATGACGGACAGCTTTACGAGCTCTGGGTGATCACAGCCGTCGTTCTCGGTGGCACCAAGATCACCGGCGGCGCAGGCAGCGTCATCGGCACAATCGGCGGCGTTATCGCAATCCAGTTACTGCGTAAGGGGCTAGGTCACATCGGGGCGGACACATCGACCGTGAACCTTGTGATCGGTCTCATTCTGATCGCGGTGCTCGTGCTGGACCGCCAGCTCAATGTCAAAGGCAAAGAGGAGTTGAAGGTATGACCGATCCGGTTCTGCGTCTCGAAGGCATCGTAAAAACCTTTCCCGGTGTGCGCGCGCTCGATGGTGTGTCCTTCTCGGTCATGCCGGGCGAAGTGCACGCGCTGATGGGTGAAAACGGTGCCGGGAAATCCACGCTGATGAAGGTGCTGGGCGGCATACACCAGCCCGACGAAGGCAAGATCTACGTCGGCGATACGCCTGCGGTGATGTCCGGTCCGCTGGAGGCCAAGGCAAAGGGCATCGTCTTCATCCATCAGGAGCTCAGTCTCGCAACCGAGCTGTCCGTGGCCGAAAACATCTATCTCGGCGAACTGCCCCGCAGCAGTTTCGGGCGCGTGGACTGGTCTGAGCTTTATGCCAGAACGGATGCGATCCTGAAAAAACTTAACGTGGGCTTTAATGCCCGCACCCGCGTGGGCACGCTGTCCATCGCCAACCAGCAGATGGTTGAGATTGCCCGCGCCCTCACCGTGGACGCCAAGGCGGTGATCTTCGATGAGCCGACCGCTTCTCTGACGGATGCCGAAAAAGTCGTGCTCTTTGACGTGATCTCGGATCTGCAGGCCAGCGGCGTGGGCATCATCTACATCTCGCACCGCATGGAAGAGATTTTCAAAATCACCGACCGGATCAGCGTGCTGCGCGACGGACAGTATCAGGGCACCGTGAACACGGCCGATACCGACGAGGAGAAAGTCACGCAGATGATGATCGGGCGCAAGCTCGACCTCAGCCGCAATGCCGCACACCACGAACTGGGCAAAGTGGCCCTTGAAGTGCGCGGGCTGACCTGTGGCGGAATGTACGAGGACATCAGCTTCCAGATCCGGCGCGGTGAGGTCGTGGGGTTTTACGGCCTCGTCGGCGCGGGCCGGACCGAAATTGCCGAAACGCTTTTCGGTCTGCGCGACCCGTCGGCGGGCCAGATCCTGCTCGACGGCGAAGAGGTACGGATCTCCTCACCCACCGACGCTATCGCCAAAGGCATCAGCCTGGTGCCCGAAGACCGCAAGGGGCAGGGCCTCGTGCTGGGTATGAACTGTCGTGACAACATGACCCTGCCGCAGGTCGATGACCTCAAGGCCGGGCCTTTTGTGGCGGAAGGGGCCGAAGTGGCGATCTTTGATCAGTACCGCGACAAGCTCGACATCCGCACACCCGGCTGGAAACAGCAGGTCGGCAATCTGTCGGGCGGTAACCAGCAGAAGATCGTCATCGGTAAATGGCTGTCGATGCACCCTAATGTACTGATCGTGGATGAGCCGACGCGTGGTATCGACGTGGGCAGTAAATCCGAGATCCACAAGCTGCTGCGCGCACTGGCAGCCCAGGGCTATGCGGTCATGGTGATCAGCTCGGAGATGCCCGAAGTGCTGCATGTATCCGACCGCATCGTGGCGATGTATTCGGGCAAAATCATGCGCACCTTTACCTCCGAGGAGGTCACCGAAGACAGCCTGATCCAGGCGATTTCAGGGCTTGGCGGAGAACGCGCCGCCTGACCCTGAGCCCCGCTGCAGAACATCCCGATTGGAGGCAACATGAAACTTCTTCGCTATGGCGCTCCGGGCGCCGAGAAACCCGGTGTGCTCGACGCTGCAGGACGTGTCCGCGACCTCTCCGCGCTGGTGCCGGACATATCCGGTGACACCCTGCGGCC
>NZ_JAHEHZ010000099.1:0-2467 GCF_024639605.1 Roseobacter sp. | reverse complement strand
GGAGGGCCTCAGAGCGCTGCAGGATCTCGATATCAACGCGCTGCCGCTTGTGGAGGGCACGCCGCAGGACGATCTGCGTCTGGGGCCCTGCGTGGGCGCTATCGGCAAGTTTATCTGCATCGGACTGAACTATGCCGATCACGCCGAAGAGGCGAACATGCAGATCCCCGCAGAGCCGATCATCTTCAACAAATGGACTTCGGCGATCTGCGGACCAAACGACCCGATCCGGATCCCGCGCGGCTCGCAAAGGACCGACTGGGAGGTCGAACTGGGCGTCGTGATCGGTGAACCCGGAGTGTATATCGACGAGGCGGATGCGATGGCCCATGTGGCCGGTTTCTGCGTCATCAACGATGTGTCCGAGCGGGAATTTCAGCTCGACCGCGCCGGCACCTGGGACAAGGGCAAGGGCTGTGACACCTTCGGGCCGACCGGTCCCTGGCTTGTAACACCCGACGAGGTGGCCGATATGGACGACCTCGGCATGTGGCTCGATGTGGACGGGGAGCGCCAGCAAACCGGCTCGACCTCAACGCTGATCTTCCGGGTGCCGCATCTTGTGTCTTACTGCAGCCGCTTTATGAGCCTGCAGCCCGGCGATGTGATTTCAACCGGCACACCGCCCGGTGTCGGCATGGGACAGAAACCGCCCCGCTACCTGAAAGGCGGAGAGGTTGTTACGCTCGGGATCGAAGGCCTCGGAAAACAGCGCAGCCCGGTGCTCGCCGCATCCTGACCGGCCAGCTGAGCCACGGGCGGGCCGCCGCCGGTGTTGACGGTCTCACGCTCTACTCCAGCGCTTCGCTTAGCGGCACGCCCACGGCACCGCTTGGCAGCCTGGTTTTCATGATCATCGCAATCGTTGCGGCCACATCGACGGTCTCGACCCGGCGGGAAATGCGCCCGGTCTCAATCCCCCGGCCCATGAAAATTACCGGCACATGGCTGTCGTAGGTCCAGAGCGATCCATGCGCCGAGGCCACACTCAGCCCGTCGAAATCCGCAACAAACCACTGCGGCTCAAAGACGACGTAGATATCTCCCGACCGGTCGGGATGAAAATTCGCCATCACCGCACGCGTCACCCGCGTGTCCGGCACCTCGCCCCGGCGCAGCCTGGCGCTTGGCACCGCATAGGCAATGCCCGGCAGCGCCTGAAGCTCTGCGGCCACGGCGTTCGCCACCTTACCTGCGTCAAGGCCCGCTGCGGCAATCTGCTCCTGATTGAGATAAACATAGGGGTTGGTGAAACTGCGCACCAGGGCCTCAGAGAGCCCAAACCGTTCTTTGAGACGTGCAAACCCGGGCGCCGTGTCCGTGTCTTCAAAATTGAAATGCTGCGCCTCAACGCCTACGGTTGCAAGGTAACCCGGCGCCTCGGGTGCGCCGTGATCCGCTGACAGCACCACAAGGGTATTCTCAAGCCCCACGGTTTCATCGACAAAACTCAGCAGATCGGCCAGCGTGGCATCCAGACGCCTGATGTTGTCTTCGGCCTCCAGCGAGGACGGCCCGAAGAGATGCCCGACATAATCAGTGGACGACAGGCTCACGCTCATGAAATCCGGCACATCGTCCTGACCAACCTCCTCGGCCGTCATAAGCGCCTTGGCGAAATCAACCGTGATCTCATCACCAGCCGGGCTCAGGGTCAGCAGCGTGGTGTAATAGTTGCTGTCCGCCGCTCCGTAGGCGTGCGGAAAGGTCCGGCCCCAGCCGGGAAAGTCGGTTTCCCAGTGCTGGTCATCCCGGTCACCGAACATATAGGTGCCCGGATCGTCCGTCAGGGTCCAGTTGAACCCGGCATAGCTGCCGACGACACCTTTAGCGTCCCAGGCGCCCATCCACTCCGGATAGTCGTCGCGGTAAAAGGTGCTGGTCACGAACCGGCCCTCGGCCTTCGAGAACCAGTAGGCCTGACCTGCGTGCCCGGCAAAAGAGATCGCACCCCGGTCTTTGACCGACACGCCGAAAACTTTCGACGCCGGCCCGTAATGCATCCGGATCTCATCGCCGATGGTGGTGGTCAGGATGTTGCGCGGTGACCGCCCGTCGGTGGTGGCGGCGCGTTGTGTGGGGTCGATCTCGGTGTCTGCATTCACCCCTGCGGCCCCCACCAGCGGATAATCAGGGTCCTGCACGTTGTAAAATGTCGTGCCGCTGTCCCGGTCAAACCAGAGGTTGGCGACCATGCCGTGAATGCCCGGATCGGTGCCGGTCGACAGCGTTGTATGCCCCACGATCGTCTCGTTATTGGCATGCCGGTGGTGGGCATTGGCAAAGAACATGCCGCCCGACAGCAGGCGGTTGAACCCGTCCGCGCCCAGGCCTGCGCCAAAACGATCAATGAGATCACCGCGCAGCTGGTCCACGGTGATCTGCAGCACCAGCTTCGGCGGCCCTTCGCTGTCCTGAGCAAAGGCGGTCGGGGCGGCAAGCACGGCAGCGATACCGGCGGCACTCA
>NZ_JAHEHZ010000222.1 GCF_024639605.1 Roseobacter sp. | reverse complement strand
CCCAGGAAACCGCCCGCCATCTGGGAGCGATCCAGCCGCGTCATCCCGGCCGGGTTGCCGCTGGCCGTTGAGGCGTCCATGGCGGCAGCCTGGCGGCCGGCGCCCGCCACCCCCATGTCCGAGGTCGCCTCCTCGTATAACCAGAGTGCGCCGGCGTGGGCCGATGCGGCCGCCAGAATCACAAACAATGCTGAAATGAATATGCTGCGAGCATACTTCTTCATTGTGGCCTCCTTTGACTTAAATTGTGCGTGCAACGTCTTGCCGTCTCTAATGACCGAACGCCAACCCCAATTGAATTAACAGCAATTGAAAGTTATTCGTTCCTCGTTATTGGTGAATAGTTTGAGAGGAATATTATCGTTCTTATTTTTCATCACTGCCGCCCAGCCGGAGGCCGGACGCCTTCTGTGCCGTTTCATCCCCCAGAACCCGAACCTCGCGCTGGGGGAAGGGGAACGCCATCCCCGCCGCACATACCGCATCGTACATGGCCGGAGGCAAGCTCGCTGCGGATCGCAGCCCAGTTGCCAAACTGAGCCGTCCAGGCCCGCAGCTCAAAGTTGATCGAGCTGTCCCCGTAACCCGTGAAGAGCCCCTTGGGCGGCGGAGTTTCTAAAATGGCCGCATGGGCCTGGGCCGTTTTCTCCAACAACTCGATCACCGCCTGGGGCGCCGCGCCGTAGTTCACGCCCACCGGCAGATCGATGCGGAGCAGTTCGTCGCTGAAGGTCCAATTGGTCACGCTGGCGGTTATGAACTGCGCATTGGGCACGATAATGTCGGCCCCCTGAAAGGTGCGCACGGTGCTTGCGCGGATGCCGATGCGGCGAACTTCCCCCTGTGTATCACCCACCTCGACGATGTCCCCCACGTGCACCGGTCGCTCAAAGAGCAGGATCAGCCCGCAGACAAAATTGTTGACCACGTTTTGCAGCCCGAACCCGATGCCGACTCCGAAGGCACCCGCCAGGACGGTCACCTTGGTCAGGTCCATCCCCAGCACCCCCAGCCCCACCAGGAACCCGATGGACAGGATAACATAGTGGACCAGGCGCGAGTAGGCATAGGACAGACCGCGCGCCAAGCCCCTGCGGGGATACACTTCTTCCTGGAGCGTGAAACGGATAAAAGCAGACAGCAGAAAGGCTGCCAGCACCGTCAGCCCGAAAGCGAGGATGTCCTCGATGGATATGCTGATCGAACCGCGTTTCAGCCTCAAATCTAATATAGTGCCGCCTACCGACAGCACAGGGTCCAGCATCCCGATGTATTCGAGCGATCGGGTGAGCCAGAAGAATACCGCTGTCCACACCAGCAGCCGGTGGATCCACCTTTGAATGCGATCGCTATGGTTGCGAACCATCCGCAGCCGCTGCAAAAGCCACGATCGCAGCCCAATGACTGCCGCGGCGTTGGATACCCGCACATAGGCATACAGCGACAGTGCCAAAACGCCGCCGGAAAGAACCGCAGGTGAGATCAGGCGCGCCAACCGCGTGAATCCCAGGGTTGCTGTCAAACAACCGACCGCTAAGGTGAACATGAGCATTTTAGCCAATAGCGGCAACCAGCGCGCACGCAGGCCTTGCTGTTCCTGTTCGGGGTCATACCGCAGGCGTCCAGAATGAAGCAACCATCCCAGCACAGCGATCGCCGCCAGGCTTTCAAGTATGAGGAGCGTTTGCTCCACCAGCGGTGCGCCGCCGCATGCCTGTCGAACCAAGTCGATCGCATACAGGATCACCGCCGTGAAGACCGCGGGGGTGAAGCGCGGATCGATCACCGGGCGCACCAGCCTGATCATCGGCGCCAGTGCCAGGATCGCAAACACGTCTTTCACACGCGCGGGAGCCGGCGAATTGACCGCCGTGGCAACGAGCAGGACGAGTATCAGCGCGGCGGAATACGGATGGTCATACACTTTCACGACAGGAGACACGCCCACGCCGCTGTCCTTCCATTGACGTTTTTTTCGCCGCGCCGCGCAGGTCGCCATCGTCAACACCAGCAAGAGCGCCATATGCAACGGCAGTCTTCGCGAGGGGTCTCGTATGTATTCCCGAAAGCTTGCTTGGAAACCGCGGGCAATGTCCCCCAAGCGATGCGGCAGGGTGGTTCGGGCATGGCCCCATAGGTCAGGGCTCCAGACAGGCAGACTTTCCCGCCTTAAAATGCCCTCAACCGCCGACTTGCGGGCCTTGAGGATCTGAGCCAGCATCTCATCACAGCGGGCCTGTTTTGCGGCCATGTCGGCCTGCAGCCCCAGCACCGACTCCTCCCGGGCCTTCAGAGGAAGCTGCGCGGCTTCGATGGAAGCCAGCGCGGCTTCGATCTGCTGCAAGATGACTCCCGGCGATTGCCCGGCCTGGGCGGCATCGCGGGTCCGGGTCCAGGTCGCTTTCATTTGCGCCAGGCGATCCAGGTCTCTGCGCAGCTCGACGGCCCGCCGGGTCAACAGGGTCAGCCAGGTGCTCACCTGAAGCTGCCAGCGCTGCCAGAGTGCCCGCTGCGCCTCCAGGGTCGCCAGCGAGGGCTGCGTTCCGGCTGTGGCGGCAGTTTCGGCAGCATCCAGGTCGATCTGTTTGTTGATTTCGGGAAGCGCCTGTTGGATCTTTTCAATTTCAGGGCTGACGGCGAATTTTTCGGAAAAGGTGACCACAAGATTCGTGACCTCCGAGGCCCTGGCTGCGACCTCCTCCGGCTTGATGGCGGTTGCGGGAGGCGACACGGCAGAATGTTGTGATTTGACCGGAGTCTGTCCGAAAGACCCGCCGGGGGATGCCACCAGCAAAAAGACGACCGCCAAGCCGATGACTTGCAGGCTTTTCGCGAAACGTTGTTTTCCGTCAGTGTTCTTCATTTTTTTTCGGTGCATACAGCAGGATATGTTGGGTTTCGCCCTGGCGTGCTGAAAATAATCATCACGGGGGTTTAACTTTTATCCTATTTTTATTCCCCGTTATGAGGGTAAGATTTCAGGTGTCAGTGTTCAGGATATGCTATTGCGCCCACTTTTTCTGAAACCTGACACCTGAATCCAAATTCGCGGAACAGAAACGGAGTAAAAAGTTAAATCTATATGCATCAAATTGCAGGTGAATATTCAGTTAAGCTCTTTATCCTTGTAGTACTTGGCGGCGGTAATGCTGACGCCGACGATGGCACCCTCTCCATTGAGCTGGATCATCTTGACGCCTTCCGACACTGTGACGGCGCCGGCCAGCCCCCCGCCCTCGGTCTTGGTCTTGGCCGATGCCATCGCGTTGGCCCCGGCCTCCCAGCCCGATGTCACGAAACTGTTTAACGCATCCAGCGTTTCAAAGATGAACACGACCCGGTACTCGGCGGCCCCCAACCCCATCCCGGGCTGGAACTCGGCCATTTCCATAAACGTCTCCTGCTTGGAGGCATTGTTTACCGCCAGACCCTTGCCCCGGGCTCCGCCCATAAACATGACCTTGAAGCCAAAGTCGCTGAAAACTGCATAGCCCGCCGCTTTGGCGACGGCATCTTTAGCGGCCGGGTGCTTTGTGTAGAGATCAGAGAGCGTTTTGTTTGCCATGTCGCGCACCGAGTCCTGCTGCTGCTCTTTTTCAGACTTCGACGGCGGGGCCGTCGCACAGGAAAACAGAAATAGGCTTAGCAACACCATTGTCGATACGATTACCATAAATTGTGTCTTCTTTTTCATTGTCTTCTCCTTTCTTTGACTGATAGTTGGGTTGTTGGTTGTTCGGCTGCTTTGTCTTGTTTCCTTTTTGGATTTGTCATGTGATCTGCTCCCTATAGCTGCCGGTGAAGGGCGCGAGCTTGATCGGTTTCTTCAATACATTCTTTTTAGCGTTCGTACGGAGCGGAACGCGCTGGTCCTTCGGTCCGATCAGCGGCTGGATGGCGTTGTCATGTCGTCGTGCACGAAGGCAGCGGACTCCATCTACCCGCTCATCAGATCCAACCCTGTTCCTGGAACCGCTTTTTAAGGACATCGGCGATTTCGGTCGCGGTTTGCTTGGCCCGGCCCTCTACCGTACTGCGGCCGCTCTCCTGGCCATAAACTTTCATCCC
>NZ_JAHEHZ010000098.1 GCF_024639605.1 Roseobacter sp. | reverse complement strand
CGCCTGTGTGCTCTATCCCACAGTAATGCGCGAAATGGTGATGGGGGCAGCCCGCAAGGGTCTTTTCGAGCCATGCTGGTCTGAGCGGATCCTCGAGGAATGGGCCCGTGCGGCCCGGAAACTCGGACCGGTGGGTGAAACTCAGGCACGGTCGGAAATCGCCATGCTGCGCGCCGCCTGGCCGCAGGCGGCAGTCACGCCTCCGGCAGCGCTTGAGACCCGGCTCTGGCTGCCGGATCCCGATGACATTCACGTTCTGGCAGCTGCGGTATCTGCTTCGGCGGATGCTATCATGACGCTGAACGCAAAGGATTTTCCCCGTGGGGTCCTCGCGGAAGAAGGACTTGCGCGCATGGATCCGGACACCTGGCTGCACAGGGCCTGGCAGAACGATCCCGACGTGATCAGGTCTTATGCCGGTGAGGTACTGAACACCGCGCGACGGCTTTCAGGGGAAGACTGGCAAATGCGTGCCCTGCTGAAAAAAGCGCGCCTGCCGCGGCTTGCAAAGGCTCTGGGATAACGGCTCAGACCTGCGCGCCGGCGGCCCATTTTGCTTCAAGAGCCTCAAGTGCTGCAATACGCTCTTCGGTCTTCGGATGGCTCATGAGCCAGGCTGGAGCGGCTCCGCGCTGCTTTGTCAGCGCTTCAAGCTTGCGAAACAGGCTCTTTTGCGGATCAACCCCGATGCCTGCCTTGGTCAGCAATGCCGCAGCATAGGCATCCGCCTCGTATTCGTCACTGCGCGAAAGCCGGGCGGCCAGGAGTGAGGTCAGCATCCCCGCGATAAAAACACCGACACCCGGAACGAACCGGCTCAGCACCATAGCAAGTGCTGTGCGCAGGGCGTTCTGGCCCGAAAAGTCGATCATGCGCCGACGCGAATGCCCGAGCGCCACATGGCCCAGTTCATGCGCAATCACGCTGGCCATCTCATCGGCCGAAACCTCTCCCGCCCGGAAACGGTTATAAAATCCGCGCGTGATGAAGATGCGCCCGTCCGGGGCGGCCAGACCGTTCACAGGCTCGATTTCATAGATGTGCACTCGGATTTTCGCAAGATCGAGCGCTGCCGCCATGCGGTCGGTGAGCGTGCGCAGCATCGGATCGGCCAGCTCAGTGGATTTTTCGTCAAGCTCTTTTGCTGTCCGCCAGGCAGAGAAGCGGTACATCGCAAGACCGTACATTATGGCGAGCAGTATGGGGGTGAACTTGAGCATGCACAGAATATGGGGCGTGGGCCATGCCCTGGCAAGGGCGATGCAGGCGTTAACGTGTCAGTGTTTTCATGCCACGCGAAAGTCCCTCAAGCGTCATCGGCACCATCGCCTCCGGGCCGATCAGCTCCTCAATCATCGAAATCGACTGAGTGTATGGCCAGTACTTCTCCGGCACCGGGTTAATCCAGATGGTTGCGGGCCATTGTTCTTTAGCGCGGGTGATCCATGTCGCACCGGCCTCGGCGTTCCAGTGCTCGGACGCACCGCCCGGATACGCAATCTCATAGGGCGACATCGACGCATCACCTACGAAAATACATTTGTAATCAGACCCATAAGTGCGCAGCAACTCATGGGTCGGGATCTGCGCGTCCCAGCGGCGGCGGTTGTCGCGCCAGACGCCTTCATAAAGGCAGTTGTGGAAATAATAATGCTCAAGATGTCTGAATGCCGAGCGTGCGGCGGAAAAGAGCTCTTCAACCACTTTGACATGTGGGTCCATCGAGCCGCCGATATCCAGAAAAAGCAGCACCTTTACCGCATTTCGCCGCTCGGGCCTCGTTTTCACATCGAGGTACCCGTGCTCTGCGGTGGCGCGGATCGTGCCGTTCAGGTCCAGCTCGTCTGTTGCACCGTCCCGCGCCCAGCGACGCAGGCGCCGTAACGCCACTTTGATGTTGCGTGTTCCGAGCTCGACGGTGTCATCGAGATTACGGAACTCGCGCTTGTCCCAGACTTTGACCGCCCGCTGATGGCGCGACCCTTTCTGTCCGATGCGGACGCCTTCGGGGTTGTAACCATAAGCGCCGAAAGGTGACGTGCCAGCGGTGCCGACCCATTTATTGCCGCCCTGATGGCGCCCTTTCTGCTCTTCGAGCCGTTGCCGCAGTGTTTCCATCAGTTTGTCAAAACCACCCAGGGCCGCAATTTCTGCTTTCTCTTCCGGGCTGAGATGTTTCTCGGCCATTTTCTCCAGCCAGCCGGCAGGGATATCAACCGCCTCCAGCACCTCGGCTGTGCTGATATTCCCGAGCCCCGAAAATGCAGCGGCAAAAGCCCGGTCAAACTTGTCGATGTTGCGCTCGTCTTTGACCATGGTCGTGCGCGCCATGTAGTAAAACGCATCGACGTCATAAGTCGCAAGCCCGGCCGCCATCCCTTCCAGAAACGCCAGGTACTCCCGCAGGCTTACCGGAACGGCATTTTTGCGCAGGGCGTCAAAGAATGGCAGAAACATCGCAGTTCCTTCAGAGCAGGGCCCGGTCAAGCAGCACGGTCAGAATGAGGCTCACCACGACAAAAGCCATCGCATAGCCCGCCGCATACTGAGCGATGTCCTTGCGGTTTCCTCCGCGTTTTTTTGCGGTAAACCCGCCGATAAGGGCGCCCAGTATGGCTCCGAGAATGACAATCATCTGTGCTCTCCTGCGGCATCATTCCGCCGGAGCGGGATCAGGCCGGTACGTTCTGGCGGTTCAGGGCCGATATTTCGCGCAGTTTCGCCCGCACAACCCAGTCCGCGCCGAAGCCGTATCGCGCCCATCCCAGACTGTCCAGCCTGACCGCCCGGGCCTCATCGGCACGCCCTTCCATCGCAAGGCTCTCTGCGCGCAGAAGCTGCAGCGTGGCAAGCAAAGAAGCATTCTGAGACTGTGCCGCAATGCTGATATGTGGCTCAACCAGCGCACGCGCGGCCACCGGATCACCATCGGCCAGCTCGTAAGCGGCAAGCTGTGTGGCAACATAGGCCCGGTGCAGGCGGGTTTGCGGGGAGCGCGCATAAAACCGGTCTGCAATCTCATACTGCCGGCGCGCGGCTTCGCCGTCACTGGCCTGAAGCAGGCGCGCACGGGCGTAATGAGCAAAGGCGCGACGGTTGTCTGTCCATCCTTCGTTCACAGCAATGCGCAGCGCCGTATCTGATGCTGCCTGCCGGCGGGCATAATCTGCCCCCGGTCCGAGAGCCGTCTGGATCGACTGGTTCCAGACCTGCGGGGTCGGGCTGGCCGGGGCCGCGGCCTGTTTGCGGCCGGCGGGATTTATGCGGTCAAAAATGGCGGGCAGGCGGGCTGCCACCTCCTCAGGTGACATGCCCGAGCGCAGCTCAGGAGCATAGGTCGCGCGCAGGATCATCATATCAAACCCGGTCAGCACAGTATGCACATTGTCGTCGTTAAATACCGAATCCGGCAGCCTGTAGAGATCGTTCAGCGGCCCCAGCGCCTGGCCCAGTTCTTCATGCAGACAATCGCGTACTTCCTGCGGGCTGGAATCGTTCGGAATGAAAATCGCCAGCCGCTCGCGGGTCTGCAGCAGGGTCCAGTTGGTCTGTGGCGCACGGCGCGCAGACCTGTATTCACGGATCGAGCTGACGTTGGGGGCAACAAAACAGGCCGCCTGCGGCAACATCTTTTTAATTGAGGAACGTGGCACGGCCTGGATGGTGATATTGGCATCCGCGCTGGTGGTGACGCTGATCGGGATCTGTGCCTCGGTCTGCAGCCGGGTGATCAGCTGGTTCAGATCGCCCTTCATCGTGGCTGGCGGATTGCCGGTCATCCGCACCGTCACGGGCCCTTCGAACCGGGTGAACACGGGCAGGGCGCGACCGCTTTCCATCCGGAATGAAAGTTCCATGAAATCGCGGGCAAGGCCGGTGTTGGATTTTGTCGTCTGCGCCTGCTTTTGCGGGGCGAAGGTCTTCATGGGCGGCAGGATACCCTCGCCGAAGACAGCCCGCGACGCGGTGTTATTCTGGGTGGCGGGGGCACAGCCGGCCAGCAGAATGACCAGCGGCAATACCAGACGCCGCATCATTTGCGGTTATACCGGATGAAGGGTGTCTTGACGCCGATCCGGTCATAGAGCTGGCGGGCGGTGGTGTTGAAGTCCTGGGTGAGCCAGTAGACCGACCCCGCACCGGCCTCATCCGCTGCGGCATAGACCGCCTCGATCAGTGCGCGTCCGATGCCCTGACCGCGTACAACCGGGTCTGCGTAGAGGTCCTGGAGATAACACGTATCGGCCTCTGACCAGCCGTGCCGGTGGAACAGATAGTGCGCCAGGCCAACCAGCCGGCCATCTGCCTCGGCAACAATACAGTTGAAATCCCGGGGATCGTTTCCAAGAAGGCGGGTAAAGTAGAGATCATGAATCTCCGTCGGCCGCGAGGTTTCATAAAATTTCAGATACGCGGTCCAGAGAGCGGACCATTCTGGTTTATCACTCTCACGCAGTGCACGCACCGCGGGATTCGTCTTCTCTGTCATGGCCTGCCCGTCTGCCTCGTTCCTTGCCCGCGATCATTATCGCCGCAGGTCATTAAGGAAGTTAAAACGTGTCCGTTTCACCGTACTCTAGGCAGGTCGGATGGCGTTTGTCTAGCGTCCGTTGCGCGCAAGAAATGCAAGCCGCTCAAAGAGATGCACATCCTGCTCATTTTTCAGCAGAGCGCCATGCAGCTTCGGCAATGCATTTCTGGTGTCGGTTTTCAGGTCTTCCGCAGTCATATCCTCCGCCAGCAGCAGGCGCAGCCAGTCGAGCACTTCAGAGGTCGACGGCTTCTTTTTCAGCCCCGGTTGTTCACGGATATCGAAAAACCGCGTGAGCGCCGTGGTCAGCAGCGCCTCTTTGATCCCGGGGTGATGCACGGCCACGATTTTGCGCAGGGTCTCCATCTCCGGAAACCTTATATAGTGGAAAAAACAGCGCCTCAGAAAGGCGTCAGGCAGCTCCTTTTCGTTGTTGGATGTGATGATCACGATGGGCCTGTGACGCGCCCGGATGGTCTCGCCGGTCTCATAGACAAAGAACTCCATCTTATCCAGTTCCTGCAGCAGATCGTTCGGAAACTCGATGTCGGCTTTGTCAATCTCGTCGATCAGAAGCACCGTTTTCTCATCTGTGTCGAAAGCCTGCCAGAGCTTTCCCTTGCGGATATAATTGGAGATATCATGCACCCGCTCGTCGCCCAGCTGGCTGTCGCGCAGACGGCTGACAGCATCGTATTCATAAAGCCCCTGCTGGGCGCGTGTGGTCGACTTGATGTTCCATTCGATCATCGGCAGACCGAGACTGCGGGCGACCTGGCGGGCCAGCTCTGTTTTACCCGTGCCGGGTTCGCCTTTGACAAGGAGAGGGCGCTCCAGCGTGACCGCGGCATTCACCGCAACGGTGAGATCATCTGTGGCGACATAGTCGTCCGTGCTTTGGAATTTCATGCTGTTGTCAACCCTTTAGAATGACCTTTTGAATGTGCTTTTAGCCGGGAAAGTACAGGATTGTGTAGTGACAATTATCAATGACTGCGCTATCCCCTGGCCACAGGGGCGCAAAGCCTGAGGACAGGTGCAGATGGAAGACATTAGCCAGGTTGAGGGGAACAAAATGAAACAGGAAAATTTCCTGCCGGATGATTATCGTCCCGCCGAAGACGAACCTTTCATGAATGACCGTCAGGTCGAGTATTTTCGCCGTAAACTCCTGACGTGGCGGTCAGAACTGCTGGCCGGCAGCCGCGACACCATCGAAGGCCTGCAGGACGGTACCCGCAACATTCCCGATGTGGCTGACCGTGCCTCGGAAGAAACCGACCGGGCGCTTGAGCTTCGCACCCGCGACCGCCAGCGCAAACTCGTCAGCAAAATCGACGGTGCTCTGCGCCGGATCGATGAAGGCGAATTCGGCTATTGCAGCGTAACCGGCGAGCCGATCTCGCTGAAGCGTCTCGACGCGCGCCCCATCGCGACGATGAGCCTTGAGGCTCAGGAGCGTCACGAACGGCGCGAAAAGGTTCACCGGGACGACTGATCTGGCACATCTGACCGAAATGACACGGCGGGCGCCCGAGGATCACCTCCGGCGCCTTTGCTTTGCCCGGTGAGGCAGAGGCTGGCTAAAAACGCGGTTGTCCTTGGCGGCGGCATCGGTGGTCTGGCCTGTGCGGCAGCGCTTGCGAAACGTGGTGTTGCCGTCACCCTCGTGGAGCAGTCTGAAAAGCTGCGCGAAACCGGAGCCGGGATTCAGATCAGCCCCAACGGTCTTGCGGTGCTGCGCGGTCTCGGGCTTGAGGCCTCGCTGATGCGCGCGGGCGCTGTCGAGGCCGGTGCAGTGGTGCTTGAGGATTATGAACGCGGCAGAACGGTCGCGCGGCTGGATCTGCGGCGATTGCCGGATCAGAGATACCTTCTTGTGCATCGTGCCGATTTGCTGGGCCTGCTGGCGCGGGCGGCCCGGCAGGGCAATGTATCCTTTGAGATGGGTCGCCGGGTCACGCGCGTTATTCCCGGACCGATGCCGGAGATCGAGCTGGCCGATGGTGGTACGATGCGCTCGGAACTGGTGGTCTGTGCGGATGGCATTCATTCTGTCGGTCGCGCGGCTGTCTGGACCGGACCCGGGCCCGCCTTTACCGGACAAGTCGCCTGGCGCGCCCTTGTTCCGGCACAGACAACAACCCGCGAAGTGCGCGTGAGCATGGGACCCGGATGCCACGTGGTTCGCTATCCGTTGCGCGGGGGCGAGCTGATTAATCTGGTGGCAGTGCAGGAGCGTGAGGCCTGGGCCGAAGAGGGCTGGCATCACGCCGATGACCCGGCCAACCTGCGCGCGGCCTTTGCCGGGTTCGGCGGCCCGGTCGCTGATCTGCTCTCACAGGCAAGAGACGTGAGACTCTGGGGTCTGTTCCGGCATCCGGTGGCAGACACCTGGGTGCGGGACGGAGTGGCTCTTCTGGGAGATGCAGCACATCCGACGCTGCCGTTTCTGGCCCAGGGGGCCAATCTGGCGCTGGAGGATGCCTGGGTTCTGGCGGCCTGTGCGGTAAGTCCGGAAGGTCTCGCAAGCTATCCCGCAGCGCGTCAGAAACGCGTGCGGCGTGCCATCGATGCAGCCAGCGCCAATGCGCGCAACTATCACATCCGCCCCGGGCTGGCGCGCACTGCGGCGCATCTGGCGCTGTCACTGGGCAGCCATGCAGCCCCCGGGCTGATGATGCGCCGGTTCCGGTGGCTCTACGGCCATGATGTCACGAAAACCCATCCTCTCTGATCCGGCGGCGCGCGGCCCTGCCGGCCCGCGCACACCATTCCCCGGTTCCGGGTAAAACCCGGAACGGCCCGGCTCAGCCCTTTGCGCGCTGCAGCATGCCGAAAAGATCACGCGGATCATCGGGATCGGCCAGCAGATCGAGCGGGTGAAAGAGCGCTGTCCCACGGATATTGTCGCGCACATAACGCAGGGCGCTGAAATCCTCGATCGCAAAACCAACGGAATCAAACAAAGTGATCTGACCGGGCGAACGGCGTCCCGGCGCATCACCACTCAGAACCTGCCAGAATTCCGTGACCGGATGATCATCTGCCAGTTGCTGTATCTCGCCTTCGATGCGCGTCTGTTCGGGGTATTCCACGAAAATCTCGGCCCGGTGCAGGATTGCCGGCGCAAGCTCGGTCTTGCCGGGACAATCCCCGCCGATGGCATTGATATGCACACCCGCGCCGATCATATTGTCGGTCAGGATGGTGGCGTATTGCTTGTCAGCTGTGCAGGTGGTGATGATCTGCGCGCCCAGGATGGCGTCTTCCGCGCTGTCACAGGTGACAACGTTCAACCCGGAGCCTGCAAGGTTTGCCGCACACTTGCGCGTGGCGGCAGGATCAATGTCAAAAAGCCTGACTTCGGTGATGCCGCAGATCGCCTGCATCGCGAGGCTCTGGAATTCCGACTGCGCGCCGTTGCCTATCATCGCCATGCATGTCGCACCCTCAGGTGCCAGCACGCGCGCAACAAGCGCCGAGGTTGCCGCAGTGCGCAGAGCGGTCAGTATCGTCATCTCCGAGAGCAGTACCGGGTAGCCCGAAGCCACATCTGCCAGCAAACCAAAAGCGGTGACGGTTTGCAGCCCCTCGGCTGTATTGCTGGGGTGACCGTTTACATATTTGAACCCGTACACCTCTCCGTCCGAAGTCGGCATCAGCTCGATCACGCCTTCAGCGGAATGGCTGGCCACGCGGGGCGTTTTGTCAAAGAGCTGCCAGCGGCGGAAATCCTCTTCGATATATGCAGCAAGACCACGCAGCATCTCCGGCACACCGATGTGATGAATGAGCTGCATCATGTGATCGACAGAAACGAAGGGCACAAAGGCCTTGTCGGAAGGGGTCGGCGTGGTCATGTCAGCGGCCTTTCGGGGTGGATCATAAACGCGGCGGAACCAGGGTCCCGCCTGCAAAGGTATCAGTATGCGCGGGTTGGGCGGTCAAAGACCCGGCGGCCCAGAGCGGACGCAGCCAGATCGACCATCACCTGCGCGGTGCGCCCGCGCTCATCCAGAAACGGATTAAGCTCGACCAGATCGAGCGAAGTCATCAGCCCGCTGTCGTGCAGCATTTCCATCACCAGATGCGCCTCGCGGATTGTGGCGCCGCCCGGAACCGTGGTGCCGACAGCCGGCGCCACGGACGGGTCAAGAAAATCCACGTCAAGCGAGACATGCAGCATGCCGCCTGCGGTCGCCACACGCTCAAGAAACGCACCCAGAGGCCGGGCGATGCCGTTTTCGTCAATGTCGCGCATGTCGACACGCTGAATCGCGGTTTCCTGCAATGCGGTGCGTTCTGCCGGATCGACCGACCGCAGCCCGATGATGGCGATATTCTCCTGCGGCAGCGGAGTCGCAATCTGCGGAAAGCCCGGGAAGTCACCGCGCGCGGTCACATATCCCAGCGGCGTGCCGTGCAGGTTGCCGCTGTCTGTGGTCTCAGGCGTGTGATAATCGCTGTGCGCATCGAGCCAGAGCACAAAGAGCGGCCGACCTTGTGCTTCGGCATGGCGCATGGCCCCGAGAACGGTGCCCAGAGACAAGGCGTGATCGCCCCCCATGAAAAGCGGCAGCCCGTCGCGCAGACCGGCTTCGGCGGCTTCCGCCAGGCTCTCTGTCCAGGCAATTGTTTCTTCGGGTGCAAACAGTTTCGGATCATCGCGCTCGGTATAGCGGCGCGGGACGACGTTGCCCCGGTCCTCGACGTCATGACCGAGATCGGCAAGGGCGCGCCCGAGGCCCGCCGTACGATAGGCATCAGGACCCATAAGGCAGCCCGCGCGGCGTTTGCCGCTGTCTACCGGGGCACCGATCAGAATACAGGTTTTGTCCGCCATGATACGCTCCGTTGTGAGGGTGTTGTCTCTGAATAATCACCGGACCGGATTGCCGACAAGCATCATTTATGCACATTATGTCAGCGAACTGATCAAAGTGGGTATATGAAATGGACGAAACGGACAAACGCCTGATCTCAGCTCTGCGGCACAACGCGCGCGCACCGCTTTCTGAACTGGCATCGCGTCTCGGACTGTCGCGCGCCACGGTACGCACGCGTCTTGCAAAACTCGAAGAGAACGGTGACGTCCTGGGGTTTACCGTTGTGATGAAACACGACCAGTTGCGGGATGCGGTGCGCGGTCTGATGATGATCGCCATTGAAGGGCGCGGCACCGACCGGATCATCCGTCAGCTTAACGCCTTTCCCGAGGCGCGTCATGTGTGGTCGACGAACGGTCGCTGGGACGTGATCGTGGAAATCGGATCGACGACGCTGGAAGCATTTGACGATATCCTCGCGCGCATCCGCAGGCTCGACGGTATCACCGCGAGCGAAACGAGCCTGCTGCTGTCAACGCGTAAAGCCACCTAAGGCCGGCGCAGGGCCAGGCACCACAGTATAAAGAGACCAAAAGACAGCACACCGTTCCAGGCGGCCATGCTGAGCCCGAGCATCTCCCAGGGGATCTCGTCGCAACGCACCACAGGGGCCGACATGATCTGGTCGAAAAGCTCATCCGTGGTCAGCCCGCCGATGGGTTGCGATGTGCAGGTGGTCGGACCTTCCCAGAACCCCTGTTCGACACCGGCATGGTAGAATCCGATGGTCGAAGTGATAAGGGCGGCAAAAGCCCCTGCCATAATCAGCGCCCGGTTGGACAGCGCAAGGGCCAGCGCGCCGATGGCGATGGCGATGATGTGCGGATAGCGTTGCCAGTAACACATTTTGCACGGGGGCAGCCCACCAATATACTGAAACGCCAGCGCGCCGGCGATCATAAAGAGCGAGCCGAGTGTCGCCATCCACAACGCCTGACGCCCGGTCACAGGTATTTCAGCGCGTAAAACCCGCCGCCCAGAAGCAAAACGAAGAGAATGAACATCAGCCCCAGACGACGCTCGATAAAGCCGCGGATCGGCTCGCCGTATTTCCACAGCAAAAGTGCGACGAGATAAAACCGGATGCCGCGTGCGAGAATTGACGTGACGATAAAGGTCATCAGCGGCATGCCGGTCCAGCCCGACATAATTGTAATGACCTTATAGGGGAAAGGCGTCACGCCCGCTGTCAGAACAGCCCAGAAGCCCAGATCGTTAAACCGCTCGTTAAAGGCGGCCATGGGTTCAGCCTTGCCGAGGCTTTCCAGGATCGGCTTACCGATCGTCTCAAAAGCAAAGGAGCCAATGGCATAGCCCAGCAGCCCGCCAAGAACGGAAAACACAAGTGCCACACTGGCAATGAGCCAGGCCCGGGAGGGAGCCGCGAGGATCATCGGGATCATCAGAATATCCGGTGGGATCGGAAAGACCGAACTTTCGATAAAGCTGACAAATGCCAGTACCCAGAGAGCATGGCGGTGTTCGGCCATGCTGAGTGTCCAGTCGTAAAGCTTTCTGAGCATCGTTATCCACAGTACAATTGTTGCCCGAGCGGCAGAACACGGCAGACCCCGCAGGTCAAGTCCGGGACAGTTTGTGCAGTGCAGTTTATGCTTGCCCGCGCGCAGGGGCTCGGATAATCCGCAGATGTGCCCAAGTGGCGGAATGGTAGACGCAGGGGATTCAAAATCCCCCGCCGCAAGGCGTGCCGGTTCGAGTCCGGCCTTGGGTACCACACCGCAAGTCCATCCTCTGATTTATTCCTGCGCCAGTTCCGGGCGACAGGCCCTTTCCGCTGGCCCGGAAAAGAGGCGTCCTCGCACGCATCTTTCCCGGTCGTTCGGGCAGGCGTTATTCAATCTCAGAATCTGCTGCCAGGCTGCCCGGTCAGAGCCGGGCGCGACACTTTTGATTCGCGTTCTTTGCGCGCAGCACAAGTCTATTGGTTCTGTCAGAAGCGTCAGTGGCTCGAATAGGTCGCGATTGTTTTTGCCCCGGGAATGCCGCGGCTGGCGGATGTGTTATTTTCCGGGCCCGGAAACGCCGGCAATAAAGTGGCCGGCTGTTTACGATCCGGAAACGTAAAATCACAGTGCCGCCGGCGCGCGGGCGTCATCTGTCCTGCGCCTTTCGCCTGAAAATTATGACAAATTTGCTGCAGATCGTCAGTTTTGCTCCGGAAACAATCACCGGAATTCTTGCCCGAAACCAGCATGGCGCTCTGTGCAACACCTCGTTTGAAACGCCCGTTGCTGCCACATTTCTGTCAGATTTCACTTTCGCGGCGGGGCCTGCACGGCTTATCAACTCTTACGGCAAGCATGCCGGTCAAACGGTTTTATGTGCTGGTCCGGGTCACACCGGTCAGCAAGGCGGGGCCTTCGGGCAACGCATCAGGGCCGGACAGACCCACGTGTTTTTGTGGTGTCTGATGGTGTCGCTTTGTTCTGCGGGGCCTCCGGTTCTGATGCGCCGCTGTAGTAATGAGTATGCGGTTTCGGACTGCCCTGACGGGGGTCCGGACCGGGAAAAAGGGTAAAAACAGATATGCCGCAGGCGAGCGCAGCAAAGAGCACAGAACGGCCATGCGCTGTGTCTTTGAGCCCTGTTCCTTTGCCGAACTGCTTTGTGCCGGGCGCACGCATCGTCACACCCGCAGGCACATCTGCTGTCGAAGACCTGCGCCCCGGCGACCGGGTCATGACGCGCGACAACGGCCCGCAGGAAATCTGCTGGACGGGCAGTCGCGGGCTGACCACCGCCGAACTGAACCAGTATCCGCGCCTGCGCCCCGTGCGAATCCCCGCGGGTGCGCTCGGAGAGGGCAGGCCCGCGCGTGATCTGATGCTCAGCCCGAACCACCGGGTGCTCTCAACAGGCGATATGACGGCGCTGCACTGCGGAGCCGGTGAGGTCTTTCTTGCCGCCAAACACCTGACAGCACAGCCGGGCATCCGGGCCGCCGACGTGCCCTGGGTCACCTATCTTCATTTCATGTGCGAAGCCCATGAGGTCGTGCTGGCCGATGGGGTCTGGACAGAAACCTATCAGCCTGCAGCGGGCCCGGTCGATGGCATCGGCAACGCGCAGCGCCTTGAGATTGAAGAATTGTTCCCTGAGCTGGCAACCCTTGTTGGTCTTGCCGCCAGAACCGCCGCGCGGCCTACGCTGACACCGCGCGCGCCGGTACCTCACATAGGCCACCCAGTGGCCTGACAGGAATATGCAGCGACCATGTCGATCCGTTTGACATGGCTTAACGGAAACGGGAGGGGATTTCCCCTCCCGTTTCTGTTGCAGGTCATGGTTTTTCCCGGAGCGCCCGCCAGGCGTCCCATGCCTCTGGCGTGTCGATATCCCGCAATGCCCGGTCATCCCCGAGCGGAACCCCGCGCAATCTGCCGTCACGTGCCACGTTATCGCGGATCGCGCGCGCCCCTTTATCTCCGCGGATCGCCCGCATTTCATCGAAAAGCGACGCATGCAACACAATCGGATGTCCGGGTCTGCCGTCAGGTGTCGAGGCACACCACATCGCCGTGCCGTCCGCCGGGTCTACCGCAGCAAGAACACGGCGCAGATCACAGGTGGTCAGATCCGGCAGATCAGGCAGCAGGATCATCACTGCCGGCGCATCATCGCTGAGTGCATCCAGAGCCCGGCGCAGCCCGGCGCTCATCCCGTCGCTTGCAT